>JACOTG010000051.1 GCA_016178505.1 Planctomycetota bacterium
GAGCGATCTCGGAGGCCTGGAGGAACAAGCCGCAGTCGTACAGCTCGACGACCCGTTCCAGTTCGTCTTCGTCTTGGGGGAGCACCATCTCCTCGTCCGAGTTTCTGTCTCTTCGTGGGGATCTTATCCAGACGGGGTGCGGCGTCGCCAGGTCCGGCCCCGTGCCGAGTGACTCGAACGACGGATTTCTGGGGGCGCCGGCGATGCGGTCAGGAGTCGCGCGGACGGCGGAAGACGATCACGAAAACCTCCGGGCTGACGCGATCGCCGGCGCGGTCCCGGCGATCGTCGCGGACGGGATGAATGCGAACGTCGGGTTCGAATCCTTCGCGGCCGAGCGCATCGATGCATTCTTGCAAGTAAGTGCGCCCTGGATCGCCGAGCACGATTTCACCGCTCGCGCTGCAGTGCGACGCGAGCGCGCGGGCGAGGACGGAGGGTTGCCCCGCCTCGTAGAGGAGATCGCTTCCGACCACGAACTCGAACCTGCCGAGGTCGGACGAGGGCTGGGTCCAATCAAGGGATCGAAACGCGACGTCGCCGGATGCGAAATCGTTGAGTTCGAGGTTGCGCTCGATGAACGAGTGCGCCCTCGGGTGATGGTCGGTCGCGACGACGCGCGCGCCGCGACGGCGCGCGACCAACGAGGGGAGAGCGAGGCCGCAGCCGAGCTCGAGCACCGTCCGGTCCCGAAGGCGATCGCCCATGCGGGCCAGGTGCTCCGCCACGGCGAGCGCCGACGGCCAGAGAACGCCGAAGTAGGGCAGGATTGCATGCGCCGCCGCGACGTCGTCATCGGCGATGCACGCGGCGCGATCGACGGCGCGGTCGAGGTCGGCGAGCGCTTCGATTTCGAACGCGAGGTCAGCGACCTCGACCTCGAAGCGCCGAATCTCGTCGCGGGACGACGGGGGAGTCACGATGCTCTCGCCATGCGGCGCATGATCGACGGAGCTTATCGCCGACTACGGCGAGCCTCAACTCGCGACCGTGCTCCGGGTGCGGGCGCGAGCAATCAGTGTCCGCTCGTGGGTTGGCTCGTCATCGCGTCGCGGACGCGCGGATCGGTCTCTCCCGCCAACGCGCGTTGCAACATGAGGTGCGCCTGATCTGCCAATGGTCCCTTCGTGTCGCGCAGTCCGATCGCCGCGACGCGACGACAGCTCGCGTCCGGATCCATTTGGAGAACGTTCTCGAGCGCGAAGAGGCGCGACTCGCCGCCCGGCATCGAACGCAGGGCGTCTACGGCTGGCAGGTGCACCCATTTGTCATGGGCTCGGAGCGTGGACGTCACGAGCACGTCTTCGATGTCCGCGATTTCTTCCGGGCTGGCGTTGGGTGAGGTCGCGCGCTGAAAGAGGCTCGCGGCAGCCATGATCTTCGGCACCGCGTCCATCACGTCATCCGAGACCCCGGGGTCCAAGAGCGGCAGTGCCATGAGATGGATCATTGCGGAGTCGATCGGCTTCGCCGCGAGCCAATTCATGGCCGAGTAGTGGAGGAGGTCGTCCCACGCATTGTGGCGCGCACGTCCGAGGAATTCGTGCAGTGCCGTCTTGGCGGCGTCGGAATGGGCGCGAGTCAAGATGAAGAGCGCGGCCTCCTGCAAGTAGAGGAGCAGCGCGTTCGAGTCGCGAAGTCGATCCGTGACGAACGTGAGAACGAACGCGTCGGCATCGATCGCCGTACCGAAAGCCAGCTCGGCCAATTCGGCGCTCAGCGACTCGCCTTCGTCCATTTCGGGTCTGAGCGCCGCGGTGGCGAGCCACTCGCGAACTCGCAGCGACGGAAGCCGGCTCATGGGCAATGGCAAGACGTCGAGCTCGAGCTCGCGAAGTAGCTTCTTCCTGCCGAAGAGAAAATCGGACGGACTCAGAACCACGGCGGGCGATGCCGGTCCGTGAAACGGATCCCAGGCGAGCCCAACGATCGCCGACCGACGCTCCTCTCCAGAGGCGGGAATCAAGTCGACGAGCGGATCGATCGCACCGAGTCCACCCACCGCGGCCAACAATGCGCCACGCACGCGCGGGCTCATCAGCCGGCGATCAAGGGCTTGCATCAGGTCGGGGAGGAGCACCGATTGGCGCTCCGCATCCGACGGAATGTCGCGCGCCGCTCGAGTGGCGAAATCGACGAGCGCCTTTGCGGCAGGCTCGTGGAACGCGTCCGGATAGCGAGTCTCGGTCGCTTCGAGGGCGGCGATCAAGTCGTCGACGAGCGGCGAGTGCCGCTCGCGACTCTCGGGAAGCGCGGCCGATACCTCAACGACCGTATCAGGCTCGCGCGTCGGGTCCGCGCGAACGGGCAGTGGCGCCGTCGGTCGCGATGCAGGACTCGTCAGGAAATCCGGGGCCGTCGCTTCGATGACCGCGCTGCCGCCCGCTCCACGCCACCTTTGCACGGACACCACCACGAGCGCGGCGGCGACGAGCCCGCCGATGACGATCGCGCCGCGTTTCGAGCGCGGGTGCGCGGTCATCGGTTGGCGCAGTCCAAGTAACCCTGGAGCGCGGCTTGGAAGCAGGTGAGGAGCGCGTGGACCGTTTCCGGCCCGGTCAGCGGTCGGGAGTGCGGTCGGCCGACGTGATGGAGGCAGTCGAGGATGTCCACGGTTAGGACGACGAAGCACGGCGCGTCGCCCGGCGGGCCGTCGGCATGCACGGCTGGACAGAGAGCGATTTCGGCGGCGAGCAAGACCAGAACAGCCACGAGGAACGACAAGACCAGGCGTTTCATTGTGATTTGTCTCCATTCGGCGCCGATCAAGGGCGGCGTCTCGCGTCTCCACGAGGAGTGGCTCGAACGCCAGTACCCCACCCAGCGCCTCGTTTGGCAAGAGAGTCGGGCGCTGCGCCGATCTGTTGCACGGGAAAAGCACCGCCCGAAAAAAATTTCCTCGGGGCCGGACAACCTCGGCCGCGACTTCCTGTACGGGATGGCGACCACGAGGAGGTCGACATGGCAACTCAAGATCGAGGTTGGGTCTTGTACGACGGCGAGTGCCCGCTTTGTTGCGCGCTGGCCGATCGCTTTCGGGCGGTCCTCGAGCCCCGCGGTTTTCGGCTCTCGCCGCTCCAGGCGCCGTGGGCGATGGCGCGACTGGGACTGCGCGCGGGCGCGCCGCTCGACGAGATGCGCGTGCTCACGGCGCAGGGCGAAGTGCTCGGCGGCGCGCCGGCCGTGCTGCACCTCTCGCGCTTCGTCTGGTGGGCGCGACCGCTTCGGGGCATCGCGCGAATTCCGGGCGGCCGGCGGCTTCTCGACGCCGCGTACGCCTGGGCCGCACGCCATCGATTTGCCGCTCGCCGCTTCCTGAAATCGGGAACGCCTATTCACTGCACGAACGGCCACTGCGCCGGGGGAGGAAACAACGTGAGCACGAACCGATCGAGACCCTTGACGGCAGAGACGACGATTCGCACGGATCCGGAGCGCGTCTGGCGCGCGAGCCAAACGCCCAACGATCATGTGCGATGGGACGCCCGATTCACGGAGATCGAGTCGCTAAACGATCATGTGCGATGGGACGCCCGATTCACCGATATCGAGTATTGCGAGAGGAACGGCGACGCTCAGCGCTTTCGATACGCGACGCGGCTCGGCTTCGGCGTTCGCATCGAGGGCTTCGGCGAGACGGTGCCTCGCGCGGATCGTCGCGCGTCGTCGCTGCGCTTCGGCTCGAACGATTCGAAGTCGCTCGTTCGCGACGGCGCGGGCTCGTGGGTCTACGAGCCTGCGCCGGGCGGCGTCCACTTCCGCACGGCGTTCGACTACGACGTGCGATGGGGAGGGCTCGGGCGCGCGCTCGATCGGCTCGCGTTTCGTCCGCTCTTCGAGTGGGCGACGCGGTGGAGCTTCGATCGGCTGCGATTGTGGATCGAGCGCGGGATCGAGCCCGAAGCCGCTCGATCCGTGTGGCTCGCGAAGATCGCCGCGCGGACGGCGCTCGGCCTCGAGTGGCTCCTCGAAGGCATCCTTCCGAAGATCGTCACGCAGCCCACGAACGAGCTGGCGATCGTCGAGCGCTCGCATCTCTACTGGCCGACCCCGCACGCGACGCTCCTTGCCATCGGCGTCGGCGAGGCGGTCGTCGGGCTGTGGCTGCTCTCCGGTCGGGCGGAGCGCGCGGCCGCAGGCGTCGCGGCGATCGGAGTCGTGGGCTTCAGCACGCTCTGCCTCACGCTCGAGCCGAGTGCGCTGGCCGATCCGTTCGGCGGCATCCTCAAGAACTTCACGCTGCTCGCCTGCGCGGCAGCGGTCGCGCTCCTCGCGCCGCACGCACCAAAGGCCGCGCGCGCTCGCGGCGGGAGGCGGTCATGAACGCGCTCCCGTTCGAAGCGGCGCTCGGCCCCGCGCTCGATCGCCTGGCGCCCGCCGTTCGTGAACACTTCGCGCCGTCGGGGACGCGGCGCCGAGTGCGTGGCGTGATGCGGCGCGTGTGGCGACGGCCGGGTCTGCTCTCGGCGATCGGACTGCAACTCGCCGCGTGGTCGAACACGCTCTTTCCGGAGACGGGCGCCGACATTCCGTTCGAGATGGAGAACGCGCTCGTCCGTCTCGCAGACGGTCGGCTCGGCGTCACCTGGAATCGCACGTTCCACTTCCCGGCTCGCGATCGGCGATTCAACGCGCTCATGACGTTCTCGCCCGAGCGGCGAGTCGTCGTCGATTGGCTCGGCGACGATCGGTCGCTCGAGGTCGAGTTGCGGCTCGCGATCGAAGAGGGCGCGATGGTCCTGCGCTCCGGCCGGCAGTGGCGATGGGTCGGGCGCGTCCGCGTTCCGCTCCCGCGATGGCTCGCCGGCTGCGCGACGGTGCGCGTGTGGGACGCGGGCGACGACGCGCTCGGCGTTCGCGTCACCGTGTGGAATCCGATCCTCGGCGACTTCTTCGGCTACGACGGCGCGTTCCGCGAGGTCGTCGAGAGTTCGCGCGAGGTCGCGTGCCATGCGTGAGAACCTGAAGCGAGTGGCGTTTGGCTCAATCGCGATCCTCGGCACCGCCGCGTGGATGACGGGCGTCGCGGCGGTCACTTTGTGGGTTCAACACGTGGGAGCCGTCGTCGGCTGGGGGCTCGTCGCGGGTGTGTCGTGGCTCGTGCTCGGCGTCGCGATCGTCGTCAAGACGGGCCGCGTTCCGTCGGAGGTTGCGTGGGCGGAGGCTTGTCTCCGGACTCTCGCGTTCGGCGTCGCTGTGCTCGTTGCCGGATTCTCCACGACGGTTTTCGTTAGGGCCGTTGTGGGCCCGCCGTCGGCGAACGGAATCGCCCTCGCGAGCGTCCTCGCATCGTTCGCCGTCATGAGGCGCACGTTGGTCGCGAAGGCTCGACGCCTCGGGCTTGGCTCATGGGCGACGATCGGAACGTGGTTCGTCGCGCTCGCCGGCACCTCGTCGGCGCTCGTTCTTCTCGTTCGCTACCTGACCTGGGACTACCGATGGCACTGACGAGACAAGGGCGAGGTTCTTGAAGAGTGCGGCTCGCATGAACGACGTCGGTGGCAAGAGAGTGCGGGAGGTTTATCTGCCATGCGTGGAAAGCTGAAGCGAGCGGCGCTCGGCGCCGTCGCCATCCTCGGGACGATCGCGTGGACCGTTGCCATCGCGAGCGTCATGCCGAGGTGGCGAACCGAAGCCGCGGTGCTCGGGGTCGCCGCCGGCATTGCGTGGCCCGTGTTCGGCGGCGTCGTCCTCTACGTCACCCGTGGGCGACCGTCCGTCGTCGCGTGGGTCGACGCCTGCTTGAATACGATGGCTCTCGGTATCGCGGTCCTTCTCATCAGCTCGACGTTCTGGCTCGTCTTTGCGTTCGCCGGCGGCAATCCCATGGCGGCGATGATGGGATTCCTGCCGGGATCGCTCTTGGCTTCGTTCGTGGTCATGATTCAGTTCTTCCTGAAACAGGCGCTGGGCCGAGGCATGCCCGCGAGGACGGCGCTCGGTCTTTGGTTCGGCGTCCTCCTCGGATCCTTTGCGGTCATCGTTCTCGTGGTCGAGTGCGCCCTTGGGTGGCAGCGATGATGCTCACGATGGTCGGGCGACTGCAGGAGTGCGTGCTGCTTTCGTATCGAACGCCCGCGGCGAGCGTGCGTCCGCTCTTGCCGCGCGGGCTCGAGCTGCTGACACGCGGCCAGTGGGCGTTCTGGAACGTGATGGCGTGTCGCATCGACGGAATGCGCCCGGTCGGACTCCCGTCGTGGCTCGCCGTGCGCTACCGCCACGTCGCGTATCGCCTCTACGCGCAGGCGCGGCTCACGAGCGGCGAGGCGCAGCGCGGCCTCTTCTTCGTCCACAGCGACGTCGACCATCGCGTGCTCGCCGTTGCCGGCAACCGCGTCTCGGATTTCCGCATGCACGCGGCGACGATCAACCTTCGCGTGACGGCCGCCGACGTGAGCCTCGACGTCGAGAGTCGCGTCGCGGGCGCGCACTTGCGAGCGCGGCGCGCGAAGGCCGAGACGCTGGCGGCGGGCTCGCCGTTCGCCGACGTCGCCGGTGCAACTGCGTTTCTCGAGTATGCGCCGATCGGTCTCGCCACCGACGCAACGGGCCGCATCTTGAAGCTCGCGGAGGTCTCGCGCGACGAATCGCTGTGGCGCGAAGAGCCGCTCGACGTGATCGAAGCGCGCTGGTCTTTTCTCGAGTCCTTGTCGCAGCGGGATCTGCACCTCGAGCGAGCCACGCGGGTGACGCCGATCGACTATCGCTGGCGCCTCGGCGCCCGCCGCGAAATTCTCTCGTCGTCCGTGTAAGGTCTCGGCGCGAGCGGAGACTACCTGAATGATGAGCGACGCGGCCCCCCTCGGATGAGCGCGCGCGAGACGGACGCCTTCGAGAAGCGATTCCACGAGATGCTCCAGGCTCACGGGCCCGCGCTCTGGCGGCTCGCGGGGAGCTACGAGCGACGCGCGAGCGACCGCGAGGACCTCTACCAGGAGATGTGCTTGGCGCTGTGGCGTGCGCTCGGGGTATTTCGCGGCGAGTGCAGCGAGCGGACGTTCGTGTTTCGCGTGGCGCACAATCGCGCGATCACGCGGCGCGTGCGACGGCGTGCGACGGCGCGCGACCTCGACGAAGCCGGCGACGTCGCCGATCCGCGGCCGCGGCCCGACGAGGCGCTCCACGGTGCCGAGCGACGGGAGCGGCTCGCGGAGGCGGTGCACGCGCTGCCGCTCGGGCTGCGACAGGTCATCACGCTCGGGCTCGAAGGGCTCTCGCAATCGGAGATCGGTGACGTGCTCGGCGTGTCGGAAAACGTCGTCGCGGTGAGGATGCATCGCGCGCGAGCCGCGCTGCGCGAGCGACTCGGAGAATCGTCATGAGCGACCTCGAACTTCGGGAGTGGCAGGAGACGTGGCGGAAAAGCGCCGGCGCGGCTCCGCCGATTCCACCGGACTTGAGCCGGCGGGTGCGCCGCGAGAGCACGCGACTCGTGCTCGTCACGGCCGGCGAAGGTGTGGTCACGATCGCGGGGCTCGCGGCCGTCGCGTTCGCCATGTCGCGACGTCACGACGCTCCGACGTTCGTTTGGGGTGCGGCAGTCCTCATCCTCTTCGCGCTGACCTGGACGTTCGCGCTCGCGAATCGACGAGGCGTCTGGCGACCAAGCGGGGAGAGCGTTCACGACTTCTTGGCGATCGCACGCGAGCGTGTCGTGAGAAGGCTCCGTGCGGCTCGCTTCGTCGGTTGGCTTCTTTTCGCCGAGGCCGCCTTTCTCGTGCCGTGGGGAGTGTGGGAGTGGCGGGCGACGCCGCCCGCCGACGCCGCGGACGCGACGCTACGGCTCGTGCGATGGGTCGTCGTCGCGGCGCTCGCCGTCGCGTTTCTCGCATGGTTGGTCTGGTACCGGCGCCGCGTGCTTCGGGAGCAAGAGGAGATTGGCGATCTTACGCGCAGCGTCGACGAAGGGTGATCGAAGGAGAACGTTCATGATGCGAACTCGAACAGGGCTGGGCCTGTCTCTCGTCTTGCTTCTTGCGTGTCGCAACACGGCCCCGGCACAGCCGGCAACCCACGAGCAGTGGTCGGTGACCCGCCTCGCGGGCAACGACGTCGGCTTCGTGCACGAGGCGTTCGATCCGACGCGCCGCGTCACGACGACCGAATCGACGATCGTGTTCAACCGGCTCGGCAACAAGCTCGTGATCGCGGGGACGTCCGCGTTCGAGGAAGGCGAAGACGGGCGGTTGCGGGAAGTGCACACGACGTTGTCGATGTCCGCGGATCCGACGTCGACGTTCGCCACGTTTGGGCCGGGGAGCATGCACGTTCGCTCGACGTCCGGCGGCCGCTCGTACGAGCGCGACGTCCCGTGCACCGCGACGGTGGTCGGGCCCGACTGGGTCCGGCGCGCGAGCCTCGAGCGCCTGCGCAGCGTCGGAGATCACATCGAGTTCTCGACGTTCCTTGCCGAGACCGGAGGCGTCGTCGCCGAGACGCGCACGCTCCTCGAGCCTGCGTCGGCGGACGGCACCCGCCGCGTCCGCGAAGAGATCACGGGCGTGATCACTCAGACGATCACGCTCGATCGCGACGGTCGCGTCGCGCGCCTCGAGCAGAAAGGGCCGTTCGGCGAGATGGTCGTCGAGCGCGCGGATCGCGAGCGCGCGATGGCGGCCGCGTCGGGCGCCGAGCTGCCCGGCGAGGCGTTTGGCCGCACGGTCGTGCACTCGAACGTGCGGCTGCCGCAGTCGCGCGAGATCGAGTCGGTGACGATTCGCCTCACGCACCACTCGCCCGACCTCGGCTGGCCCGACCTCACGAGCCACGATCAGCGCGTGATCGAGCAGACGCGCGATCACGTCGTCCTCGAGATCCGGCGCAGCGCGGGGCCGTCTTCGCCCGTCCCTCGGCCCGTTGCGATCACGAACGAGAATCGCGACCTCCTCGAGCCCAACGCGACGCTCGGCTCCGACGATCCCGAGGTCAAGCGCATCGCGACGGATGTCGTGGGCGACGAGCGCGACGCGTGGACGGCCGCGCTTCGACTTCGCGATTGGGTCTCCGAGCACATGACGTTCGACCTCGGCGTCGCGCTCGCGCCCGCGAGCGAAGTCGTTCGCAATCGCAAGGGCACGTGCGCCGCGTATGCTTCGATCCTCGCCGCGCTGTGTCGCGCCGCGGGAATCCCCGCGCGATACGTGATGGGCTTCGTCTACTGCGCGGGCTCGTGGGGCGGGCACGCGTGGGTCGAGATCTCGCTCGGCGACCGATGGGTGCCAATCGATGCGGCGCTGCCGAGCGCGGGTGCCGCGGACGCGGCACGCTTCCGCTTCGGCGCGAGCACGCTCGCGGACGGAATCGGCACGCTCACGGCCGCGGGCGGCAAGCTCTACGGAAACGTGGACGTCGACGTCGTGCGCTACGCCGTCGCCGGTCGCACGGTCGAGGTCGAGCTGAACGCGCCGCTGACTCGCGTCGACGGCAACCGCTACGTGAACGTCGGGCTCGGCCTCGCGCTCTCGAAACCCGACGACTTTGCGTTCGAGGGCCTCGACGCCGCGTGGCCCGACACGACGCTGGTGCGGATCGTCGGGCCGAACGGGCGGAGCGCTCGCGTCGAAGACAGCCGCTTGCCCCTGCATCGCGACGTCGAGCCCGCCTCCTTCACCGTGCTCGAGAAGATCGTTCCTGGCGGCAAACGAGCGGCGGTCACTGTCGTGGGTCGCCGCGCGTTTCGCGTCACATCGCTGCACAAGGCCGCGGTCGCCGTTCCCGACGGCAGCGACCTTTGGCTGCTCATCGTCGAAGGCTCGGATGCACCCGCACTCCTCGACATCGTTGCCGGATCCCTCTCGCTCGCCGAAGAGCGTCAACTCGAAACGCCCGTCGTGCCGAAGAAAACCTGAGCGGCCGTGTAAGAATTCACGGCCTCGCGTGTTCACGCTCCCGTGAAACCCCATGTTGGGGGACGACGATTGGCGGACGACGCTTTCATTGACGAGTGGATTCGGACGGAAGGGCCGCGCGCGGTGGCCTATGCGATGACGCTCCTTCGCGACCCAGCAGTGGCCGAGGACGAAGTGCAGGAAGCGTTCGTCGCGCTCCTTCGTCACCGCGAGCAGTACGACCTCGCACGCGACGGTCGAAAGCTGCTCTACACCGCCGTGACGAACCGCTGCCGCAACGTGATCGCGCGGCGTCGCGGCCACGAGTCGCTCGGCGACGACGAGCGAGGTGCCGGCCTCACGGACCGTCGCGCGGAAAGCCCGCTCGATGCGGCCGCGGCGCACGAGCTGTCCGATCGCATCGATGCGGCGCTCCTCGCGCTTCCCGAGAGGCAGCGCGCGATCGTGCACCTGTCGTCGCTCGGCTGGGGGCTCGCGGAGGTGGCCGACGTCGTGGGCGTCACGCCGAACAACGCGGGAGTTCTCTTGCATCGCGCTCGGCGCGCGCTCGCCGAGGCGCTCGGGCCCTTTCTCGACGAGGTGAAGTCATGAGCGACGGGAATCGCGAAGACCGAGCGCAGGATCTCCTCGCGGAGCACCTGCGTGCGCGGGAGGCGTCGATCGATTGCGAGGCACTGGCGCGCCGCGTGGCCGCGCGACTGCGGGCCGAGCGACCGCAGCGCGTGCGCATGCTTTCGCGGCCGATCGTTCGCGTCGCGGCCGCGCTGCTCATCGCCGTGGGGCTCTTCGCGCTCTTCTCGCGGCACGGCGGCTCGGGCGACGCATACGCGGCGACGCGCGAGATCGTGACCGCGAGCCGCACGGCGGGAGATTGCACGTATCGCGTGACGGTGTCGAGCTGGGCCGGTCCGCTCGCGCGCCTGTTCTCGGGATGCGCGATCGAGCTGCATACGCGAGGCGATCGGTTCTTCGCCAGGCCCGAGCGCGGCGACGTCGACGTCGCGTGGGGAAGTCGTGAGCTTGGCAAGGATCGCTGGATCGCCGTGCGCGGCCACTTTGGGCTCGAAGGGTTCGTCGGCGCCGAGCATCCGGTGCTCGACGACTTCCGCTCGATGGACCTGCGTCGCGTGCTCGAAGACCTGCTCGACGGATTCGATCTCTCGCTGTCGCACGACGGCGACGTCGACGTCATCGACGCGACGAGACGCGCGGGCGCGACGGATCGCGTGGCACTCCACGTGAAGTTGTGGGCGAAGACGGACCGTCTCGTGGTGGAGCGGCTCCAGGTGACGTTCCCGAGCGGAGCGATCGAGGCGACGCTCGAAGACGAATCGCCGAACCCGGACGAGGCCTACACTCCGGCTGGACACCTCGGCCCGAACGATCCCGTCTTCACGGGCGCGGCCGCGGCGCTGCGACTGCCGCTGCTCTTGAAGCTCCTGACGCACTGATCTGAACCACGTAAGGCTTCGGGCGCTCGCGGGTTCTCCTTCCCGTCAGGCAAACCAACGGAACCAGAAAAGGAGTGAACCCATGAACGCGAACCGAAGCCTTTGGATGAAGCTCGCCGTCGTCGCCGTGATCGCCGTGCCGGTCGCCACGTTTGCCTCCGGCCCTCGCCCGTTCGGCGGACGCCTCTTCTCGCGGATGCCGTCGCAGACGCGCGAGACCCTGCAAGCGCTGCGCTCGTTCCACGAGGCGCTCCTCGAGCTCGCGGGCGAGGACAAGGTAGAGGCCAAGGCCGACGCCGACGTCATCCGCACGCAGGCCATCCGCTATGCCGTCACCGTCGACTCGATCCTCACGAGCGAGCAGAAGACGCACATCCTCGACTCGCTCGGCGAGCTTCGCCGCATGAAGCCCGAGGATCGGCGCAACGCGATCCGCCAAGTCTTTTCCGGCGTCGACGAGACGGCGCTGAAGAATGCACTTGCGGCGGTGAAGAGCGCGACGCCTGCGGATCGGCCGTCCGCGGTCGAATCGGCGGTGCAGGTCGTCGTGGACGGGATCTCGCCGGCGCTCGACGAGATGTACGGCATCACGAAGGCCCAGCGCCACGCGCTCGACGCCGCACGCACGAGCTTCTTCACGGGGACGCACTCGGCTCGCGTCGACCTCTCGGTGATGACGGCCGACAATCGCAAGGCCGCGTTCGAGAGCCTGAGCGAGAGCGATCAACAGACGCTCACCGACGCGAAGGCACGACTCGAAGAGAAGATCGCCGAGATTCTCAGCCGTTAGCCGCCAACGCCACCACCCGCTACAATCGCGCGCACGATTCCCGAAAGGACGGTGAGCCGTGCGCGCGATTCCTTTGTTGCTTTCGTGCCTCGTGATGGCGAGCCCATTTGCCCTCGGCGCGGAGCCGGCGCCGCCGATCAAAGTCGTCGTCATCGACTACGACCCGGTGCTGAAGACGCAGGGCGGCGTGCGTCTCTCGAAGCACATGAAATGGTCCGACCCGCGCGCGCTCACCGACGCGATCGTTCGCGACCTGCGTGACGCGAGCAACGGCACGGCGAGCTACCAAGTCGTCGACTTCATCGAGGTCGACGATTACCCGGTCAAGCGCGACGGCTTCAACTACGACGAGGCGAGCTTCCTCGCGATGTGGGCCGACCGCTCGAAGGCGCACCAGCCCGACAGCGTCAGCTACAAGGCGATCTTCGATCGCTTCCACCTCGAGGATCGCATTCGCAAGGAGGGCATCGGCGAGGTGTGGCTGTGGGGCGCGCCCTACTTCGGCTGGGACGAGTACGCGATGAAGATTCCCGGCGACCTCCTCTTCTATCCCACCGAGAACCCGTGGTTCTATCGCCCCTACGACCTCCCCGACTGCGGCCGAACGGTGTGGGTGATGGGCTGGAACTACGAGCGCGGCGAGGCGGAGGCGATCCACAGCTACGGCCATCGCTGCGAAGGCATCCTGTCGCTCACCGTCGGCCGCGGCGTCTGGGACAGCCAAAAGTCTCCGACGAACGTGTGGAATCGCTTCACGCACCTGGCAAAGGATTTTCCCGACGACGCGCAGGTCGGCAACGTCCACGGCGGGCCGAACGCGAAGGACGGCTACGACTACGGGCAGAAGGAATCCGTGATGTCGGGCGCCGACGACTGGCTCCACTACCCGGAGCTCACGGGAGAGAAGAAGCCGGTGAACTGCGAAACGTGGGGCGGTCCCGACTATCACCTCAACTATATGCGGTGGTGGTTTCGCCACTTGCCGCGAGCGGTGGGGGTCTCGGACGGGTTTTCGAACGACTGGTGGCAGTACGTCGCCCGTTACGACGACGTCGTGAAGCGCCTGCCGCCGCCCGGCGGCAAGCCCGCTCCGGCAACCTGCTGCATGCGCTGAGGGCGATTTCCCGCGTCCAATACTTCCTTGCGATTTGGCGTTCGTCGATGGGACGCGTAGTCTTTACCTCGAAAGGAAGAAGCCCGGCGTCGTGACTTCGGCGTTCCCTCCGCACGGTTCGGGACTCTGAGGTCGCACACTGTTTGACGCGCGCGCAGCGCGGGAAAACGAAGGCCATGCGTCGATTCGCCCTCCTTTCGATGGCGAGCGCCGTTGCGCTCGCGGTTTGCTTGGCTCCTCGTTGGAGCGATGGCTGACCCCCCACTGGACACCGCGGGGGTCCCCCGCCTCCACCGCCGCCATCGTCGGGCTCGGGTCCGAACAACAACACCTTCGGTGGGTCCAGGCCGACGCCCGTTCCCAATCCGACACCGCCGTCTCCTCCGCCCGCCCCCGCGCCGGAACCGACCCCGCCGCCATTCTCGGATCCTGCAGGCACGACGGATCCCACCGGACGAACGCCAGGCGGCGCGACGCCGGTGCCCGCTGGCAATCCGGCCGGACAAGTCGGCGGCGCCGCGGGCGGTGGCGCCACGCCGAGACCGACGTCGCCAATTCCTCCGCATGGCGGCGTGACATCCACACCGCGAGGGACGGGGCCGCGCAGCGGTGTCCCAACGGCCGGACATCGCAAGTCGTCGGCCGCGGCCCTCGATTGGCGCGGATGGTGGAAGCTGCACCGCGACCTCTTCGTTCACGTCTGCGCACCAGCGCCGATCGTGAGCGGCAGCTCGGACTTCCTTCTCGGTCGCACGGACTCGACGCAAGCGGGCTCCGGTCTGCCGATGACGCTCGATCTCGCGAGGCAGGAGATCCGCCCGATCCTTCGCGAGGTGCTGTCGGATCGCCAAACGGAAGTGCGCGTGGCGGCGGTGAAGTCGATCGGCAAGGTCGGCGGCCCGGAAGCCGTGCACGCGATCCTGCCGCTCCTTCGCGACTCGGATCCACACGTGAGATCGTCGGCGGCGGCAGCTCTTGGCTACACGGGCGATGCGTGCGCGCTGCCGTACCTCGAGAGCGTGATTGCGGACGAATCGATCGACGTCGTGACGCGCGGCTTTGCCGCGATTGGTGCGGGGATCGTGGGCGGGCCCGACGCGGCAGCAGCGCTCGAGCCGCTGGTGATGGGCAAGGGCGTGTCGAGCGAGCTTCGGGCGACCGCGCTCGTGGCGCTCGGCGCGACCGCGTGCCCGCAGGCGGCGACGATCCTGCGACGATTCGTCCGAACCAAGGGTCCCACGATGGACACGGACGAAGAAGCGCTGGCGCTCGAATCGATTGCGCGGGTCGATCCCGATGGATCGCGCGCATCGCTCATCGCGGCGACGAAGGCGCGCTCGGGGCTCGTCCGCGCGTCGGCGGCGTGCGCGCTCGGCGGGCTCGCACCCGGCCGGGACGATCACGCGGCGCTCGTGTCGCTGGTCGAGTCGGATCCCGACCCGATCGTGCGCGCGGAAGCGGCACTGGCGCTCGGCCGGCGAGCGGACGACGGAGCGGCGAAGACGCTCGCGCGAGTGCTGGACGACGACGCGAACGCCGACGTTCGACCGTTCGCGGCATTGGGCCTGGCGATCACCAAGGACGCGATGGCGTCGGCGACGCTGCGAAAGGCGCTGCTCGATCCGTCGACGACGGCGACGCTTCGCGGCGCGTGCGCCATCGGGCTCGGCATCCTCGGCGATCGAGGCTCGATCCCGGCGTTGCGGGCGGTCTACCGAGCGAGCGATCCCGAGCTTCGAGGCTGGACGGTGCTATCGCTCGGGATGATCGGCGATCGATCGCTGGTGCCGGATCTGGAGGCGATCTTGCTCGATCCGAGGCCGAGCGTGGATCTGGAGCCGTACGTGTTGGCGGCGGGCCTGCTCGGCGACCGCGCGCTCGTCCGCGAAGTGCAAAAGTCGCTGGAAGACGGCTGCAATCGCTGGCGCGAGGCGTATCTCGTGAAGGCCGCGGGCTATCTCCGCGAAGAATCGTTCGTGGAACCGTGTGCGGCTGCACTCCGCAACTCGAATCGAGCGGAGAACACGCGAGCCTACGCGGCGTTCGCGCTCGGCGCGCTCGGCGATCGGCTCGAAGTCCCCGCTCTGACACGATTGGTTGCTTGGCGTAACCCGTTCGTAGCGGTCGGTCCGCTTGCGGCGCTCCTCGCGCACCTGTGATGGACGACGTTCTAGCGAGCGCCTGCGCGGGCTGGCCCGGCGCTCGGTCGAGTTCTTCGGATCTCGGAACGCGATTTGCCGATGGGCCGCGGACTGGATAGTGTCTGACCGAAAGCAAGTTGACCTAGGCGTGTCCTGGCGAACTCACGACGACCTCCCGATCCCGGGGGAAGGAGAGCGATCATGCGGCGATCCATGATGATGGCGAGTGTCGCGGTGGTGGGTTTGGCGATCTGGCTGGCACCCAGCTGGTGCGATGGCTGACCGCCCGGCGGTCATGGCGAGGGTCCCCCGCCACCACCTCCATTCGCCGGTCCGGCTGGTCAAGTTGCTCCCACTGGTCGAACTCCCACCGACCCGACCGGCCCTTGGACCGGTCCCGCCGGCCAAGTCGGGGGTGGCGTGACCGCGCCACGACCCGGATCTCCACTTCCACCACACGGCGGGGCGACGCCGCCGTCGAGGCCGACGGGCGGCGGAAGCACCGCGCGACCCGGCACGACCTCGTCGGGCCACCGAAAGACGGAGGGCGTGTCGCTCGATTGGCGCAACTGGTGGCGATCGCACCGTGACTTGTTCGCGCACGTCTGCGCCCCGGCGCCGATCGTGAGCGGCAGCTCGGACTTCCTCCTCGGACGCACGGACGCGACGCAAGCGGGCTCGGGCCTTCCGATGACGCTCGAGCTGGCGCGCCAGGAGATTCGGCCGATCCTGCGCGAGGTCGTCAACGATCGCCAAACCGAAGTTCGCGTGTCCGCGGTGAAGTCGATCGGCAAGGTCGGCGGTCCGGAGGCCGTGCACGCAATCCTCCCGCTCCTGCGCGACGCCGACGCGCACGTGCGCTCGTCGGCGGCCGCAGCGCTCGGCTACACCGGCGATGCGTGCGCGCTGCCGTATCTCGAAAGCGTCATCGCCGACGAGTCCGTCGACGTCGTGACGCGCGGCTTCGCAGCGATTGGCGCCGGCATTCTGGGCGGGCCCGACGCGGCCGCAGCGTTGGAGCCGCTGGTGATCGGGAAGGGCGTGCCGAGCGATCTGCGCGCGACCGCGATCGTGGCGATCGGTGGCACGGCCTGTCCGCAAGCGGCGACGATCTTGCGTCGCTTCCTTCGAACGAAGGGTCCGACGACGGACGAGGAGGCGCTGGCGCTGGAATCGATCGCTCGCGTCGATCCGGACGGCGCGCGGGCGTCGCTGGTCTCGGCGACGAAAGCGCGCTCGGGGCTCCTCCGGGCCTCGGCAGCGTGCGCCCTCGGCGGCTTGAAGCCTGCCCCGGAAGACCACGCCGCGCTGGCATCGCTCGTTTCGTCCGATCCGGATCCGATCGTGCGCGCCCAAGCGGCGCTCGCGCTCGGTCGTCGAGCGGACGACGGTGCAGCGAAGCTGCTCGTCCAAGTGCTCGACGACGATGCGAATTCGGACGTTCGTCCGTTCGCCGCGCTCGGCCTCGCGATCACCCACGATTCATCGGCCGCGACGATCCTCCGCAGGGCGCTGCTCGACTCGTCGACGACCGCATCCCTCCGTGGTGCATGCGCGATCGGGCTCGGGATCCTCGGTGATCGCCCATCCATACCCGCGCTTCGTGCGATCTACCGTGCGAGCGATGGAGAGCTTCGCGGTTGGGCAGTGCTCGCGCTCGGTCTCGTCGGCGACCGGTCGTTCGTGCCGGACCTCGAGGGCGTGCTCCTCGATCCAAAGCCGAGCGTCGATCTCGAGCCGTACGTGATCGCCGCCGGACTTCTCGGCGACCGCGCCCTCGTTCGCGAAGTGCAGAAGTCGCTGGAGGAGGGGATCGACCGGAAGCGCGAGGCGTACCTCGTGAAAGCCGCCGGCTATCTGCGGGAAGAAGCGTTCGTGAAGCCGTGCGCGGCGGCGTTGCGCAACGCCGACGGCCACGAGAACACGCGAGCGTACGCCGCGTTCGCGCTCGGCGCGCTCGGCGACCGCCTGGAAGTCCCCGCGCTGACGCAGTTGGTCGCGTGGCGGAACCCATTCGTAGCGGTCGGCCCGCTCGCGGCACTCTTGGCGCATCTCTGATCGGCGAACATTCGTTTACGATCACACATGCCGGACCCCGTCGCTGAGCGCGGTGGGGCCCGGCAGTCTCTTGCGACGACGCATACCAACGAACGAGGCGACATGGATCTCGGAGCTGTCGAGAAACAGTTCGACGAATGGGAGAAGCAATACGCGCAGTGGGCCGAACCCATCAATCGCTTCATTCGGGAGAACATCGCGCGCGTCAACAAGGGCGGCTACACCGTCACGGCGTTCAAGCAGGGTCTCGACGCCGTGCGGGCGGAGCGGCTCTCCGAGTTCAATCCGTTTGCTGAGTTCCGGCCGTTCTTCGATCGACTGTGCAGCGACTACTCGTCAGCGAGCGCGGAACGGCGCGACGCACTTCGCAGCGCGGTGGCGAGAAGACCGACCCTCGGCAACGCCCTCATCAACTACGCGCATCGCTGCGCCGAGGCCGTGCGTGCAGCGAAAGACGTCGAGTCCCTGCGACGCGGACTCGCGGCGATCTCGATCGACGATTGCGGGGCCGACGGTCGCGATTCGCTCATCGCGCTCGCCGAGCTGTACGTGGGCGCCGAGGAACAAGGGCTCGACCCCGAGCCGCACGTGCAGGAAGTGGCTGCAATCTCGGGGACCGTGGTGCCGAGGGGTTGGGTGACGCCCGTTTCGCAGATTCTCGGCGGCCTTCGCGCAAGCGCGATCGTGAGCGAGCGCCGGGCCCGCGGCCGTCCGTACTTCCCGCGTTGAGTGTTTGCGTGGGACGAATTCGATGAGCGCGGCGAGCGACCTCGTCGGCTCAGAGATCCTCTTCAGTTACGTTTCGAGTCGGCAAGCGGCGCACGAGAGTCCGATCACTTTTCGGCGACGATGATGTCCTGAAACGACAATCCGTCCGCTCTGCCGCTCCATGCTCCGTGACGAAGACTGAGTCCATCCATTTTGAAACCAGCTCTTCCAAGGCGCTCCGTCAGGTAATGCTGCTCGTAAGCAACCGCTGCAGCAGGCACCACAGGGTTGCGAACGGCGCAGCACCCATCCTCACCGTAAGGGCGAAACGATATGCGGTTCTTGCCCGTGGCGGCCAGGCGAGCCTGTTCTTCTGAAAGGATGAAGAAGGTCAGCAGTGCCTTTCCCCCCACTCTCAGACGATCGGCTATGCCCATCAGGTAGACATCCAGCTCATCTGGCAAGACATGAGTGAACAAACTCTTTGCGACGACGACGTCGAACCCTCGCTTGTCGAATCGGCTCAACCATTCTCGCGCGCTCAATGTGCCTTTGGGCCAATAGGCCGCATTGTGTATGTCCATGTGTATGAAGTTGTGATCGGCAAAACGGGGCGAGAGGTTTTTTTGTGCCCAGTCGATACAGGATTTTTGGATGTCTGTGCCGATGAGGCGACCTTTCCAACCCAGGTCATGGAGTGCAAGCTCGAGCATTCCACAGCCGCACCCGATGTCCCAAAGAAAGTCACCGTCACGAAGTCGAGCCAAGAGTCGCAGATACGCGACGAATTCGTACCCGGGTCCATTGAACCCTGCGCCCACGCCGCCAACTTGCCGCCGGAGGTGCAACGGCGGATAGTGCGTGAGTTGATTCAGGACGCGAAAGACGTAGTCGAGCGGCGTGACAGACCGATAGGCGGCAGATCGCGCGCTTCGTGCGACTTTGGCGAGTAGCGCGCCGCTGCGAAGGACCCTGTCACCCACCAACGCTGTCTCCTAATTGTCGGCTAGATCGCGCCTCGGGCCAGCACGACGGCGGGGATCGTACGCAGGAGAATCTTGAGGTCGAGGGCGAGCGACCAGTTGTCGACATAGCAGCGATCGAGCTTCGCCCAATCGGCGAACGGGATTTCGCTTCGGCCGAGCACCTGCCACAGGCAGGTGAGGCCCGGCTTCATCGCGAGGCGGGACGCCACGATCGGGTCGTCCGAGTCGATTTCGGCTCGCGCCAGCGGTCGCGGGCCGACCAGGCTCATGTCGCCGCGCAGCACGTTCCACAGTTGCGGCAGCTCGTCGATGCTGAAGCGCCGGAGCACGCGGCCCACTGCCGTGACGCGCGGATCGCGGCGCATCTTGAACGCGAGCCCGCGCGTTTCGCTGAGATGGCGCAATTCATCCTGTGCGGCATGGGCGCCGACGCGCATCGAGCGGAACTTGTAGAGCGTGAATGGGCGGCCGCCGATCCCGAGTCGATTCTGGCGATACAACACGGGACCGCGCGACGTCGCGCGGATGAGCGCCGCGATCACCAAGAAGAGCGGCGAGTAGACGAGGAGCAGTGCACCCGATCCGACGGCGTCGAGTGCGCGCTTCACGGCGAGAGCCGCGCCGCTCGGCGCCGGCATCGGAGTGAGAGAGATCGTCGGCAGCTCGTGAAAGCCCTCCGAGTGTGCGCGAAGGAGCCAGGGCTCCTCGAACTCGAGGAGGAGACGCGCCTGCGTCCCGGCGAGCGCGGGCTCGAGACGCATGGCCTGCGCGATCGAGCCGGCCACGAGGACCTCGCTCGAAGCACCGCGGTTGGGACCGAGCGCACGCGCAACGCCGACCCCGTCGCCCGATCCGACGTCGACGCGCTCGAGCGTGACGCCGGCTGAATCGCAGGTCCGTCGAAGCTCACGCACCGCCGCACCGTCGCCGTTGCCGGCGACGACGAGAATGGTGCGCGGCGGCGGCTCGCGCTCGGAGATCGCGCGAACGACGAGACGGACGCCGAGGAGCGCAGCGAAGTCCAGAACGAAGAAGCTCACGGCGATGAAGCGGCTGAAGTCCTTCGCCTGCGCGAAGAACACGGTCGCGCCGAAGATCACGAGACCCAGCGCTAGCGCCTTGACGAGCCGCGCGAAGATCGCCTCGGGCGCCTGTCGTCGCAGCGGCTCGTACAGCCCGAACGCGAACAGGAGGAATGGCCAGACCGGCACGACGATCGCGAGGATCCACGCGTACAGCGAGAATGGTCCGGGCGCGCCCATCGAGCCGACGCCGAGAAAGGCTCGTGGCTTGAACCGCCACGCCAACCAGAACGCGACGAGCGTGAGCGCGAGATCGAAGAGGGCGAGAAGGCTCGATTTCATGGCGCGCTGCTTCACGCGGACCTCCCGGCGAAGAGCGCCTCGTAGCGATCGGTGACGTCGTCCCAGCGATAGAGCGCGTGAGCGCGCGCCGCCGCCTTCTCGCCGAGCGCGGTGCACGTCTCGGGCGATGCGGCAAACGACTCGAGCTTTCGGCGCAGGTCGTCGGCGTCGCCCGGCGCGTAGTAGAGACCGGCGTCGCCGAGCACTTCGCGGTTCTCGGGCGTCCCGTTCGCGACGATGCCGTGGCCGAACGCCATCGCTTCGACGAGCGCCGGGTGCGTGCCGCCGACCTCGGTCGCCTGCACGTACGCGAACGCGTGCGAGTGGAGCTCGCGATAGCCTTCGCCGTAAACGCCGCCGGTGAACACGACGCGCGGGCCGGCCGCGGCCTTGACCTCGGCGACGTAGCTCGCGGCGTACGGCGCGTGGCCGACGACCGCCAGCCGCCAGTCTCCCGACACTCCGTTGAACGCGCGCACGACGAGATGCGCGTTGTTCTCGGGCTCGAGACGGCTGACGTAGAGGAAGTACTTGCCCGGCTCGAGGCCGAAGCGCTGAAGCGTCCCGTTCGTCGCGACGCGCGGGAGCTCGCAGCCGTATGGGATGAAGACGGTCGCCTTGCGCCAGCGCTCGCGATAGTAGCGCTCGATCACGTGCGCGTCGGTGACCACGACGGTGGGAACGAACGTCGACAGCGCTTCGCACGCCGAGTAGTAGAGGCGACCGATCGGTCCCCATTTCTTCCGCTCGCGATCGAGTCCATCGACGTTCAAGATCGTGCGCGCGCCGCGCAGTCGAAGCAGCGGACAAAAGACGACGTTGGCTCCGTTGCAGAAGAGCGCCGCGTCCCATTGACTGCCGAGCGCGTGAAGCGACGACAAGAACGTGTGCGTGAGCGTTTCGAGGCGCTTCGTCCGCAGCGCGGGGAGGACGACGCGCCGCACGCCGCGCCACTCGCGAAGGCCCTCGCCGTCGGGATGGCGCCGGCAGTAGACGGTGACGTCATGTCCGCGCGCGGCGAGTCGCGCGCCCAACTCCTCCGCGAGCGTTTCGAATCCGCTGTAGCGCGCCGGGATGCCGCGCGTGCCGAGGATCGCGATTCTCACGTCGAACCGCCTTCCTCGATCACGCTACGGTAGACGGCTAGCGTCTCCCGCGCCGTTCGCTCCCACGAGAACGTCGCGGCACGCGCGAGCCCGGCCTTCGCGAGTCGCGGGCGGAGGAACGGATCGCGAAGGAGGACGAGGATCGACTCGGCGATCTGATCGTGGAACGACGGCTCGACGAGCGCTGCGGCGCCGCCCGAGACCTCGGCCATCGGCGGGCGCTGGGACGTGAGAACGGGCGTGCCACAAGCCATCGCTTCGACGATCGGCAATCCGAAGCCCTCGTAGTAGGACGGGAACACGAACAGATCCGCCGCATTGTAGAGGCGCGCGAGGTCTTCGTCGGAGATCCAACCGGTGAACGTGATCGCATCGCGGATCTTCGAGTCGTTGGCGCGCGCGAGCGCCTCGCCCGACAGCGCGGTCTTCTTGCCGACGACGACGAGCCGATGCTCGACCTTTTTCTTCGTGCGAAGGATCTCGAACGCCTCGAGGAGCCCCTGCAGGTTCTTTCGGGGCTGGAGGTTTCCCACGAAGAGGAGGAACGGCTCGTCGACGCCGAACCGTTCTTTCGCGTAGCGCGCACACTCGGCGCGGTCGAGCGGGCGAAAGCATGCCGCCGGCGCGAGCGCGGTCACCGTGATCTTCTCCTCGGGAATGCGATAGACGTCGATCAGCTCCTTCTTCGAGTGCTCGGAGAGTGTGAGGATCGCGGCCGCGCGCGCCGCCGTGCGCGGCACGAGCCGGGATAGGTAGAGCCGCTCCCAGCGCGTGAAGAACTCGGGGTGTCGAACGAACGCGACGTCGTGGATCGACGCGACGATCGGGCAGGGCGAGCGCGGTGGCGCGATGTACTGCACGTGCACGACCCCGCAGCCGGCGCGGCGCAGCGCGCGCGGGAAAACCCAAGGGATGCGCACGAGCGGATTTTCGGGCGAGAGTGCATGCGTCCGGAAGTTCGGCGGCAGCGAGGTGAGGACTGCCTCGGCGCCGCGCGACCGCAGGTGAAAGACGTCGAACGGCCGACTCGTTTCGATCGCGCGAAGCCCGTTCAAGAGCCCGCGGACGTACGTTTCGTTTCCGCCGAGGCGCGAGCCGATCGCGTGGGCGTCGATGCCGATTCGCACTGCGCTCATCACCGATCACACGCGCCAAAGTTGCCGATCCGTCGTGCGCTCATCTGCGATCACGCGTGCCATCGTAGAGGCCGCGCCACACCGCGGCCGCGGTGCGCCAATCACCGCGAACGAGGCTCTTTGCGGTGAGGAAGAGCATCCAGCGCACGCCGAACCAGACGAAGAACGACGGCCAGTGATACCAGCGCGCGTGCTTGCGCTCGAGGCGCACGAGGTTGTCCGTCGTGAGCCGATACCGCGAGGCTTCGCCCGTGGTCCGGCGAAACGTCGCGCCGACTTGGTGCTTCACGCGGGCCCACGGCACGAACAGGATGCGTGCGCCGGCCTCGCGTGCGCGAAGTGCGAGGTCGACGTCTTCGGCGTAGGCGAAGAATCGCTCGTCGAAGCGGCCGATCCGATCGAAGAGCCGCTGGCGCACGAGGAGCGCACATCCCGTGGCGAACGTGACCTCGCGCGGCGCCGAAGCGCGCTCGGACACGGGCGGCACGGCATCGCGCCGACCGGTGTGTTCGGGCACCCCGAGGAACAAGCTGAACGTTCCGCCCGCGTACCAAATCGCGGGCTTCGAGCCGCCGTCGAGTGCTTCCTCGATGATGAGTGGCGCGACGATCTCCGCCTCGGGCATGGCCGCAGCGGCGTCGACGAGCGAGCGCAAGCAGGGGGGCTCGAGGGTCGCGTCGTTGTTGAGGAAGAAGACGTAGTCGGCACGCACGGACGCCGCGTGCTCGATCCCCTGGTTGAATCCGCGCGAGATGCCGTAGTTCTCGGGGTTCTGCACCCAGCTCACGTCGGGATACGCAGCCGCGACGGCTTCGCGCGATCCATCGCTCGAACCGTTGTCGATCACCACGACGTCGATGGGGTCGTACCCATCTCGGCGAAGCGACGCGAGGCAGCGAAGCGTGTCGTCGCGTCCGTTCCAGTTGAGGACCACGGCGCAAACGCGCGGTGCGGTCGACGATCGCGGCGACCCGAGGTGGCTCGGCCTCATCTCCGCGCGGTCACCGTGTACCGCACGGTGAAGAGATCACGCACGCCCGGGATCCATCCGAACGGAACGGCCGCGCGACCCTGGATTCGCCAGAAGCCGAGCGTGCGCTCGAGCCGTTCGACGCGAAGACTTTCGGCGTCGAGCCACTTGCGGATCTCGTGCAGCGTGAAGAATCGAAGGTGCGTCGCGTCGAGGACTCCTTCGGTGACGTACTCGAAGCGTCCGAACACCGCGAGCTTCAGCACGAGCCCGAGCTGTCGCACGTTCGGTAGCGAGAGGACGACGGCGCCGTGCGGTTGCAGATGGCGAAGATGCCGGCGGAGCGTTCCCCATGGGTCCACGAGGTGTTCGAGCACGTCACCGTAGACGATGCAGTCGAATTCGCCTGCTCGAAACGGAAGCGGGCCGTGCTCGACGTCGAGGCACTCCACGCGGTCGAGCCGCGCTCGAGCGAGTTCCGCCGCTTCCGGATCGCGCTCGACTCCGATCACGCTTGCGCTCGGGCGCTCGCGGCGTAGCGTTTCGCCGAGCCACCCCGCAGCGCAGCCGACGTCCAGGATGTGCTGCGCGCTCGCCGGGATCGCACGCACGAGGTCGGGCCGCGCGCGATCGTAGTACTCGGCCGGACGACGCCCGAGCGGCGGACCCGACGCAGCGAGCGGAATCGCTTGCGGGAGCGCGGGAAACGGACCGTCGGTGGGAACAGCCATTGAGCCGAGTATAGGGAGCGCGTTTTCGCAGTGTCAATCGCGAGGGCCGAACGCGAGCGAGGAAGCGGGCAGTCGGGTGATCGTCACGTCGGGCTCGAGGACGATTTCCCATTGCGTTGCGGCGTCGAGGTCCGGCGAGCAGCCTGCCGGGCGATCCGCGTGACGAAAGCGTCATAGACCAGTCACGACTCCGTCACGGGCTCGGATCCAGGATCTTGCGCAAATGCTCGCAGCCGCGCCAATCTCGAATCACGACCCGCGAACGACCAAACGGAACCTCGCCACGTTTGCCGAAGCGACCGCGAGAGCGTCCGCCCTCCGCACCACGTGTCTCGCCTTCCTTGCCGTCGCGCTCGTGCTTTGGGGCCAGCTCGGACGCGAATTGTTGCCGCCGGACGATCTGCGCGAAGCCGAAGTCGCGCGCGAGATGTGGCAGGGGAGAGACTTCGTCGTGCCCCACTTCGCCGGCCAACCCTTCCTCGAGAAGCCGCCGGGTTTTCCAGCGGTCGTCGCCGTTGCCTACGGCCTGGTAGGTAGGCCGTCGGTCGCGGCGGCGCGGGCCGTCTCCGTAGGGTTCGCGCTGGCGACGCTTCTCGCCGTGTTCCTGATCGCTCGCCGCGCGCTCGGCATCGAAGCTGCGGGGTGGGCGGTTGCTCTGCTAGCCGTGTCGGCCCGATTCGTGCGGACCGCCCACGAGGTTCTCTTGGACAACGCGCTCGTCGCGACGACCGCGTTCGCGTTGCTGTTCCTGTGGATCGCCCTCGACGCCGCATCACCGGGCGGAAAGAGACGTGCGTCCGCGGCGTGCGCGTTCTGTCTCGGGCTGTCGTTCCTCGTCAAGGGCTTCGTCGGGCCGGCATTGTTCGGCGCGGGAATCGTCACTTACTTGCTCGGATCCGGACGCTCGAGCGAATGGCGTCACGTCTGGTCCGTCACGTCCATGCTGAGTTTCCTCGCGCCGGTTCTCGTGTGGCTCGTTCCGTTTCTTCAACAAGGAACCCCGATCGAGATTCGAACGTTCCTCGTCGACAACCAGTTTGGCCGTTTCTGGAGCGGCTTCGAGAGCCACGTGCACGCGCCGTCCTTCTACGTTGGGCTGATTTGGTGCGAGTTCGCGCCGACGATCTTGTTGGTTCCGCTCGCTGCCGTCGCCGCAGTGCTGGATACATTGACGATCATGCCTGAGCCGCGTGCTCGCATGATCGGAACGACCTGCTGGCACATGTTGAAGATACTCCGCACATCCACATTGAAATTGCAAAGCCATTGATCCCAAGAAAAGTGATCGAGTGTTTTGTAAATGCCTGGGATTCCCACGCTGTTCACCAGCAAATCAATTTGACCAAATCGTTTGAGCGCGGCTTTAACCAGCCCATCAACCTGCTCTTCATTAGCGACATCCGCGGGGTAAGTCAAGACATCCGCACCCGCCGTTCTCAGC
>JACOTG010000209.1 GCA_016178505.1 Planctomycetota bacterium
CTCATCGGCGGCACGGTCAACGTGAAGCAGATCACCGCGCACTGGGAGGAGATTCTTCGACTGGCGACGTCCATCAAGCAAGGAACAGTGACGGCGTCTTTGATGCTCCGAAAGCTCGGTGCCTATCCCCGCCAGAACGGCTTGGCCATCGCGTTACGCGAACTCGGCAAGCTCGAACGGACGCTCTTCTTGCTGCAGTACATCAGCAACGACGAATTGCGTCGGCGCATCCATGTCGGCTTGAACAAAGGCGAGGCCCGTAACGCGCTCGCGAAGGCGGTGTTCGTCAACCGGCTCGGGGAGCTCCGCGACCGGACCCACGAGAACCAGGGGCATCGTGCCAGCGGATTGAATCTTGTCGTGGCGGCGATCGTGCTCTGGAACACGGTCTACCTTGAACGGGCGATCGATGCACTCCGCGGCCGCGGACAGACGATCCCCGACGAGCTGCTGGAGCATCTCTCGCCGCTCAAGTGGGAACACATCAACCTGACCGGGGACTACCACTGGCGAATGGATGGGGGCCTCCGAACCCGCAAGCTGAGACCCCTACGCGGGCTCTCGGCGCCCCTCGGCGTCACTCCTTAGCGTGCAATCTTTGACCATTAGAGGAGTGACCCGAGGTGGCACGCCACGGGGAACCTTCGTCTTGCAGGGGCTCATCCGAGATGCGGATGCGCCAAACGGGGTCGTCACCGTGACGAACGGCGTCGTCGTGGTCGCTTAGTAGGAAGCCCACCCGTTCGACGATTCAGCCATCGTCTGGCAATCGTTTGCCGGGTCGGACGACACGACACTCGCCGTCAGATCGGGCGACGGCTGCGCGGCAGTGCACCCTCGTAAACGGGTGTCACGGGGGGCCGACGATCCTCGAGCTTGAGGGCTCGGCGAACCTCGGTGATGTATTCCTCGACGGTCCAATCGGGATTGCGCGGCACGCCGAGAATCTCTCCGATCTCCTTCGCGAGCTTCACGTCGCGCTCGAAAGACCAGCGATTCTCCTTCACGAACGCGACGATCATCCGCTGGAACGTACGCCGGCTCCAGATCAGCCCAAACACGTTCAGGAGAGCCGTGACGACCGTGATGCAGGCGACCAGGAAGAGGAAGACGCCGACGAAGCTCCACCCGGAGAAGAGCCCGACGCCGCGATGCCCCGGCAGAAGCGCCTGATCCGGGATCGTGCCGTAGATCTGGAGGCCATAACCGACGAGAAGGAAGAAGATCCCCATCACGAGCTGGTTCTTCTTGTAGGCGTAGTCCTTGACCGCTTTGAGACTCGCCTTCTTCGAAACACCGAAGACCTCCGCGACGAGCCGCTTCGGCTTCTTGAAGATGATGCTGAGAGCGAGAAAGTAGATGCCGATGACCTGGAACGTCAGGCCGATGATCCGAAAGTCGGTGTCTTCCATGACCCCTCTCTGCGAAGGCAGGTCGTTGGGACCCTACTTCCGCTCGCTTGTTCGCTCGCTTCTTCTTCTCGTGAGGCTCGCCGGGCGTCGATTGCCGATCGCCAATCGAGGGAGGCGAGCATTCTACATGGCGCTGCGTACGCGAACAACCCTGCGGCCGTTTGACGTTCGGCGGAGGCGCGCGACCGTCCTACTCTTTTCGGACCACGTCGCTAGAATGGCCGCCCCTTGACTCATGGAGGTCGCCCAGTGATTCGAGACGAAGAGGTCCGACACATCGCCCATCTCGCGCGGCTCGAGCTTTCCGAGCCCGACCTCGCCCGCGCCGCGAGGGAATTGGGGTCGATCCTCGACTACGTGAAGAAGCTCGAAGCCGTCGATACCGCTGACGTCGAACCCGAGATTCACGCCGTGTCGATCTCGAACGTTTACCGCAAGGACGAGCCGCGGCCGTCGCTTCCACGCGACGAGGCCCTCGCGCCCGCGCCATCGCACGACGACAAGTACTTCCGGGTCCCGAAGGTGATCGAGTGACGACGGCGCCGCTCCACCGCCTTTCGGCGTTGGCGGTTCGGGACGCGGTCGCGCGCGGCGAGGTTCGCGCGTCAGACGTCGCCGAGGACGTCCTCGGCCGCATTCACGGGCTCGATTCGAAAGTCCGCGCGTTCCTCCGACTCGACGAAGACGGTGCTCGTGCGTCGGCGAAGGCAGTGGACGCAAAGGTCGCCGCGAAAAAGCCGCTCGGGCGACTCGCCGGCGTCACGGTTGCCGTCAAGGACGTCCTCTGCACGCGCGGCGTCGAAACGACGTGTGCGTCGAAGATCTTGAGGGGTTTCGTGCCGCCGTACGACGCGCACGTGGTCGAGCGCCTACGCGCCGAGGACGCGATCCTGGTTGGCAAGACGAACCTCGACGAGTTCGCCATGGGGTCGTCGACGGAGAACTCGGCATTTCACGTCACGGCGAATCCATGGGACCTTTCCCGCGTTCCCGGCGGCTCGAGCGGGGGCTCCGCCGCGGCGATCGCCGCCGACTTCGCGCACCTCGCGCTCGGCACCGACACCGGCGGGTCGATTCGACAGCCGGCGGCGCTGTGCGGGATGACCGGCCTGAAGCCCACGTATGGTCGCGTCTCGCGATACGGGCTGATCGCGTTCGCGTCGTCGCTCGACCAGATCGGACCGATGACCGGCGACGTGCGCGACGCCGCTCTCCTGCTCAGCGTGATCGCGGGGCGAGACGCGCGCGATTCGACGTCTCAGCCGGCGCCGGTCCCCGACTATCTCGCGAGCATCGAGGACGGCGTGAAGGGCTTTCGCCTCGGGGTTCCGCGCGAGTACTTCCCCGAATCGATCCAGCCCGCGGTTCGCGATCGCGTTCGCGACGCCATCGACGTCTACGAGAGGCTTGGCGCCGAGATCGTGGACGTCTCGCTCCCGCACACGGACTACGGCATCGCGGCCTACTACATCGTGGCGACGTCCGAGGCCTCGAGCAATTTGGCTCGATACGACGGCGTGCAGTACGGCATTCGCGCGGACGGCGCACGCTCGCTGGTCGAAATGACGAGCCGGACGCGCACGCAGGGATTCGGCCCGGAAGTCACGCGACGCATCCTGCTCGGCACCTACTGTCTCAGCTCGGGCTACTACGACGCGTACTATCTAAAGGGATTGAGGATTCGGACGCTCTTGCGGCGTGACTTCGATTCCGCGTTCGCCAAGGTCGACGCCATTCTCTGTCCGACGTCGCCGATACCGGCATTCAAGATCGGCGAGAAGGTGAGCGATCCGCTTTCGATGTACCTGTGCGACGTCTTCTCGGTGACCGCGAACCTCGCGGGCATCCCGGGCATCTCGATCCCGTGCGGTTTCACGGCGGAGCGACTGCCGGTCGGCCTGCAAGTTCTCGGGAAGCCGCTCGGAGAGGAGACGATCCTGCGCGTCGCGCGCGCCTACGAACGCGAGACCGATTGGCACTTGCAACGTCCGCCACTCGACTGAGGCAGGGCACGATTCATGGAATGGGAAGCGGTCATCGGGTGTGAAGTCCACTGCGAGCTGTCGACGAAGACGAAGGTCTTCTGTCCGTGCGAAGTGCGATTTGGAGCGGAACCGAACACGCTCGTGTGCCCCGTCTGCCTCGGAATGCCCGGCACGTTGCCCGTCCTCAACGAGCAGGCGCTCGTCTACGCGATGCGAGCCGCGCACGCGCTCCACTGCACGGTTGCGACGCACACGAAGTTCGATCGCAAGAACTACTTCTACCCCGATCTCCCCAAGGGCTATCAAATCTCGCAGTACGACCTGCCGCTCTCGAAGGTCGGCTGGATCGACATCGGACCGCCGGATCGACGCAAGCGCATCGGCATCACGCGCGTCCACCTCGAGGAGGACACGGGCAAGCTCCTTCACGAAGGCGCGGATGGCGAGAGCTTCCTCGACATGAACCGCTGCGGCACGCCGCTCATCGAGATCGTCTCCGACCCCGACTTGCGCACGCCCGACGAAACGTTCGACTACCTCAAGGAGCTGCGGACGACGCTGCTCGCGCTCGGCATCTCGGACTGCAACATGGAAGAAGGGTCGCTGCGCTGCGAGCCCAACGTCTCGATCCGGCCCAAGGGGCAGGCCGCGTTCGGGACGAAGACCGAGATCAAGAACTTGAACTCGTTCAAGAACGTGCGCGACGCTCTCGTCTACGAGCTCGAGCGTCAGCGCAAGCTCATCGAATCGGGAGGCAAGGTGGTGCAGGAAACGCTCCTCTGGGACGCCGCGCGCGGAGTGACCGCGACGATGCGCAGCAAGGAATCGGCGCACGACTATCGCTACTTCCCCGAGCCCGATCTGCCGCCGTTGAATCTCTCTCAGCAGTTCATCCATGACGTGCTGTGGAGCTTGCCCGAGCTGCCGGCGGTGAAGCGCGAGAGGTACCAGCGAGAACTGGGCCTCCCCTACTACGACTCCGACGTGCTCGTTCAGGAACCCGAGGTCGCGCGTTACTTCGAGGAGACGATGAATGCGGGCGCGCCGGCAAAAGAGGCCTCGAATTGGGTGATGGGAGAGGTGCTGCGCGAGGCGAAGGACCGAAAGGTCGAGGTCGGCGCCCTTCCCGTGACGCCCGCGCGACTCGCCGCGTTGATCGCCCTCGTCCTCGGCGGAACGATTTCCGTCCAGGCGGGGCGCGAAGTGTTTCGCGAGATGGCGGCGACAGGCGGCGACCCGGCAACGATCGTCGAGAAGAAGGGTCTCGTGCAGATCTCCGATGAATCCGCCCTGCAATCGGCGGTCGAGCGAGCGATCGCCGCGCATCCTCAGGCGGCGGCCGACGTCCGAGCCGGGAAGGAAAAGGCGATGGGCGCCATCGTCGGTGCGGTCATGAAGGAGACGAAGGGCCGGGCGAACCCGAAGTTGGCGAGTGATCTCGTTCGAAGGACGCTCGGCGTGTCATAGCGCGGGCGAGTTGGCGGTTTGCCACGACGAATTCTTGGCCCTCGAGCGTCGAGCCGACGTCCGGCGAGCCCGAACCGGCCCGACTCGCTCTCGCGCGGCTACCGGTCCCGCGATTCAGTGCCCCTTCTACGGGCGTCGCCTCAACGAGACTCTCCGGTGAGAATTCGTCGAAGCGCGCCTTCCGCGAGTCGTGCGATCGCGAGGTCCGACGATCGCTGCAGGGAAATCAGCACGTCCCTATAGCGGTTCGGATCGACCGCGAACGCGATCGCCCGCGCCACCTCGTACCGAACGCGGAAATCGACGACGGGTCGGTCCGGAGCGAGGAAGCGCTCGGCCAGAAGATCCAGCGTGGCGAAGTCCGCATCGGCGCCCGTTGCACGGACGAGCGCGTAGACCGCAGCCCGTTGCACCATCGGATGCAGCCCGGGTTGTTTCAGCACGGTCTTCAGGAGTTGCTTTCGAACGTCCGGCGCAAGCACGTCGGGCGGTAGTTCCCGCAGTGCTTCGATCGCGTTCACTCGAACCAGCGGGTTCTCCTCGTGTTGTCCGAACACGAAGTCGCGCGTGCCGACGAACCCTTCTAGCCACTCGAGCAGCGTGGCGCGGCGCTCGGCACGATCACGCCGGCCGACGAGTTCGTCGACGATCGCCCACACGAGCTTCACGCGCAGCTCGGCGCTGGCGCGATCGATTCGCTCGAGCTGGTCGCGACTCTGCGCCGGTCCGGCGAGCCGGTAGATCACTCGGATCTTGTCGAGCGATCGCATCGCCTCGTCGAGCGCTTGCCCGCGCACCCGCTCGTCGTTCGCGAAGCTCCCGCGTGAGCCCTCGAACGAATCCTTCGCACGGCGGATCTCTCGCACGCCCAGTTGGTCGATCGCTTGATTCGGATCGCCGATCCGCGACTCCGCGTCGCGAAGCGCGCGCTCGACGTCGCGCGCCGTGCCGTCGTCGAAGCCGTGCCGTCGTGCGTCCTCGAGAACGCCGGACACGAATCGAGCTCGATCCTCCGCCTGTCGATTCTGGAAAACGGTGACAGCCGCCGTCGCGACGAGCAGCAAGCCCGCCGCGAGCGCTCCGATCGACAAGAACGTCCCGTGCCGCCGCGCGAACCGGAAACTACGGGTGATGAGACCGGCCGATTTTGCTTCGACGGCTTCGTAGTTGAGGAATCGGCGCAGGTCCTCCGCGAGGTCGCCGGCCGTCGGGTAGCGACGGTCCGGATCCTTCTCCATGGTCTTCTGGACGATCGTCTCGACGTCCTTCGGCAACCGCGAGTTGACCTTTCGCGGCGACCGCGGCTCGAGCGTGATGATGTGCTTGAGCGTCAGCTCGATGCTTCGGGCTTCGAACGGCTGCACGAGCGTCAGGAACTCGTAGAGCGTCACGCCGAGAGACCAGATGTCGGTGCGATGGTCGACGGGGATCCGGCGCGTCATCGCCTGCTCCGGGCTCATGTACGCGGGCGAGCCCATGAGCTCCCCGGTGTGCGTGATCGAGCCGTCGTCGCCCACCTTTGCAAGCCCGAAGTCTGCGATCACGAGACGGCCATCGGGCCCGATGAGCAGGTTGGACGGCTTGATGTCGCGGTGCACGACCCCGCTCCGGTGCGCATAGTCGAGCGCATCCGCGAGCTCGGCGAACAGACGAACCGCTTCGCGAACGTAGTTGCGCAAGCTGAGCGACAACACGGTGACCCCGGCGATGGCCGGCTCGGGCTTGCCCACCGCGAGGACGTCCGATCCATCGGACAGGCGCTGCACGGGTCGAAGCACGACCTCGCCGCCCTCGTCGAATCGTTGCAAGGAGATCGCGCCTCGCGATCCGTGGCGTTGAGACCGCATGGCGCGGATCAGCTCCTCGAGGGAAATTCCGGACACGTGCTCCATCGTGTAGTAGTAGGTGCCGCCCAGTTCGCCCGAGGAGTAGACGGGAACGATGTTGGGATGACGAAGGCGCGCTGCCGCCTGTGCCTCGCGGCTGAATCGCTTGACGAGAATCTCGTTCCTTGCGAACGAGGGCGGGAGCACCTTGAGCGCGACGCGGCGCTTCAAGGAGCGGTCCATCGCGAGGTAGACGACGCCCATTCCTCCGCGGCCGAGTTCGCGCTCGATCACGAAGTTCTCGAGCAACGGTCGCTGCTCGACGGCGCCGATCGACGGCAGGCCTGGAACGCCGCGGAGGAGGTAGTTCTCGATGCGCTGCCGAACTTCCTTCTGAACGGTCTGGTCGGGCGATCGATTCCAGATCTCGCCGGGATCGAACGTCTCCCCGGTCATGCGACGCGCGACGAACTCCGAGAAGAACGCGTCGACGAGGGAGTAGTCCGTCGGACCCGCGCTGGGCACCGTCGTTTTCGCGTGCGGGACGTCGTCGCTCATGTTGCGGCCTTCATCGGTCGCGCACCCACGATCCCGCGCTCCACCGGAGGATCTTCACTTCTTTCCTCCGCTCGCGCGTCACCGGATCCGCCACGAGCATTCCCGTCACCCCGGGGAATCCGTCGTCGAGCGAGCGCGCGATCGCCTGCTTCGCCGCGCCGCGCGTTCTCGCGCCTGCCTCGACGACGCGCGTGATCAGGCGCCCCGCGTCGTAGGCCAACGCCGAAAGCGAAGAGGGAGTCGCTCCGCTCGAGGACCATCGACTCATCCGGCAAAAATCCAGCACGCGCGAATCCATGTCCTGAGGCGAAAAGTGGTTCGTGATCCAGACGGAATCCGGCCACTCGACGCTGCGGCTTTCCTCGTCCGAAGAATCCCATCCGTCGCCGCCGAGAAACGCGAGCGCCTTGCTCCGCCAAACGGGCGCGGTCGCTTCGACGATGCGCACGACGTCCGGGAAGTAGAGCGGCAGGAACACCGCATCGCACGCCAGATCGCCGAGCCAACGAGCCGTGGCCCCTGCATCGAAGCGGTCGCCCCGATAGGCGGCTTCGTCCACGATCTCGCCACCACCCTTCAAGAAGGCGTCGGCGAACGATGCTGCAAGCCCGATCGAGTAGTCGTTGGTCAGGTCTTCTAGGATCGCGACGCGTCGAAAGTCTCGAAGCTTGGCGAACGCCGCCATCTCAGTGCCCTGCTGTGAGTCGGTGAAGCACGTCTGGAAAACCCACTCGCATCCCTCGGCGATGCGCGGATCGGTGCCGGCGGGCGAGAGCAGCGGAATCCCCAAGAGCTGGGCGCGGCCGGCTGCGGCGAGGCAGCACGGACCGGTGACCGACCCGACGATCGCCACGACCCGCTCGTCGCTCGCGAGATCTCCCACCAACTCCGCGCTTCGGCTGGGGTCGGCTTCGTCGTCTCTCACGTCGAGCTCGATGCGATTCGGGCTCGCCTCGAGCGCCAGCGCGAGGCCCCGTTCGAACTGCTCGCCGAACGCGGCGTTGGCCCCGCTCCTCGGCACGATGACTCCGACACGAACCGCTCGCGGAGGACTACAGCCGGCAATGGCGACGACGAGGATGCCCATCGCCATCGCGGTGATCGAGCGCCGTTGCGGGGTCGTTCGTGAAGGGCACACTCGCATGCTGACCGTGCTTCCATCCCGTTCGTCGTCGGGAACGCGATGATCCTATCGTCGATCGCCGCTGCTGCAAGCGCGCAACGCCTCGCTCGCCCGCACACGTCGCCGTCTCGACCCGATCCTGGCGCCGTCGCGAGACGCCGCCGATTCGTTCAAACGCGGCGGTTGCGGATGGCGCGGATTTGATGGATGTGTTTCTCGTCGTGCGCGGCCCAGTGAACCGCGAGGTCACGGACCGTGAGGCGGCCGTACGCCGGATGAATGCCGTGGCGTTCGAGTACCTTCGGGCCAAGCGCCGCAAGGAGCGCGACGTTCGCCCTGCGAAGCGCGACGAAGCTCTCGAGCGCGATCGTCGGGCTCTCACGACGATAAGCGAGCCCGTCGGCCCACCGGTCCTGGTCGAACGGAACCAGCTCGCCGCCTTCCTCCGCGATCATCTTGCGGATGCGCGAGCCGTAAACGATTTCGCAGTCGCGCAAGTGAACGAGGATCTCGAGCATCGACCACTTCTTCGGCTTCGGCCGTTTCGTGATGCGCCCGCGGGGCACGCCGCGAAATGCCGTCGACAGACGTCCCGGCGTCTGCGATTGAACGCGCAACGCCTGGTGCGGGGAAAGCTCATGATCCAACTTGCAAATCGCGCACAACACGGGCTTCGCTCGGTTCTTCGCCGTCATCGAACTGCGTCCTTTGATAGTGGGAGATAATCCGCCGGAGTCGTGCCTGGCTCCGTACGCGTCAAGTCATTCCCATTCGATGGTGGATGGGGGTTTGGAGGAGATGTCGAAGACGACGCGATTCACGCCGCGGACTTCGTTGATGAGACGCGTGGAGAGGCGGCGCACGAGGTCTTCGGGGAGATACGTCCAATCGGCCGTCATGCCGTCCTCGGAGTTCACGACGCGCACGGCGACGACGTTTTCGTAGGTTCGCTCGTCCCCCATCACGCCCACCGTGCTCACCGGGAGCAGGACGGCAAACGACTGCCAGACTTTCCGGTCCCAACCCGACTGCCGCATCTCATCGAGCACGATCGCGTCGGCCTTGCGTACGACGGAGAGCTTCTCCGGCGTCACGGCACCGAGGATGCGAACCGCGAGGCCCGGGCCCGGGAACGGCTGCCGAAACACGATC
>JACOTG010000210.1 GCA_016178505.1 Planctomycetota bacterium
TCCGTGGCGCTCGGCGATTCCGACGCCATCCGAGTCGGCGAGGACGTCTTCGCGATCGGCAACCCACTCGGGCTCGATCGCACGGTGTCGCAAGGGATCGTGAGCCTCAAGAATCGCGCGTTCGACGGGCTCACGTACATCCAGACGACGACGCCGATCAACCCCGGAAACTCCGGCGGGCCGTTGTTCAATCTTCGCGGGGAGGTCATCGGCGTGACGAACATGATGCTCGTCGGAACCGAAGGTCTGAACTTCGCGATTCCGATCGCGCAGGTGAAGGCGTTCATTCGAAACCGCGACGCGTTTGCGTTCGACAAGGACAACCCGAACACGGGTTACCGATATCTCGCACCGCCGCGAAAGGGTTCGGAGCGCAAGGTCGTTTCGCCGTCCGAGTCGCCCTCGGCCAACGCCGATCCGAACGCGAAGCACTGATGGAACGCGATCCGGCGTCGCCGTTCGAGACACGGGTCGAGAGCGAAACGGAAATCGTTCCCGTCGAGCAGAGGAGAAATCTCATGGGGCAATCGTCGGTCTCGTTCATTCGCCGTGCTCGGTTCGCGTCGGCCATCGGTTTCTTGGCGTGGGTCGTCGTCGCTGGAGTTCCACGGCGGCTCGAAGCGACCGAGCGATTCGAGAAGATCGTTCCTGCGGACGCGCTAGCGTTCGTCTCCGTCACCGACTCGGTGGCGATCCAAAGCCGCTTTCGCGCGAGCGTCTACTTCCGCATCTGGCAGGAGAAGGAAGTTCAGAAGTTCCTGGAGAAGCCGCTCTCGCAGCTCCAGGTCGCGAAGGACAAGTTTCGCGCCGAATTCGGATTCTCGGTCGACGATCTCCTCGAGCTGCCGCAAGGTCAAATCGCGTTGGCCCTCATGCCGAAGGGGGAGTCGGGACACGAGAAGGACGTCGACGCCGTGCTTCTGGTCGACGTCGGATCCAACGCGGGGAAGCTGCGCGACATCGTCTCGAAGGCGACCGAAAAAGCCGTGTCGGCCGGCGCGAAGCGCACGGAGAGGGAATTCGGCGGCGAGAAGATCATCGTTCTCGAGCTGCCGGGCGCCACGAAATCGCCTTCGGCGGGCGAGACGACGTCCGCGTCGAAGCCAGCCAAGAAAGCAGAGGAAGGCGACGACGGACTCGACGACGAGGCGGACGGCGAATCGGCGGCGGAAGACGCAGGCCCCTCGAATCTCGGGCTGAAGCAGGTCGTCTTTGCGACTCCCGGAAGCCTCTTCGTTCTCGGAACCGAGCCGACCGTGATCGAGAAAGTCCTGACCAACTTGAAGGGACACTCGATCAAGAGCATCGGCGACGACGAAGACTTTCAGCGAGCGACTCGCCGCATCTCGACCGGCGGCGCAGGGGCCGACATCGTCGCGTACGTCCCGCTCGGTTCGATCCTGGATCGAGCTTCGCTTTCGAAAGACGACGAACAAGGGTTGGCGCTCTTCGGACTCCGCGCGGTGCGCACGCTCGCCTATGGCGTCGGCCTCGAGCCGGACGTCGTGAAATGGAATTTGTTCGCGGGGACGCGCGGCGAGAAGAAGGGACTGCTGCGATTGCTCTCGACTCGCGGCTCGGCACTCCAAGTCCCGCGCGTCACTCCCGATGACGTGGTCGCTGCGGGCATTGCATCCATCGACTGGCTCGGCTTCCTCGGTGACATCGAATCCGCGCTCCAGGCGACGACTCCCGAAGGATATGCCGAGTGGCAGGGATTCCTTCAGCAGACGAAGTCGAAGACGGGCCTCGATCTGAAGGCCGACCTTCTTGGGAATCTCACCGGAGACGTCAGCCTCTTCACGAAGCCTCCGACGGCCGGAGCGAGCCCGATTCCGATCACGCCATTCGTCGTTCTCATCGGACACAAGAGCAAAGAGCGAATGGAGCAAGCGATCGGGAAGCTGGCTGCACTTTCGCCGCAGCCGCTGTTCACCAAGCGCGACTACAACGGCGTCTCCATCAACGAATTCAACATGGGGGGTGGCGCCGGGGGCGGCATGCCGACGCCGGCATACGCGATCACCGACGAGCACTTGCTCATCTCGGTCAACGCATCGGGGATCGAAGACGTCCTGCGCCGCGTCGGGAAGGACGTGCCATCGCTCATCGACAACGCTCGCTACAAGGCGGCGTTCGCGGGGCTTCCGGCGAACCGATCGGCGCTGATGTTCGGCGACGACGCGAAGAGCGTCGAGACTTCTCTCGACAGCTTCCGCTCGATCTTCTACATGCTCGGCGGCATGGGCGAGGCATCGAATTGGATCGACTTCGCACTGCTGCCGCAAGGCTCGACGATCGCCAAGCACCTCGGATACTCCGGCCTAGAAGTCGTCCACGAAGATGACGGCATTCTCGTCACGTCGAACGCCTTCTCCAAGAAATGACGCGTACCGTGACGCGTACCGAGCCTGGCTCATTCGTTCCGAGAAAACACCCACTCACGGCGCCGCGGTAGCTCCGTCGATTCGCGAGTCGGCCACGCCGACGAGACGGCCGCCGACGCGAGCCAGCGCGTGGACGTCGCCCTGCGGACCGTCGCCGTCACGCAACACGTGGCCGCGGCCGCGCAGCTGCTCGCGCGTCGCCTCGTCGAGATAGTGCGGCTCGAGCACGATTCGATCGGGCAGCCACTGGTGGTGGAATCGCCCGTGATCGACCGCTTCACGGGGCGTCATCTCGAAGTCGACGACGTTCACGATCACCTCGATCACGGTGTTCGGAATCGTGCGTCCTCCCGGGCTGCCGAGCGCGAGTACGACCTCGCGGCCATCGGTCCCGAAGACGAGGGTCGGCGCCATGCTGGAGAGCATGCGCTTTCCCGGCGCAATGCGATTCGGCGGCGTGCCGATGGGCCCGCGCGTCGAGGTGAATCCGGGCTTGAGATCGAAGTCGGACATCTCGTTGTTCAAGAGGACGCCGGTGTCTCCGGCGACGAAGGCCGAGCCGAACGAATCGTTCAGCGTGGTCGTCAGCGACACGACGTTCCCTGACGCGTCGCACACCGTCAGGTGGGTCGTCTCGTGGCTTTCCTCGGGCTCGAAGACGACGTCGAACCCCTCGGCGATGTCTAGGCTCGGCGTCGCGCGATCGAGCCGAATCCCGCGGCGGAGTTCTTCGGCGTGTCGCTTCGACGTGAGATCGAACGGCGGCGCGGCGCCGCGGTCGGGATCGCCGAGCCAGCGGGCGCGATCGCGGTACGCGAGGCGCATCGCTTCGACCATCGTGTGAACGGTCCGGGCGTCGTCGCGTCCCCACGTTCGGAGGTCGAAGCCTTCGAGAAGGTTCAGAGTCTCGAGCAACACGGTGCCTCCAGACGACGGCAACGGCGCGCCGACGACGTGGAATCCGCGATAGGTCCCGCGCACTGGCACGCGCCAATTGGGCGCGTACGCGTCGAGATCGGTTTCCGAGAGGCAGCCGCCCGCGCGGCGAGTCGCCAGCACGATCGCCGACGCGAGCGGCCCTCGGTAGAACGCGTCGGCGCCGTCGCGAGCGAGCGTGTCGAGGGTGCTCGCGAGACTCGGCAGTCGTAGCGTGTCGCCTTCGCGAGGCGGCGTTCCGTCGGCGTGCAAGTACACGGCGGCCGAGTCCGGAAACGCGGCAAGGCGGTCTCGCGCGTTCGCGAGGCTTCGCGCGAGACTTCGCCGCACGATGAACCCGTCGCGCGCGAGCGCGCACGCCGGCGCGACGAGTTCTCTCCACGGCATCGTGCCGTAGCGTCGCCGCGCTTCGTCGAGTCCGCGCACGCTTCCCGGGACTCCCACGGCGAGCGCGCCGTCGGAGGCACGGTGATCGTCGATCCGTCCGGCGTCGTCGAGATACATCGTCTCCGTCGCCCCGGCGGGCGCGGTCTCGCGGAAGTCGAGGAAGACGTCTTCGCCGCTCGCTCGATGGAGGAGAAGGAACCCGCCGCCGCCGAGATTCCCGGCCGCGGGCCAGGTCACCGCAAGCGCGAGCGCCGTCGCCACGGCAGCGTCGACGGCGTTGCCACCACGTCGCAAGACGCCGCCGCCGACGTCCGCGGCCACGGGATCCACGCACGCGACGGCGCCGCGCTCGAGCGACGAGGGTCGACGGTAGTCGGTTGCAACTCCGTCGCCGTGACAACCAGCGCCGGCAATTCCCGCTGCGATGAACAGAACGACGCGCCGACCGATCGATGTCACAACTCTTCACTCTCCGCGCGGCTCGCGCTCGTGCATTCCAACAGACACCGTGATAGACTCTGCGGCCCGTTCGGTTGGGGCGCTCGTTCACGGACACGTCTACACGAGGACTCGATGGAGATCGTATCCAACCTTCCCTCGCTCGCCGAGGAGAAGAACTTCGAAAAGCTTGAAGAAACGTGGTTGCAGGCAGTCGAGGCCGGGGTCAACGACCTCGGTCCTTTCATGCGTGCGGCCGATTCGGCGGCGGCAGCCGGCGAGACGGGTCGCGCTGCCGATCTCCTCGCGGTATTGCTCGCTCCGCTAAAAACGGCCGGACGCCACGCCGACCTCTTGAACGTGATTCGGCGGCTCGTCGAATTGCGCGGCGGCGACCTTTCGCTGCGTGCAGATGCGATCGACGCGCTTCGCAAGACCTGCTCGGGTCGTCCCGGGTTCGAGACGTTCCTGCGCCTCTCGGGGCTCACCAGCTCCGGTGATTTGGCGGACGGCCTCTCGCTCATCGACGAGTACCTCGACTTCACGCCTGGTCGCCACGTGCAGCACGACGGCGGCTGGGGCACCGGACGCGTGTTTGCGGTCGACGGCGAGACCGGCGAGATCGTGGTCGACTTCGTCGAAGAGAAGGCGCACCGCTTTCCGCCCGAGTCCGCGCGAAAGTTTCTCCAGCGCATCCCGGACGACCACATTTGGGCGCTCCGGTTTTCCCGACTCGAGGAGATGCGCGCGCTCGCCGAGAACGATCCGGCCGCGGTCATTCGAATCGTGCTGAAGAGCTACAAGGGCAAGTCGTCTCTCGCCAACATCAAGAACGAACTCTGCGGCGACATCCTGCCGCTCGACCGTTGGACGCGTTGGTGGAGCAAGGCGCGCACGAAGGCGGCCCACGATCCCTACATCGAGTTGGGCGACGGGGGCGCGCGATCGATCTTGATTCTTCGCGAGAAACCAGTCGGCTATGCCGAGGAGGTCGCCGACGTCGTCGAGTCGGCCACGAGCCTGACCGAGGCCGTGAGCGCCGCGCGCGTCTTCCTCAAGCGATCGCGAAAGGAAGCGGGCCCTCTGGTGAAGCGAATCGCGGCGCGCCTGTCGGCAGAGGCACCGCGCCTCGTCGAAGAAGCGCCCTGGGTCGTCGCCGAGACGCTGCTCTTCCTCGAGAGCGCCGGGGAGACTCCTCCGGCGACCCTGCCCGAGTCGGCGCGCTCCGTTGGCCGAATTCTCCAAGCATCGATTCAACCCAACGCCGTGTCCGCGACGGGAACGCGCTCGCCGTTCGCGCGGTTCCTCGCGGAGATGGAGATCATCGAGTATCGAAAGGACCTGCTCGACGCTTCCCGGACGGCTTTTCCCGAGGTGTGGCCGCGATTCTTCGCGGACCTCCTCACGGACGTCAATACCGACCTTTGGGAGGCCGCCGTCGACGCGCTCGAGGAGGCCGGCAAGAACGACGTTCTGACGACCGCGCTCTTGCGCATCACCTCGGATCCGAGCCGTTACCGCGAGCCCTTCATTTCCTTCGCGAAGGCGTACCTGTTCGGAAAGCGCTTTTCCGATCTGAGCGGTTTGCCGACGCGCGCCATCGCCATCGAGAAGCTCTTTCTGCTCTACGAGATGCTCGGTCGCGGCAAGGGCGGCGAAGATCCCGCTTCGACGAAGCGAATCATGGCACGCATCGAGGCCGTGCTTTGCGACAAGAAGCGCGGGGCGATTCCAGTCATCTTCCCGACGCTCTTGCGTGAAGAAGCCAACCAGCTGTACGTCTACAGCCAAGCGAGCCGATATCTGTCCGGCGAAATCGTCGACGCCGTTCGCGTGGCGATCGCTCGCAAATTTCCGGACTTGCTCGCCGGCCGCGGAAAGCCGTTCTGGGAGAGCGAAGCGCTTTTCGTCACCGAAGCTGCGCTGCGCAAGACCGAGGAAGACTACCGGCAACTCGTCAACGTGCGCATCCCGGAGAACAGCAAGGCGATCGGGCGCGCCGCGGCGCTCGGCGACCTCTCCGAGAACTCGGAATACACCGCCGCGCTCGAGGAGCAACGCGAGCTGACGTCGAAGGCGGAGCGCGTGAAGAAGGATCTCCAGCGCGCGCGGGCTATCGAGAACGAGACCATCTCGATCGAAGTCGTCATGCCCGGAACGCGCGTCTTCGTCCGGACCCCCGGCGAAACGAAAGAAGAGGCCTTCGTCATCCTCGGTCCGTGGGATGCCGACTCCGAACGCGGCGTCGTGTCGTACCTCGCACCGATCGGACAGGGGCTTCTCGGAAAAAAGCCGGCGGACATCGCGACGATCACGCTGCCCGACAAGCAGATCCAGTACGAGGTCGTGCGAATCGAGCGCGCCCTCTAGGCGGGAGTCGGCGGGTCGGGGTCTCGTCCGAGAATGCGAATGCGGCTGCCTTCGAAGCGCAGGCGGCCGTCCGCGAAGAGTTGAATCGCTTCGGGGTACGCTTCACACTCCTCTTGAAACACTCGCACCGAAAGCGTCTCCGGGGTGTCGTCGACCGATACGGCGATCACGCGTTGCAGGATGATCGGCCCCGCGTCGTAGCGATTGTTGGCGAAGTGCACCGTGCAACCGGACACCTTCACGCCTCGCGCGATGGCCGCCTCGTGCACGTGCTGCTTGAAGAATCCCTTGCCGCCGAACGCCGGGAGAAGCGCCGGATGAATGTTGATGACTCGACGCTCGAACTTTCGCGGGATCTTGTAGAAGGAAAGCCATCCTGCCATCACGACCAACTCGACCGGCTGCTGTTCGAGGCGATAGGTGATCGCTTTGCTGAACTCCTCACTGAAGTCGTAGTCGCGGGGTCGGACGATGTGATGCGGGATCTGGTGGGCGGCGGCGATCTCGAGCCCGCGCACTCCCGGCCGATCCGAGATGACGACGCACACCTTCGCGCGAAGCCGTCCGTCCGCGATTCGGCCGAGCAGATTCTCGAGCGTGCGGCCCGATCCCGACAGGAGAACGCCGAGGTTGATCGGCGGTTTGTCGGCGGCGCTCTCGCTCGACGAGCTTCGATCGGCTGTCACGGGCGAGCCTCCCGGATGACGCGCTTCATCAACCGCGCGAGCTTCGGCTCGGCGGTGTTGGCGACCTCGATGATCTCGTCGATGTCGACGGGCTTGAGCGCATCGGGAAGACACCGATCGGTGATCACCGATACTCCGAGCACGCGGCAGCCCGCGTGTGCCGCGACGATCACTTCGGGCACGGTCGACATGCTCACCACGTCGGCACCGATCGCGCGAAGGAACCGATACTCGGCACGGGTCTCCAGGCTCGGTCCCGTCACGGCGACGAGCACGCCGCGGTGTGCGCGAATTCCTTCTTCGATGGCGATCTGCTCGGCCAGCTCGAGGAGGGCGCGATCGTACGGTTCGGACATGTCGGGGAATCGCGGGCCGAGGCGCTCGTCGTTCGGTCCGACGAGCGGGTTGACGCCCATGAGGTTGACGTGGTCGTCGATGAGCACGAGATCACCGGCGCGATGGAGCGGGTTCATCCCCCCGGCCGCGTTCGACACGATCAGGAACTTCGCGCCGAGCGCCCGCAGCACGCGCACCGGAAACGTCACTTGCTCCAGCGAGTAGCCCTCGTAGAAATGGAACCGACCTTCCATCGCGGCGACCGACCGTCCCTCGATCTCGCCGAGGACGAGATCGGCGCCGTGCCCGATCGCCGTCGGAACGGGAAAGCCGGGGATGTCCTTGTAGGGGATGCGCGTTGCCGACGAGATCTCCTTGGCGAGAGCCGAGAGTCCGGTGCCGAGGATGATGCCGAACTCCGGCGCGCGAGAACTCCGATCGCGAACCAGGTCGGCCGCCTTTTCGACCTTTTCCCGCAACGTCGTCATGGTCGCGTCGATGCCTCCGAATTCTGAGATCGTTCCTGAAGCTGCCGAACCTCGCCGGCGCGAGTGCGCGTCATGCCGTCACGCAATCGACGCCGAGCGCGCGAAGCCGCTCCGCGAGGATCGAAGCCGTCAGCCCTTCGATCCGAAACTCCTTCCGCCGATTCTTCTCGCCCGAGACGAGCTGCACCGCAGCACGCCTGACCGCGAGCACGTCCGAAAGATAATCCGCCAACTCGCGGTTCGCCTTGCCGCGATCGGCGACGGCCGCTACCGCCACTTTTAGCGCGCCGTCGTACTCGCCGGCGACGCGATTCTTCGACGCTCCAGGCACCGCCCGAACCGGAAGCCGAACGCCGCCCGCATCGCTACGCAGCCGAATCACTTCACGTAGTGCGACTTCCCCGAGCTCGACTCGAGGAACGCGAGCGTGTCCGAGTAGCCGGCACGCAGCTCCTCGACGCCGCGGAGCGCGTCGCGGTACTTGCCCTGCGCGAATTGGAGCCGAACCGTCGCGATCCGATCGGCCGCCTCCATCTCGCGCGTCGCGCGCTCCTTTTGTCGTTCGGCTTCGGCGGCCTCCGGCGATCCCGCATCCTTCGCGGCATCATCGAGGATCGAGATCGCTTCGCGCCCGAGTCCCGATCGAACGGCCATCGCCGCGAGAGCGAGACGGCTCGGGCCGTCCTTTGCGAGTCGCGTGCGCAGTGCCTCGATCAAGACCGCCCGCGGGTAACCGTCCCACGGTATCGTCTGCGTCGAGCGTCCTTGTCCCGCAAAGTCGATCTCGAGCGTGACGCCGTTCGCGTCGGCGACCATCGCGCGCCCGGTCGCGATCCCGTTCGTTTCCTTGGCTAGCGGGAATTCTTGGCCGTGGAGCGGACCGCTCGCGATGGCGTCGACCCAGTGCGCCTTCAGTGCGGCGATCCGCTGCGATTCGTCGCGCAGCTCCTTCGCACGCGCGCGGTACGCCTGAGTCGCGAGCTGTCCCTCGATCGCGGCGATCTTGGCGGCTGATGCGTCGAACTTCAAAGCCTCGTCGAGTGCACACGCCTCCTTCACCGCGGCGAAAAAGATGTCGCGATCGTGATCGCGAACCGCGGCTTCCGCGACCTCGCGCCGCCTCTCCGTCGCCGTGCGCGATTCGCCGACTTTCGTGGAGAGATCCGCGAAAAAACGTCGATCGTCGTCGGTCCCGACGTCGGCGGGGAGCGCGAGCGCGTCCTGGAGCGGCCGCGCGCGATCGATGATTGCGGTGAGGTCGAGTTCGTCCGGCTTCGCCGCATCTGCGGCGTAGCGCGCGACGGCGTCGGTCGCCTTCGTCCGCACGTCGGCGAGGAGCGCCTGCACGTCGCTCTCGCGTTGCGTGCCTTGAAGCTCCTTCACGGCGGGCGAACCGACGACGGATGCGAACGCCGCAGCGAACCGGCCCGCGTCGAGCGCGGCGCCGCACTCCTTGCGGAGTCCCTCGACGAGAGAGTTCAGCCGTGCCGATCTCGCTTCCGTCGCCTGCTTCGCCGCGCTGACCTCGGTGCGGATGGCCGCGGCGATCTCGGATGCCTTGCGTCCGGCGTCCACATCGCCGAAGTTCCCGGCGACGGCGTCGTAGCGCGCCGCGGTCTCTTCGGTGCGGCCATGGTCTTTCTCGAAGATCTGCGCCTCGGAAAGCGCGACTTGCGCCTTGCTCTCTCGAAGCTCCCTCTCCTTCGCGGGGTCGACGCGCTCGACGATCCGAGTTCCGCCGTTCGCCTGGACGGGCGCCGCCGCCGGTTTCTGGAGCACGACCCAGGTCACGGCGCCGCCCGCGATCAGGACGGACGCGAAAATGGCGATCTTGGCGCCGGGCCCGCGGCGACCATAGTGGTGAGCCCGGAGGATGCGCTCCAATTCGGCGAGCAGCTCGTCGGCGTTCGCGAAACGCGCTGCCGGATCCTTCTGCATCATCTTCGCGACGAGATCCGCGACGTCTTCCGGGATCTCGGGGTCGATGTCGCGAAGCGGGATCGGCTGAGCCTTGATCTGTTGCGAGACGATTTCCGCCGCCGTCTTCCCGTGGAACGGCGTCGAGCCGGCGAGCAACGTGTAGAGCGTCGCACCGAGCGAGTAGATGTCCGACCGGCCGTCGACCTTCTGGCCTTGCGCCTGCTCCGGTGAGACGAAATGCGGAGTGCCGAAGACGCCGCCGGCCTCGGCCTTGGCCGACTCGAGCGACTCCTGCAGATTTCGGGCGAGCCCGAGATCGGCGATCTTCACGACGCCGGCCTCGGAGATCATCAAGTTGTCCGGCTTGATGTCCCGGTGGACCAGCCCCTTCTTTTGCGCGAAGACGAGAGCGCGCGCGGCGTCGATCGCGTAGGGGAGCGCCTGCGACGCGGGGATCTTCCCGTTCGTGTTGATCAGCGCCTGGAGCGTGCCGCCCGACACCATCTCCATCGAGATGAAGTAGACGTCGTTCTCGTTCCCGACGTCGAAGACCTGAACGACGTTCGGGTGGTTGAGCTGTGCGGCGGCGCGCGCTTCGCGGATGAATTTCTCGATGAACGTTGGATTCTGGGTGAGCTTCTTCGACAGGATCTTGAGCGCGACCTCCCGGTTGAGGGAGAGCTGCGTCGCGCGGTAGACCACGCCCATCCCTCCGCGGCCGAGCTTCCCCGTGATGCGATAGCCCGCGATCACCTTCTCGGAGGTCTCGCTCGGTGAATCGTCCTCGCCTTCGGGAGCCGGGCGAGGTTCGGACGCCGCGCGCTTCGCCGCGTCGTCCGCGACGGCGAAGATCGTGTCTCCCACCTGAACGCGGTCGCCGGCGCGGAGCGGGCGCGTGTCCTCGATGCGCTCGCCGTTCACGAGAGTTCCGTTCCGGGAGTTCATGTCGCGGACGTAAAGAACGCCGTCCTTGACCTTGAGCTTGAAGTGAGTGCGCGACGAGTGATCGTCCTGGAGCGGCAACGAGCTGGCCGGGTCGCGGCCCACGGTGTAGACGTTCCCCTCGGTGAGGGGCATCTCGCGGCCTCGGTCGGGCCCGCTCTCGACGACGAATCGCCACACGCTACCGCGCACTCCCGCGGGGCTCGGCCTCGCCGACGGGCTCGAAGAGAGCAGTGCCGACGCGAACGCACGTCGAGCCTTCCTCGACGGCGACTTCGAAATCTCCGGACATGCCCATCGACAATTCGGGAAGCGGCGTCACGCGCGCGAGGGCATCGCGAAGCTCGCGAAGCGCGCGAAAAACCGGCCGACTCGCCTCGGCCTCGCGGCCGAGCGGTGCCATCGTCATCAACCCGCGCGGCTCGATCGCCGGAAGGGCAACGAGGTCGGGGAACTCCGTGCGAAGCGAATCGGGCGTGAAGCCACCCTTCGTTGCTTCGCCGCTCACGTTGACCTCGAAGAACACGGGGATCCGCAGGCCTCGTCCATTGGCTTCGTGCGCAACGGCCCGCGCCAGCCGGAGGGAGTCGATCGAGTGAATCGTCGTGATCAAGTCGAGGGCTTTCTTCACCTTGTTCGTTTGCAGGTGACCGATCAAGTGCCAGCGCAGAGGCGAGCGAACCTCGCTGGACTTGCGCAGCGCGTCGAGCACTCGATTCTCGCCGACGTCCGCGACGCCGAGCCCGGCGAGCGCGTCGATCATGGGAGCATCCACGGTCTTGGTCACGGCGAGCAGCCGCGCCGATCCGCGCGCTCGACCTGCCCGGGCGGCGGCTGCGTCGATTCGCTCGCGGACCGAGCGGAGGCGTCCGGCCATCCGTTCGACGAGGGCCGGCTCGGGAACTCGTGCATGCGGGAGGTCCTGCATGGTTCGATCTTCGTGGGATTCGGCCGCATCGGGGCGACCCTGGACGCATCGGCGACGACGTGCAACCGGCGCGCGGATGCTAGCAGAGCGCTCGAAGCACCGTCAATCACGTTCCTCGGTGCCGCGCGTGACCGGCTGCGGACAGCCACGGAGCCACCGTTTGCGGGGCGCGAAGTCTCTTGACAGTTCGGGAGAGGGCCGATTCAATGGCCGGGACTTTTTGCTGCTCACCGGAGCTGTCGCGTCTCGCGGCTCGGTCGCGGGACATCGGAAAAGGGAACGGAATCGGCGGCTTCAAGCCGTCGGCGAGGGGTACCGGCATCACACGTCTCATGAGTGTGGGAGTGTGCCCTTCAGCCGACCGACAGCCGTTATCAAGGAGGGTCGTTCATGGGAGTTGCACGCTTCGCTGACTTCGTCTGCGCGAGCCTCGCCGTGACGTTTGCCGTCGGGTGCTCCTCCGTTCCCGAGTCGCATGAGGGGAATGCGGCGACGGAAAAGCCAATGACGTTCCAGAAGCTGCCGTTCGCACGCGAGGCGTGGCAGGATCCGCCGCTCATCGGGGGCGAGATCGTCGACCTCTACCTCGATCGAGACCTGCTGATCGCGGTGACCCGCGCGTCGGAAGTGCATGCGACCGGCGTGGACGGAATCCCGCGTTGGATCTCCACCGAGATGTCCGAACGGCCGCGGTATCGCGGCGCATCGAACGGCAACGCTCTCGTGTTCGTGTCGGGCGTCGACCTCGTGTCGCTCGATCGAGCGAACGGCAAGATGCTCCGAAAGGCCCGCCTGCCGTTTGCGCCGTCGTGCGTTCCGGCGGCATCGGAGACCACCGCGTACCTCGGCTCCTACACCGATCAGAAGATCCACGCGATGAGCCTTCGCGACGGCAGCGCCGGCTGGACGTTCCGAACGAACACGACCGTGAGCGCGGGCCTCGCGATCGCCGGGCTCTTTCCGCGCCAGATTCTCTACTTCGGCGCCGAAGACGGAACCGTCGGCGCGCTCGAAGCACTCGATGCCGAGAGCCTCACGCCGTCGAATCCCGCGTGGCAGAAGAAGACGCACGGTCGCATCAGCGCCGACCTCACCGTTTCCGGAAACATCGTCTTCGTTCCGTGCGAGGACGAGACGCTGTACGCGATGGATCGGGTGACCGGCGACGTTCGCTGGACCTATCCCGCCGGCGTGCCGCTCACCAAGGCGCCGGTGGTCACCGTCGACACCGTGTTCCAGCCGATCCCGAGCGGCATCGTCGCGCTCTCGGCGGCGGATGGCTTGGAGAAGTATCGCGTCTCGGGCGCCAACCGATTCCTCATCCAATGGGGCAAACGGGCGCTTTTCCTCCAGGACACGAACACGATCGTCGTGGCGAACACCGACTCGGGCGCCGTCCAATCGCGCGTGCGGTTCTCGCGCGCTCAGTTCATCGTGTCGAATCCCGACGGCCGTCAGCTCGTCATCGCGGACCGTTCGGGTCGACTCTACGCGCTCGAAGAAGAGCGCGCGCTTCCGGAGAAGCGGCCGACGCCCTAGCGCTACCGTTCGCGAAACGAAAGTCGAAGAACGCGCGTCGTCGTCGACGTCACACGCCATCCGTGCGCGATTCGATGGCCGACGACCCAACCGATCTCGCCGTTCGCCGTGCGCAAGATCGGCACGAGCGGTCGACGCGACGCCGGGACTTTCCAATCGATGAACAGCCGCCGGAGCAGCTTGCTGCCCGGCGCACCGAGTGGACGGAGTCGGTCGCCCGGCCGCGGCGAATCGAGCATCAGTTGATCGCCAGAGCAGTCCACGTCGACCGCCGCCTCGTTCGCATCGTCGAACCGAGGGACGTCGCCCGCGGGCCTGAGCGCGGCGACGAGAATGCCTGCCCGCGTGCGGGTCTCGCCGGGAACGTTCACGCGAACGCACGGCGTGCTCGGCGACCGCGCGTCGACGAGGAATCGCACGGCGTGCGCTTCGCGGACCGCGACGGTGCCGTCACCAAGCGGCGCGCGCGCGCCGGTTCGGACGTCGGGCAGGAGGAGCGCCGCCACTCGCTCGACCCCACGTCGTCGAAGGGGAAACGCTTCGTCACGAACGAGCCCGAGTACTCGTCGCAGGAACGCCTCGAGGACGGCAGGCGCCCTCACGCACACAAGGAGCTCGAGATCGACGACGATGCCGGGTCCGCCGTCGCGACGCACGAGCTCGGCTCGGGCTCGGGCCTCGCGGTCGACGACGCGCTGCGCGCGCGTGGCGTCTCGCGCGACATCGAGGAGCGCAGCCACGGGATCGCGGTCGCCACGAGCAATCTCGGGAAGCAGCCGCCGCCGAATGACGTTTCTAGAGAACGAGAGGTCCTCGTTCGTTTCGTCTTCGCACCACGCGATGCCGGAATCGCGAAGCGCGGCCTCGATCGCGCGGCGGCGCACGCGCAGCAGTGGGCGCACGATCCGAATCGACGAGCCCGGCTCGATGGCTCGCGACGACGGCATGCCACGCAGTCCGCGCATCCCGGTGCCGCGCAGGAGGCGGAAGAGCACGGTTTCGGCTTGATCGTCGGCGGTGTGACCGAGCGCCACGCGCGTCGATCCGATCTTGTGCGCGACGTCCGCGAGGAACGCGTAGCGCGCGCTCCTCGCGACCTCCTCGATCGAGCCACCGTGGCGCGCGCGAAGCTCGGGAACCGAAACGCGGCCGATCGTCACGGGCACGCCGAGGGATCGCGCGAGCGCTTCGACGAACGCGGCGTCGCGCTCCGCTGCGTCACCGCGCAGGCCGTGAACGAGGTGCGCGACGTGAACGGTCGCGCGCGCTCGCACGAGTGCGTGCAAGAGAAAGACCGAGTCGGCGCCGCCGGAAACCGCGACGACGAGGGGCGTCGCCCTGCGCGCGAGCCCGCGTGCCTCGCACGCCCGCGCGACGCGATCGAATTCGGAATGGGCCCGCATCGGTGGCATTCTAGCGCCGTTGCACTTTCGAAAACTGCCTTCTAGAATGTCGCGCTTGCCTTCCCGCCGCGACTCTCCTCGACGCGCTTTTCGCGATCGAAGATTGGAATTCGTCGATCGAGGAGGGCGGCAACCGAGAGAAAGGAGCCATCGATGGCCATCCGCGTCGGCATCAACGGGTTCGGCCGCATCGGCCGAAACGTCTTCCGCGTTTTTGCGAATCGCAAGGACTTCGAGGTGGTCGCGATCAACGACCTCACCGATTCGAAGACGCTTGCGCACCTCCTCAAGTACGACACGATCCTCGGCCGCTTCCCCGGCGAGGTGAAGGCGGGCGAGGGCTCGCTCGTCGTCGGCGGCAAGGAATACAAGGTCCTCGCCGAGAAGGATCCCGGTGCGCTTCCCTGGAAGTCGATGGGGGTCGACTTCGCGATCGAGTCGACGGGCGTCTTCACGGCGCGCGCCGAGATCGAGAAGCACTTGAAGGCCGGAGCCAAGAAGGTGCTGCTCACGGTCCCGGCGAAGGACAAGATCGACGCGACGATCGTCATGGGCGTCAATCAGCAGATGCTGAAGAAGGAGCACCTGCTGATCTCGAACGCGTCGTGCACGACCAATTGTGTTGCGCCGCTGGCCAAGGTGCTCAACGACGCCTTCGGCATCGAGCGCGGGCTCATGACCACCATTCACGCGTACACCAACGATCAGCGCATCCTCGACTTCGTGCACAAGGATCTGCGTCGTGCGCGAGCCGCCGCGCTGAACATCATCCCGACGACCACGGGCGCGGCGCGCGCGGTCGGCGAGGTCATCCCGGAGCTGAACGGCAAGCTCGACGGCTGCGCCATGCGCGTGCCCGTCGGAGACGGCTCGCTCACGGACCTCGTCTGTATCACGAAGAAGAAGGTGACCGTCGAGTCGGTGAACGCCGCGATGCGCGACGCCGCAGGCAGCGAGGGCATGCGCAACGTGCTCGAGTACACCGAGGATCCCATCGTTTCGTCGGACGTCATCCGCAACCCGCACTCGTGCGTCTTCGATGCGAAGTCGACGATGGTGTCGGGCGACAACTTCGTGAAGGCGATCGCCTGGTACGACAACGAATGGGGCTACTCGAATCGCGTCGTCGATCTCATGGCGTACGCGATGACTCTTTGAATATGCCGAAGCTCTCGATCGAGGACGTCGACGTGCGCGGCAAGCGAGTGGTCGTGCGCGTCGACTTCAACGTGCCGCTTGGGCCGAAGGGCGAGGTCACGGACGATCGTCGGATCCGCGAGAGCCTCCCGACGATTCGCTACCTCCTCGACCACGGCGCGTCCGTCGTGCTGATGTCGCACCTCGGCCGACCGGGCGGAAAGGTCGTGGAGAAGGAGCGGCTGTCTCCCGCGGGCGAACGTCTCGCTGCGCTGCTCGCGCGGCCCGTGCAGAAGCTCCCGGACTGCGTCGGACCGGAGGTGGACGCCGCGTGCCGTCGCGCGAAGCCGGGCGACGTGATCCTCCTCGAGAACCTGCGCTTCCACGCCGAGGAGGAAAAGAACGACGCCGGTTTCGCCAAGCAGCTCGCTGGGCTCGGCGAGCTTTACGTCAACGATGCGTTCGGCTCCAGTCATCGCGCGCACGCCTCGGTCGACGGCATCACGAAGTTCCTCCAGCCCGCCGCGTGCGGCTTCCTCATGAAGAAGGAACTCGAGGCGTTTCATCGGATCCTCGATGCGCCGAAGTCGCCGTTCGTGGCGATCCTCGGGGGCTCGAAGGTGTCCGACAAGATCAAGCTCGTCGACAATCTCCTGCCGAAGGTGAATCGCATCCTCGTCGGCGGGGGAATGGCATTTCCGTTCCTGAAGGCGAAGGGCGTCGAGGTCGGCTCGAGCAAGCTCGAGGTCGAGCAGGTGCCCATTGCCGCCGCGATCCTCGAAAAGGCGGCGGCGAAGAAGGTCGACATGCTCTTGCCGAGCGATCACGTCGCGGCCGACAAGTTCGCGGCCGACGCGAAGCGCGAGATCCAGGCTCCCGGCGTGAAGCCCGGCTGGATGGGGCTCGACATCGGGCCCGAAACGGCCGAGCGTTTCGCCGGCGCCGTGGCGACGGCGGCGACGATCGTTTGGAACGGACCGCTCGGAGTGTTCGAGATGGCGCCCTTTGCCGCGGGCTCGCGGCGCGTCGCCGAGGCGGTTGCCGCGTCGCGCGCGGTCAGCGTGATCGGGGGCGGCGACACCGCGGCGGCCATCGAGGCGTTCGGTCTCGCGTCGAAGATGACCCACGTGTCGACCGGTGGCGGCGCGTCGCTCGAGCTGCTCGAAGGCCGAGTGCTGCCCGGCATCGCCGCACTCACGGAGAAGAAATGACGCCCGGCGCCGCGCCTTCGCGACATCGGATCGAGATCTCGCCCTCGATCCTCGCGGCCGACTTCACGCGCATCGGCGAGCAGATCCGCGAGGTCGAAGCCGGCGGTTGCGATCGGCTCCACCTCGACGTGATGGACGGGCACTTCGTGCCGAACTTGTCGATGGGGCCCGCGCTCATCGAGAGCGTCCGCAAGGTGACGAAGCTGCCGCTCGACACGCACCTCATGATCACGGATCCGATGCGCTACGCCGCGGCATTTGCGAAGGCGGGGAGCGACTCGATTCGCTTTCACATCGAGGTCGCGGCCGAACCGTTTCGCGTGATCGATCTCCTGCGCGGGCTGGACGTGAAGGTCGGGGTCGTGCTGAATCCGGCGACGCCGGCGTCGGCAGTGGCGTCGATCGTGAAGCACGTCGACCTCGTGCTCGTCATGTCGGTGTGGCCCGGGTTCGGCGGGCAAAAGTTCATGCCCGAGGTCTTGCCGCGATTCGGCGAGCTGCGGCGCCTCGGCTTCGATGGCGAACTCGAGATCGACGGCGGCATCGACAAGGAGACGATCGGAGCCGCGGCGGCGGCCGGCGCGCACGTGATGGTGGCCGGCACGTCGGTCTTCCGCGCGAAGGATCCCGGCGCGGCGGTGCGCGATCTTCGCCGCATCGGAGAGGAGCATCATGCCCACGCCTGACGAGCCCGGCGAGCCGAAGGCGACGGCGCCCGAAGCCGCGCCCGTCGAGTCGCCGGCCGGGGGAACGGCGTCGACCGGGGTGCCGGCCGCGACGCCAACGACGGGCGGCACGGACTCCGGCGCGCTCGCGTACCCGAAGCCGCGCAAGAAGCGCGACATGCCGGGCGGGCTCTGGATGCGCTGCGAAGCGTGCGAGAGCATGATCTTCAAGAAGGAGATGGAGCGGCGCAGTCGGGTCTGCCCCGAGTGCGGCTACCATTTCAAGATCACGTCGCGCGAGCGCATCGACGTCACGCTCGATCCCGGGTCGTTCGAGGAAGAGCACGCGGATATGGCGGCGCGCGACCGGCTCGGGTTCTTCGATCGCATCAGCTACGCCGAGCGATTGAAGGAGACCGAGAAGAAGACGGGGCACAAGGACTGCGCGGTGATCGGGCGCGGGCGGATCAAGGGCCAGCTCGTTTACTTCGGCGCCATCGAGTTCAACTTCATCGGCGGCTCGATGGGCGCCGTCATGGGTGAGAAGATCGCGATCGCGTTCGAGCAAGGGCGTGAACTCCACGTGCCCGTGATCGTTTTCTCGGCGAGCGGCGGCGCGCGCATGATGGAGGGCGCGTTGTCGCTCATGCAGATGGCGAAGACGTGCGCGGCGCTGAAGCGGCTTTCCGACGCGGGCGGGCTCTTCATTTCCGTGCTCACCGATCCGACGACGGGCGGCGTCACCGCGAGCTATGCGTCGCTGGGAGACGTCGTGATCGCCGAGCCCGGCGCGTTGATCGGCTTCGCCGGGCCGCGCGTCATCCAGGAGACGATCAAGCAGGAGCTGCCGCCCGGTTTCCAGAGCGCCGAGTTTATGCTGGAACATGGATTCGTCGATCGCATCGTCCCGCGCGAGCGCATGCGCGACGAGCTGGCGAAGATCATCGAGTACTGCGTCCCCGGCGCGGCGGAAACGATCGCGGCGTGGGTCGCGACCCACGCCGTCGCCCGCCCGGCGGGCGAGCAGGCGGGGCCTTGATTCGACGGTCGGCGTCCGTAGAATGTCGCGCTCAACTCCCGGCGGCCGAAAGGCCGAAAAGGGAGACGAGTCGAAGCAGGCGGTCCCGAACACTCCCGGATAGCTCAATGGTGGAGCGAGCGGCTGTTAACCGCTAGGTTGTAGGTTCGAGTCCTACTCCGGGAGCCATTCCTCTCGCTCGAAGCGAGCGTGGGCCGTCGAGAGCGGTTGACGCGCGGTCGAAAGCACGTCCAAATGACCTCGCCGAGGGCCGCGTTTTTCGCGGCTTCCACGCATCGCATTCCGCGAGAAGTGCTCTTCGTTCGCACCTCCGGACGGAGTGGTCCCCCGATCCGATCGAAGCGCGAACTCCGCGTCTCGCTCTTGCTCTGCCGGTTGGCAGGAAAGAGCCGGGGTTGGTTTACAGGCGCTACGCGGCGGTGACGGTCGAATCGTCGCCGATTCGGCATCTGTCAGGTAGAATTCCGCGCTTCCGGGGGTGGCGATGGCGTCGAGGGCGCGAAGTCCTGTTAACCCGAGAGAAGCGCGTTCGAGTCCTACTCGGACGACCATCCATTCGACGCGAACTCGAGGGTTGTTCTGCGACGCGATTTCCAACGGAGAGCAGCTGCGATTCGGGGAGTAAAAGTGAGTGACAAACCCGAGCCGGACGCGATCGAGGTCGACCTCTATCTTTTCTTGTCGCTTTCATGCAATGACTGCCATGAGGTTTTCGAACCACCTGACGCTCATTGGGACGGGATTCCAGAAGGCGAATCCGTCGCTCAAGTCTTCACGAATCGCGCTGCACCCGACGCTCGAGCGGTCGGATGGATGTCGATCGACGGCGTCGCTTACTGTCCGAGTTGCGCCGCCAAGCGAACGAAGTCGTCGTGAAGCCGCGAATCAACGCGAATACCAATGGCCGAGGTCGTTGACTGGCGGGCGAACCGAGGACTAATGATGGCGAACGACGCCCGAGAAAACCGATTGGCCGGAGAGTTCCTGCGCTGCGTCGCGGCGTGGAGCGGCGAACACTGGCAAGTAACTGGCCGCCCCGATCGAGTCCAAACCCAGATGACGGCGTGCGACTTCTCCATTCGTCGTGATCCCGACGGCGCCGAGGGAGTCCTCGAGATCTTCGAGATTCGTCGCGGCGATGAAAGCGGTGCCGAGAACGCGGCATGGACGCGGGTTGTCGTTCTGATGGAGGAGGAGTTTCGAGGCGAGGTCCCGGGCACGCTCACGTTGACGACCGATGCGCGGATCGAGGTGACGAAAAGGAATGTTCCGGCAGTCATCGACGCGCTGCGCCGGGAAATCGCCGGGAAGGCCTCAACACTGAATGCCGGGACATGCATCATGTTGGAGAACCTGCCGTTTGGCGCGCGATTGGACAAGTTACGAAATGAAGGATCGAGCCTCTCGGTCGTGCGAATCAAAGGAGCGGACGCCAACCACGACGCGATCGAGCGACTTCTTTCGAGCCACGCCGAACGATTGCGCGCGGCAAAGGCCGAAGGAAAACGCACGATCCTCGTCATCGAGGACCCCGACTGGCCGATTCGGTCAGACTGGAACGCGGTTGCCGAAGATGTCCGTCGACACGCGGACGCGATAGATCTCCAGGCCGACGAGATCTTCGTGATTCACACGCACGCCGGGGTGGAGGAAGGCCCGCGTATCAGCGCCGCCTATCGAATCCGACGAGACGGTGGTGGATTCTCGAAGCCCCAGGTCCTCTACGCGCCACCCGTTCGACACCGGCGAATCCGAGAGTGAATCCGAGAGAAGGAAGGCGAGAGTGCCGACCACGCAACTGCGCGTGAAGAACGATCGGGGTCGCCCGCACATCATTTGGATCGAGCCGTGGGCCGAAGACTACACGCTTGCTCCCGGAGACGAACTGCGGTTCGATGCGGAAGGCCCCGCCGAGACTCCGTGGTTCGAACTCGTCGAATCGGAGAATCAGCTCTCGATCTTCGTGAACGGCGGCGGGGCGGTGATCCACTCGATCCTTGTGAACGATCGCCCGGTCCCGTGTGGCTACAATCGCGGTGCGACGTGAGGGGACTTCGCAATCGATTCGCATGGCTCACTGAGGCACCTGATGCTGACCACTGACGACGTGAAGAAGCTCGTCGCCGAGCAGCTTGAGCGAATTGCCGATCTCGCTCGTCGCGATGCACTCGCCGCGATACTCAGAGATCCCGTCTTAGAATTCCATCGGTGGGTCTCCCGCGATCCCGCGTCAGGCATTCCGGTTTGGATTCTCACCGAGGCTTCCGAGCATGGAGACCGCCTGGCCTACACCGACGCGGGTTTCGCACCGCACGATCCTTGGGGCTACGTCGACCCGCGGTATGGTTACGTCGCGATCGATTTCATGTGGTTCACCTCCCTCGACGACGCCTTCATCAACTCGGGGATGTGGAAGGGACCGCTACCGCCGGACTACGAGGTGGCGTAAGCGGCAGGCACGGTGTCGTGCGATCGGGATTGCTGCTACCTCGATGACGCAAACGGATGTCGCGCTCGATCCTATCCGCTTCCGCTTGTCTGGTTCCATTCAATCGGCGGCATGACTTGCACGCTGTTCTGAGGCCCGGCCGGCTTGGTAGAGATCTGCGCGTCCTTGATCTTCGAGAACAGGTGCATCCACGTGTCTGAAACTGCCGCCAGGAACTCTTCGTAAGTGTCGCGGAAGTACTCGTCGACGGTTCTCACCGATTCAATACTCGGTGCTACCCATGTCGTCTGCTTGAATCGAAGGCAGTCGAGGTTTAGCGCCGGCTCAAGAGTCTCGTCGTCGTGGCGCGTGAGAAAGCAGGGAACGATGATCTGGTGGACGAACTGCGACCTCCGATCATAGATCGAATCCAACTCTGAACGGCGACTGCGAACGTAGTTTTCGATCGGGCTGCAGACGGGTTTGACCTCGAAGCACTTTCCGAGGTTCTCAATGGTGGCTCCGGCATTCGCAAAAAAAGAAGCCGCCGCCTCATGGAGCGATAGAAGTTCAGTTCCCGGTGGGCGTCCATCGAGGACTTGCGCGCAAGCGTCGATGATTCGGTCGTACGCCAACTTCACCCCGGAGCATCGGACCAAGGCCGTATAGTTGCATTGGGCGAGAGGCATCCATGCGTCGGTCACGCGCCCGGGATTTGTCGGAAGACGATTTGGGAGCACGAACTCCGCCCACACCTGAGCATAGCCGTACAGACGGTCCGAGAATTGGCGATCGGCGAAGATCGCTCGCTCGAGAACGTCGCCGTGATCTCGAATGATGGCCAGAGGGTCCGGCGTCGCTGCGGGACTCGTCATTGCGCATTCCTTTTGCGAGTAGCAAGGTCACTGCTCCGCGGGGGCGCCAAAGGCGGTCAGTCACTCGAGACGTTAGCGACGTACCCGGCGAATCCATCGTCGCACACGACGGCGTTGGGAAAGATCGTGAGGAATCGCGTAGCAGCGTCATTTTCGTGTTTGGTCTTGCGATCGTGCTTCGTCACGAAAGTAACCTCGGTTGAGTCGCGAAGGTGGTTTGCTTCGTTCGCGAGAAGGTCAACAGCCGCCCGATCGGTCTCCGGAAAGCTGTAGCCGATGACCGTGAGACCGCTCGCCTGTCGGAGCTTGGATTCGGCGGCATCCCATACCGGGCGCAGACCGAACACATCGTAGTCCTTCAACTCGCGCGGCGGTACGAACACCGGACGGAGCCGTTGGTGGGTGACTGGATCAGTCCAGATCTTGAATCCGATCCCGCGCAGATCGGGAATTCCATCCTTCATCGAAAAGACTCGAAGGCAGTGCGGGCGGGCGGGCCACGCGCCGACGGGCGCCATCCAGTTCATCGATCCGTGAAGCTTCAGAACCGTGACGTTGGGCACTGGACGAGCACCGGTTGCGACCGTCTGTTCGAACCCTTCAAGCACCCGTTCGAACTCAATTGCGTAGCCTCGATCGGGATTCCATCGAATGTCCTCGGGGCTCCCGATCATGAGCGCTGACTCGATGAGCGGGTCGTAGTTGAACGTAACGATCGTGTCGCCCGATCGAAGAGCTCGAACGAAGGCCAGGTGTGTGCTGAGCGCGTCGCGGCTCTGAAGATTGCCGAGATGCACAAATATCGCGAGTTCGATGCAGCGAGTGAAGTCGTCGAGCAGTTTGGGACGGTTCTTTTCGACGAACGTGAATGCTGCTTCGAGACCGATCTCGTTCAAAGGACGGCCGAGTCCGTCTAGAAGTGCGCGTTTCAAACGCTCCGAACTCCAACGCGAGCCATCGTAGTGGATCGGGAGGCCCGGTTTCGGCCACGCGTCGTCGACGATTTCGACGGTTTTGAAGAAATCGAAGTCGAGGAAAAACGGACGCCCGAGGCGACCGACGTACTCGCGTGAAGCACCCGCGCCGAGCACGTAGACGTGGGACATGACGCCTCCTCGCTACTCGATCACGACCTCAACCGCATTCGTCACGCTGAACCCCGTCGAGCTTGCTGAGCCCGCATCCTCGATCACGCCTTGCAAGGTGAACACGACCGGATTCGCGAACCCCTGCGTGCGACGGACGACCCACGGAGCCGATGCGGGCGCGTGCATCGAATGCGCGGTGCCGCACGCCGGCGCGGGCACCCCAGTGCCTCGAAGGCACGCAACCGGCTGGGGCCTAGCACCTCGCGCGAGAGGCGTCGGATTGACCGTGCAACCCAGTGACTGGCCCATCGCGCGGAGGTCCATCTGATTCGTCGGGAGGACGGGCCATATCCAGACGATGTAACGCGCGGGGTTCGGTCCGGTCGGTGTCACGTCCAAAGTGAAATCGACAGACTGACCACGGCCGAGGGTCACGACACCGGTATTGCCATTCACACCCAACACCGCGACGGCCGTACCCGATAGGTCGTGGACGGTCCCGTCGCCACAGGGTGCCAAGTCGCGCACGAAGATATCCGCTTTGCCGTTTGCGTCGTTCGCGATGAGGTTGGTCGCTATGCTCTCGAACACGACGAATCGTCCTCCGGCGGAAATCGAAGGCGCGCTGCTGTCTCCATCAGCCTCGATCCCTGCCGAGTTGACGCTCGCGCGAATAGTCCCGGCCGCCATGCGGTCGTGCAGAAAGACGTCGCGGACCCCATTCGCGTCGTCGCTGACGAGGTTGTCGGCGAGGCTCGAGAACGCAACGAATCGTCCGTCACGAGAGATCACGGGCTCGAGGTTTGGTCCGTCGGCCTGTTCGCCAGATGAGCTGACGCTCACTCGTGTCGTCGCGTGGCCCAACCGATCACGAACGAAGACATCCGGGCACGATGGGGTGAAATTCGGGCAATGATTGGAGTCGCCCGGGACGAGATTGTCGGCGAAGCTTGCGAACGCAACAAACTCCCCGTTCGTGGAGATGGAAGGATAGAAGCTATCACTATCTGGTTCGGACTCGTTCCAACTCACACTTGCCCGCACGGTCTCGCCGGAATCTCGATCATGAACGAAGACATCTTGTGTGGAGTTGGTGTCGCTTGGAACGAGATTGCTCGCCTGGCTTCTGAAGGCGATGTACCGACCGTCTGACGAGAGCGAAGGGTAAAGGCTGAATCGATTTCCCTGGACACCAGACGAGTCGACGCTCACCAACGCCGTTTGTCCGGAGATGCGATTGTAGAGAAAGACGTCGCTTTCAGGATTGGTATCATTCGGGACGAGATTGTTCGCATAGCTCCAGTACGCGACGTAGCGGCCGTCTGCGGAGATCGTCGGAAACCAACTTCGCCCGTCTCCTGAGGCTCCGTTTGCATCCGAACTCAACCGAATAGTGGTCGCCGCTTCCCGGTCGCGCAGGAAGACATCGATCGCGCCGTTTGAGTCGTTCGGGACGAAGTTTGTGGCGTCGCTTGCGAACGCTACGAATCGACCATCATCGGAAATGGCGATACCGCACGTCACCGTACCGACGGAACGGCAAAGTCCACTCGAGTCGTCGCCCTGGACACCATTCGATGTCAGGCTGACACGTTCGGTCAGTCCGGTCAGTCGATCGTCGACGAACACATCGGCGGCATCGTTCGTGTCGTCCTCAACGAGATTCGTTGCGAGGCTCGCGAACGCGACGAAGCGCCCGTCGGCGGAGATGACCGGCGCGCGACTATCGTCATCGCCGGCGAGTCCGGCCGAGCTGATACTCAATCTGGACGTTGCCTGGCCGTCTGCTGCGTTCTCGGTCAGGCCTAGGAGCACAGCCGCCAAAAGCGCAATTGAGGGCCGAATCAAGAAACGGTTCATTCAGTCTCTCCTCCTCGCTTTGGCCTACTTGTAGGTATCGGCTGAACCCGGCCGAGTTCACACCGAGATCCGGCGTCGATTCGAACCAATGAGAATGAGCTTCTCCGGGGGAGTGAAAGCCGATCGAGCGACGCACCCTGCTTCGTCACCGAACGAAGTCGTGTTGCCCGATGAGCAATCGAGCCGTCGTCGGGGGTTCAGAAACGTCACTGCACGATCAAGATCACCGCATTGGTGACGCTGAAGCCCGTTGAGTTCGCCGAGCCCGCGTCCTCGAGCACGCCCTGGATCGTGAACGTGACCGGTCGATCCTCGGCCGATGTCGCCTCGAACGGTCGCGGGACGGTCATCATCGCCACGCTCACGGCGATTCGGCGCAGATCAGCTCAAGGTCTTTCGCGATGCCTGCGATCGGCCGCCCGAACCCGAGCCCCTCGATTCCGCTCCCGACGAGCTTGGACACGACGATCGCGACGACTCGACCATTCCCGTCGACCAGCGGCCCGCCGCTGTTGCCCGGGTTGATGCTCGCGTCCGTCTGGACGAGACGGATGCCGTCCTCGCCCGTGCGGTAGCCGCTCACGATTCCCTTGGTCACCGAGAACGCCAGCTCTTCGCCCGTCGGCGCGCCGATCGAGTAGATCTCGGTCCCTTCGGAGGGTTCGGCTTCGAGTGCGAGGTCGACCCACGCATGGCCAGTCCCGGGCAGCTTCAGAAGCGCGACGTCCTTCGACTCGGCCGTGCGGACGACGTTTGCCGTGAGCGTCAGTCCCGATCGCATCCGGACTTGCACCTCGTTCAAGCCGGAGACGACATGGGCGACCGTGAGGATGTAGCCGTCCGGAGAGACGATGACGCCGCTTCCAACGGTGCTGCCGGCCTGGATCACGACGACCGCATCGAGGACTTTGGGCATGTCGGCGGGCAACGTGAGCGCCCCCGGTCTGCGAGGTCGCGTGATCGTGAGTGGCGCCTCGGACCGTCCTGTCGCCATCGCCGTCGCTGCAGGAGACTTCTTCGAGACGAGGTCGACGAAGGCTGGGTTCGCCATGAGATCGTCCAACGCGAGGCGGAACGCACTGAACGCCGCTCCCGTCGAGGTGCCTGGAGCCGTCGCTGAGTCGCCCGTGCAGTACTTGAAGACGACCGTCTTCGTGTGAGCGTCGAAGAGTTCCCAGTCGACGGAGACTCTCGTTTCCGTGTAGTTGCCGGCGAGCGGGCCGAATGTGTCGTAGCCGAGACTCGAAATCGTTCCGCCGAGAAGGAACCGGGCTTTCGACGATTTGTCCTCGCCGAACAAGAGATCCTCGCCGCCGAGTACGTTGTAGCCGTGGTTTCGAAGCTCGTCGTTCGCGGCCAGGTTGAACTCTTGCGAGCCGAAGCTGAGCCCCGAATTCCAGGTGTAGGGATACTTCGCGATCTTCAGGAGGCCGTCATGGTGCGCGCCGACTTGCGCGCCGGTCGGGATGTGGAGAAGGACGCCGCGGAACGCGATGGGCTCCGTTTCGCGCCCGTGAACGTCGATCGCGTGCGGGCGCTGGTAATACGAAGCCGACTCGGTGGACTGGCAGCCGGCGACGGCGACAGCGAGGAACGTGACCCAGACCGCGCAGCCCGGCTGCCCCGCGGAGTGTCGCGTCATTCGACGACGCCCGCGACCAGGACCGTGGGGATCGATGCCGCCGGCGTACGAAGCGAGATCTGATGTCCGCCTTCGACGACGATTCCTGCCGTGAAGTGCTCGTGGAGCACCGTGTTGCCGTTGCCGTCGGCGGTCGCACGGACATACGTGTACGGGACGCCATCGACGAGAACCTCGATGGTGCTGACAGAGAGGGATTGACCACCGGTGAAGTCCTTGAGGACAAGCCGGCGACCGGCCGGCACCGTCCCGATCACGACGGGATCGATTCCGACCGATGGGATCTGGACGCTGAACGTCCTCGGCGCGGTGGTGCCCGCTGCGGCGACCTCGCTCGAGCTGCCGCGAAGGATCAAGGCAGCGACGACAATCGCCAAACCGAAGATGATCGCTGATGAAGCGTGCGGACGGGACATGGCGGTTCTCCTTCCGAGTTGCGATGGATCTGAGATTGATTCGCTCGGTCCGGATCTTCAAGCGGGACGGCGGGGCCGTCAAGGGGCGGAGAGCTGACGCGTCGATCCGGCAGCTACTGCACGACCAAGACAACGGCGTTCGTCACGCTGAACCCCGTCGGATTCGCTGAGCCCGCGTCCTCGATCACTCCCTGCAACGTGAAAGTAGCAGCGTTCGCGAACCCCTGCGATTGACGGAGTACCCACGGAGCCGATGCTGCCGCGTGAAGTTCGTGCGCGGCGCCGCAGGCCTGGACGGGGACGCCGCCGCGGACGCAGACGATCGCTCGCGGCGTGGCGCTGGGAGACAACGGCGCCGGGTTGACGGTACAACCGAGAGTCTCGCCGCGGACTCGCAAGTCCATCTGACTTGACGCCAATCCCGGCCACACCCAGACGACGTAGCGCGCTGGGTCGGGGCCGAGTGGTGGGGCGTCCATCTCGAATTCGACAAGCTGTCCGCGTCCGACGGTGGTGAGGCCGACGCGCCCGTTGATTCGAAGAACGCCGGTTGCGGCACCCATGCCTACGTTTACGTTTCCGGTGCCGCAGGGACGAATATCGCGGATGAATTCGTCGATCTCCCTTCCATTGGGGTCATCGCTCACGAGATTTGCCGCGTCACTTGCGAATGCGACGAACCGACCATCGGTGGAGAAAATGGCGGAGTAGCTGTTACCAAGCGCTTGTCGATTCGCCGAGTCGAGACTCGCTCGAATCGTCGTCGTCGCGCCAGGTTCGTCAAGCGCACCATCTCTGTCTGCGTCCCGATCGTGAACGAAGATGTCAATGGCGTTGTTCGTGTCGTCAGCAACCAGCGAAGTCGGGCTTTCGAAAGCCACGAATCTTCCGTTCGCGGAGAACGACGCGAGCTGACCGTACGCCGGCGTACCATCCGTCGCGATGCTTATGCGTGCGGGCGTGCCGATAATGCGGTCGAACACGAACAACCCGCTGCCGAGGCCATCGATGACGTTTGCGAACGTCGTGAAAGCTACGAATCGCCCGTCCGTGGTCATCTCGACCCACTCGGCGCTCGGCGCGCTGGCTTGTTGACCCGACGAGTCCACGTCTACGACGCGAGTTTCGATGGCACCGGATTCGTCGAATACACCGTTGCCGTCGGGGTCTCGGTCGTGCACGAACACGTCGAGGCCGCTGTTGTTCGTTTGTGGCGTGAGGTCAGCGGCGGCCGTGAGGTTCGACGCACAGCTGTTGAACGCAATGAACCGGCCATCTCTGGAAATTGCGATTCTCCCGTTTACGGCGCTAAAGCCGTTCGCTTCCGAACCGTCCGAGGCAACGTTGACTCGCACGGTCGCGCCGGTATCGAGATCGCGCACGAAAACGTCGGCGCAAGGAAAGTCGAAGTGCCCTGGGTTGTAAGGAACTTCGCAGGTCGGATTCGTGTCGCCAGGGACCAAGTCGCTCGCGTAGCTCAAGAAAGCGACGTGCCGGCCGTCGGCGGAAATCCTCGGGAAGAGGCTGTCGCCCTCTGCCTGCCCGCCGTTCGAGTCGATGCTGACACGCTCGGTCACGCCGGATTGGCAATCGTGGATGAATACATCGAACGCGAAGTTCGTGTCGCCGTGCACGAGGTTTGACGCGAAGCTCTGGAAGGCGACGAAACGTCCATCAGCCGAAATCGACTGAGAGTAGCTGATGTCATTGGCCTGTTGATCGTCCGACGAGACGCTGACTCGGATCACGGCTCCGGTCTCCCGATCGAATCGAAAAACCTCGGTTGCGTTGTTTGTGTCGTCCGGGACCAGGTTCGTGGAATCGCTATGGAATGCGATGTATCGAAAGTCTGCTGAAAGGACGAGACCCCCCAATGAGCCGTTCGGTTCAACGCCGTTCGGAGCGATGTGAATTCGTATGGTCGTCTGCGCCAACGATGGCGGCGAGATGGCGGCGAACGCCACGGCGAGGACGACGGCACATGAAAAGGCGCGGTGCATTGCGGTTCTCCTTCGAGGTGTTTTGGGGATGTTTGTCTCGGGCAGGGTACACGCGGCGACACGGGGTCCGCAAGCGAGGGACGTGCGCATCTTTGACGTCCGGATGTCCTGATTGAGAATCGTGAACTGCGGATGGCCTCAGTCTGATTCCGCGGCCGTTCGCCCTTGAGCGGGTTGACCTGTGAGTCCACACCGTGGTGACGAATTACCCGCCAGAGCTGAAGTCAAAACTGACCGAGTCGATGATCGGAACGATTCCCGTGAACGGATCACCGTTGATCTCGATCTCGAAGCGAATGAATCGACGGCCGTCTGCGATGTTGATGTCCGACGAGAATCCCGTCGCCGTCGCCAAGTCAGGCGTACCAGCTGGCGTCGCATCGGCACCTTCCCAAGTCACCGAGAAGCAGCCGGTGTGAGAGATTCCGACGCACGGGCCACCGCGGTTCGCGTCGAAAATGACGAGCGAGCCACCGTAGTCCGGATTCGAAATCCCCGAGTCGTAGTAGCTCGACACGCCAAAGGACTTCTTCGTCGCGAGCACGAACTGTTGGTGATAGATCGTGTTTTCCGCACAGCCAGTCGAAGGCGGGCAAGTGGCCGTGGTGGCGTTGTAGACGTCGTAGATGCGACGGCTCGGCGACGGCGCGGTAGACGTGTTTCGGAAGAGTTGATACGTGCTCGTATTCGGACCGTCGGCGCCCGCGCCGCTCGCTTCCCACACCACCGCCGACGCGCCGGAGTATTCGAAGTCCTGCGCGAACTGCGGCCAGGGCTGCCACTGCGAAGTCAGTTGGTTCCGCACTTCGTACGGGCCCGAATAGACGGTCGTCGGATTGTTCGTGAAGCCCTGATAGTTGGCGTCGAACGTCGTCTGGAGCCCAGACGAATTGTCCGCGAGCGAGTGCCCGAGCTTCAACGTGACGAGCGGGTAGATCGACGCGAACACGAAGTTCGACTTCGGCCCCCAACTCATCGAGATGAAACTTTCAGCGCCCGGTTCCGAGCCCCCGTTGTTGAAGTTGTCGCGGAAGTAGAGCATCTGAAGTCGATTGCCCGCCGTCGTCAACGGTTGCGGCAAGTCAAACAGGCTTTCGGCATCGGTCACGGTGACCGTGCGGCGCGTGATCGGGCTTCCTTCAAGGAAACCGTTGCCGTTCCATAGCGCCGTGTTGGGATGAATCGGGTCGCTCGGATCTCCGCGATTCGCCTGGGTCGAGAAGTCTTCCGTAATCGTGACGAAGTGCGGCTCCGTGGGTTTGTCAGCGGTCGCGAAGTAGAACACGAGTGGTTGCGCGAGCGCGTTTCCCGCCAAATCGGTCAAGCCCGTTGTCAAGGTCACCCTGAAAACAAAAGGCTCGGTGGTACATGGGCGGTCGCCCAATGTGAAAAGTGGAATGAACGAGTAGGTCTGCGCATCCGGGCTGCCCGCGATGTTGCCGACGATCGGTTGCCCGAGTCCGGAAACGTCGCATCCAGGCGTCGGATTGGCCGGCGTAATGTTGACGACCGTAAACGTGGTGAACGGATTGAATCGTCCAGGATGCATCGCTTCGCTGAAGCTGACGGAGATCTGCAGATTGCTCGGATCGAAAAGCGGGAGCGTACTCGGAGTATTTGGATCACCAAAGAAGTTACCCGGCTGAACCGGCCCAGGCGCGATCACAGGGAGTCCGACGACTTGCGGTGGGATTGGGGGAGATTCCGAGAGGAACGTGTTGTTCGTCATGAAGTTCGCCGAGAACGTGCTGGCGAGGGGAGTGCCGTTGCGGCTCTTCATTGAAAACGGGCTGTTGGCGATCGCGACCACGTCGTACCGCGTCGAAGCGCGAAGTCCGATGCCGTTGATCGGTGGGTTGTTTGGCGGCGAGTAGTCGTTGCGATCGCCCGGCCGCACGGTCGGAATGAAAGAAATCATGTTGTCCGTAATGACGAGGCGTCCGGGCACGACGTCAAGTCCGGTGCGAACCTGTAATCCATCAATGCTCACGCTTTGCGGATCGATCGCGGTAGTCGTAATCAGGGTGAGCGTCTCGTTTCGTGCGACGTCGGTGCGATCGGCCTGGCTGAAGGTCATGATCTCTAGGGGCGGAATAACTGCTTCAACGGTCAGGGGCACGCTCGCCGAGTCGTTTCTCGAGTTGTTTCCTTGTCCCGCCGTTGCCGTCGCATCGACGCTCACCCACACGAAGTCGCTGCCTATTGGGCTTCCGGCGGGGATCGTCACGCCTTGAGAAAACGGAAACGCGACACCGGATTGTAGCGACGGTACGGGGACATCAGCGCCGAGCTGAGGATCGTTTGAATTCACCGAGTTTGGATTGGTGTTGAGCCTTACCCGGGCGATAGAAGCCGCCGCCATGCCGGGGCCGACATTCCGAACGGCGAAGCTGACGACGACGCTTGAGCCGGCGAACACATCCGCGGGCGACACGGACAGGTTCTCGGCAATCAGATCTGAAGAAGGTTGCTTGGTAGCGTTTCCACCGACGGTTCGCTGACCGTAGCAGTCTGCGCCCGAAAAAGTGAAGGTCATGTGATCGGCGGTTGCGCTGATCTCAGCTGTACCGTGGAACGAACCCGACGCGCACGGCTGAGACTCAGTCAGATCGAACCCGAGTTGATTGCCTCGAATCGTCCCGTCCAGGGCGAACACGAAGACAAGTTGATTCACCGTGTCGTCCGCACTGACCGTTCCGGTAAGGTGGGCGCCAGCTTGTTGAAACGACGCATGTAGCGCACCGGCGCCTTGCGGCGCCGAGAATGCCCCGTCCCAAGGTCCGGCCACGTCGATGGGAGCACTGCTGCCGCCACCACCACCACCGCCGCTACAGCCAGCGATCCACGTGGCGCACGCGCACAGCAGTGGCAAGAGCAGTAGTTGGTTCAGCGATTTCATGTCTTCCCCTCGGGTTAAGATGATTGTCTTCCGGATCGGCCGCACCTTTGGTGCGTCGATACGCCGCAAATGATGTCCGAGTTCTCCAGCTCGGCTCGAAGCGAAGGAAGTCCGCACCGGCGGAATTCCCATATGTGGGAAGGCTACTTCGCGAGGATACGACCCACAAGTGGGAAACCTCGCCAGACGCCTCGCGAAGCGGCTCATCGAGCTGCGGGGCGAGACTCCGCAGTACCTGTTCGCGCGCAAGCTCGGCATCTCGAAGTCGACGCTGAACCGATTGGAGATCGCGCAGCAGAACGTTTCGCTTCGGACGATTGAACGAATCTGTCAGCGGCTGAAGATCGACATCACCGACCTCTTCTCGCGCGAGTAGCGCGTGACGTTCGGCTTCCCCGTCCGGACGTCGTCCCCTCGATCGCCGCGGCGACTTTGTCGGTCAAGAAACGCCGCATCGCAACGGCTGTGATCTGCACGAAGAGGGCAAGCTCGCTCGCAACTTCGGCCCGGAGGCTCCGACGGCGTCGAACTTCGCTTCGCGCTTGGCTCAGCGTCTCGCCGATCCCACCGCCGAACGCATGGCAGGCGAGGTGAGCTTCTCGAAGGGCGCGCTCGGCGGCGTTCATGGGCCGGTCCAATCGAGCCCTCGCCACGCTGCGCACCTGCGATGCAAGCCATGGCGGCTCGACGACGGACTTTCGCGCGCGGCGTTTCCGAGGAGGCAGCTCCTTCGGCAGATCGAGCTTCGCCGCGGCGTGGATGGCGCCCCCGAGATCGAGCTGCGCTTGAGTCGCCTGCTTCCGAAGCGCAAAGACGGCGTCATGGAACGCCCGGGCCGGGACCGCGCTGGTTGGCTCAAGATCGGCGAGCATCTCCATGCCGGCGCCGGCGCCCACTTGGATCGACGTCACGCGGTCAAGGGCTGCGAGCGTGCACCGGACCATCTCCGCTTCGTCGTCGCTGAACGACTCGCCGGCCTTCTTCGACTGGGCGATGAGCTTTCGGAATTCGGTGTCGCCCCACCTCCGAGACTTCATCTCGCCGGTGAACTCGCGGGCGAGCATCTGCAGCGACTTGGACACCGTTCGTTTCTTTCGTGGCATCGACCCTCCTATTGCGCGCGACGTGCGGCTGCGCGGTCGGCACACGAGGCGCTTCTTCGCGGACGGAAGCAAGTGAATCCCCGGACTTGAGCGACGCAGTCTGGGAAACGAGTATCGTACGGGGATGGACCCACTCACGCTCTTCGGCTTGTTCGCGGTCACCGCGATGTTGGTTTGCTACGCGCTCGAGGAACGAAGTCGATGGTTTGTCGTGGGCTTCGCCGTCGCGTGCGCACTCGGTTCGGTCTACGGATTCCTGCAGGGCGCGTGGCCCTTTGGAGTGGTGGAAGCGATTTGGTCGTTGGTCGCAATGCGCCGATGGTGGCTCGTATCCCGTCGGGCTCGGAACCGATCAAGCATCGAATCGGCACAGGATGGGTCACGTTGACGGTGCCAACCGCACTTCTACAATGAGATGCTTCATCGAGGGAAAGGCACTGCAGCGTCGCGGACGGCGACGGTGGAATCGTGGCAACCATCACCAAGCGGGATATCACGGATCGCATTGCCGAGAGACTGAGCCAGCCGAAGATCGTCGCTCTAACAGTCGTTCAGGAATTCCTCGCGGAGATGACGGCCGAGCTTACCGCTGGAAACCGTCTCGAGTTCCGAGAGTTCGGCGTGTTCGAGGTGAAGATGCGCGCGGCGAGAAAAGCGCGCAATCCTCAGAACGGCGAGACCGTGCACATCCCGGCGAGGACGGTTGTGCACTTCAGGGCGGGCCGGAAGATGAAGGAGCTGGTGCGGGGCCGTGCTGTAGGCGTTGGAGTGAGCACCGCCGACGCGCCGGGCGCTCTGCAGCGCAAGGAATGAAAAGGCGAGGCGACCCGTTCGAGGGAAATCGCCTCGCCGTGATTTCAAACGCCTGATCGCTAGTAGCCGCGACGTCCGCCGCCACCACCTCCACCTCCACCGTAGCCACCGCGACCACCACCACCACCGCCGCCCCCGTACCCGCCGCGGCCGCCACCACCACCGCCGCTTCCCTCGGTCTTAGGACGAGCCTCGTTGACGTTCATCGTCCGTCCGCCGAGGTCACGGCCGTTGAGCCCGTCGATTGCTGCCTGGGCCTCAGTCGCATTCGCCATCTCAACGAAGCCGAATCCCTTCGACTGGCCGGTCATCTTGTCCATGATGACCTGTGCCGACGCCACTTCTCCAAACTGAGCGAAGGCCTGACGAAGCGTGTCGTCAGTCGTGCTGTAAGACAGATTGCCCGCGTAGATCTTCACCGGAACGACTCCTGAATTGCGACGAACCGACCGGACCAGGGTTCGCGTAAGACGACGCGTCTTGACGTGGGTTCGGCCAGCGGCGGTTTCTAACCGAAAGCGGCGGGCGAAGACAGGTGATCAACACGATTCCGTTGTTCGTCCCAGTTCACGAGCGGGACGACATTCCGAAACTGCCGCTCGATGAGGCGAAGCTCACCGACGAGAATCGCCTCCTGGATCGCGGGCGCGGGCAGCACGAGATTCGCGATCTGACGCGCCCGCGCCCGCGTGACCCCGACCTGCCTCGCCGCGTCTGCGATCTGGCGGGCGACGGCGGCGACTGACTCCGAACTCTCCATCGGCATCGAGCCTCCTCGTAGTGCGTGAGTGGCTGCGCCGTGGGGACACGGGGCACCCCGAAGCGCGAAGACGCAAGGTGAATTCCAGACCGCCGCTCGACCGCCATGAGATGGTCCGGCGGTGTGGACCGCGGCGGCGACACGTGGTTGACGTGGTCTGGTAGCTCGAATAGATTCGTTCGCTGATTCAGATCGAGAAGGAGAACGGATCACTTGAACGCGTCAACGAACGATCTCAAAGTCTGCTGGTACTCGACATGACCACGCCGAAAGAAACCCTTTGGCCAATGGAGCCCCACACCAAAGCGAAACACGACATTCTTCGTCGCTACCTGCAAGCCTGGTTTCCGATCCTCAGTCGCTACAACGGTCGCATTGTCTACATTGACGGATTCTCCGGTCCGGGGTCCTACAGTGGCGGTGAACCCGGCTCACCGATCGTCGCGCTCGATGCGGCGATCGAGCATCGGCGCGCCTTGAAAAGCGAAGTCGTGTTCTGGTTCATGGACGAGCGGGCGGACCGGATTGAGCACCTTCGGACGACGCTTTCCCGGAGGGAAATCCCACCGCAGTTCCGAATCCACGTCGAGTGCGGGACGTTTGATCGAGCTTTCGGAAGTGCACTCGATGCCCTCGATTCCATGGGCAGCGCGATTGCGCCCACGTTCGTGTTCATAGACCCGTTTGGGTTCGCCGGAGCGCCGTTCAAGCTTGTCGAACGCCTTTTCAAGCATCCCAAATGCGAAGTCTTCATCACGTTCATGGTCGACTCGATCAATCGATTCATTGAGCATCCCAACGCCGAAGTGGTCAATCGCATCAATGAGATGTTTGGAACGTCGGACGCCGCCGATGTCGCGAAGACACCGGAGAATCGAATCGACCGCCTTCGGATGCTCTACCAGCGCGAGCTTCGAAAGAGGGCGCAGTTTGTCCGCTACTTTGAGATGCGAACACGAGACGACCGAATCCAGTACTACCTGTTTTTCGCCACGAAAAACGAGCTAGGGCACCTAAAAATGAAGGAAGCCATGTGGCGGGTCGATCCAGATGGTGCATTTCGTTTCTCGGATGCGACCGATCCAGCGCAGCTCGTCTTGTTCGGCAGCAACGTCTGCGCGGGGCTTGGCGCGGACATTCGAACGCGGTTTCGCGACGCTGGCGAGACTTCTGGAGCGATTGTCCGCCGCTACGTCGAGAACGAAACTGCATACCTCAAGAAACACATGACCGAAGCCTTGAAGGAAGAGGAGAAGGCCGGGAGGCTCCGCGTCGAAGCGACGAAGCATGGCGGGCAAGCGCGGCGTAAGGGGACCTTTCCAGACGACGCGAGATTGGTATTCCTGTGAGGCGAGGGCTCGTTGGTGTCAGCCAATTCGGCCACGAGCGATCGGTGCGAAACTAGTGACTTGCCGTAGACTAAACGGTCGTGCATTGGACAGGGAATTCGTCCCATGTCCGGCCGTCGAGGATTCGCCCGGTGCGATGTTTCCGAACGCCGCCCCATTGCTTGAAGAAGAACGCGACACCGGCCGTGACGCACTGGTCACGGATTTCTCGTACCCAGCGCCGATCGAGCGGGCGAGCACCGGGACCGCTTTCCCCGCCAACGATCACCCAATCGATTTCCCGGAGGTCGAGCGGACCAAGGCTTTCGAGAAGGGGTTCCACAGAGAGGAACCGAACGGCCGCCGTCGATGCCCGTAGGCCGTCGATCCGGGGTAGGCCGAAGGACTTGTCTTCGACGGAGACTCCGAGCCAGATGTGCCGGGCGGACGACAACCAGGGTTGAGCTTCTGTCCACGACTGCAGGCGATCGGCTCGCTTCGTCAACACCTGGTAGGTGTGCTGGGGCGTCTCCCGCATCGCTTCAAAAACCCTCGCGAGGTATTCGTCCGGCACGAACGCGCCGAAGAGATCGCTCATGCTGTTGACGAAGACGCGGCGCGGTGCACGCCATCGCGTCGGCTGGCTCAGTCGTTCAGGACGCAGCGTGGGGTCAAACCCGGGAAAGAACGGGTGAAGCCTTCCGCCGGGGCTGACGGTGCCGCGAAAACGTTCGGCAAAGGTTTCCGCATAGCAGTGTTTACAGCCCGGGGAGACCTTTACGCATCCGGTGACGGGGTTCCAGGTCTCATCGGTCCATTCGATCTTGGTTCCCATTGTTTCCTCCAGTTCATGCTCGCATACCAAAAGAGATCGTCCAATGGCCGCGCACTCCGCAGCGATTCTGCCCATGACGCTGTCAACGCTCGGACATCGGTTGCTCGTTCGCGGAATCGGCGGACCTTGCCGAGGATGGAGCTGCGGCCGCTTTCAGCGCCGTGAGTTGTCGGTTCCATTCGACCGACAGGGCCACTCGTCGGAGCCGCCGTTCGCTGAGGCGTAGCTCGCCGGCGAGAAGTCCCGCCTGCAGATCCGGCGACAAGAATCGCAGGTTCAAGATCTGAGTCAGCCGCGGACGACTGAGCGACAGCATTCGAGCGGCCGCGGCCGGCGATTGGATCTCGCCGCTCTCGAGGAGTCGGTTGAGATGCCAGGAGAGTGCGAGCTGACGTGCGATGCGAGTCGTCGTCGGCGTCGGTGGAGACTGTGGGGGAGTGACGGCTTCGCGTGGTCGATGCGTCGGCATCTTGAAAGTGATCGTCAGCGCGTCAGGCACGGGGTCTGCTCCGTTCCGCTGCGAGCGTCCGGATGCCGCACGGCCTCAACTTCACGGCGACGTCGCCGCTCTGACCGTCGAACGTGATTCGCTCGACGAGTAGTTGCAGGACGCGCGCCTTCTCGGCCGCGAAGAGTGCGCCCCAGATCTCGTCGAAGTCCGCGAGGGCGAGGCGGAGGTCGTCCTCATCGATCACGCCGGCTTCTAGTGCAGCCAGTTCCGCTCGGGCGCGGTCGATCCGGTGGCCGACTTCGGCGAGCTGCCCTTCGATCTCACCAAGACGCTCGAGTAGAGGAGAGCGCCCCGTTTCACCCTGGGCGATCGCATCGACGATATTCTGACGTTCCGCGTTGAGCCTGCGGCGCTCCGCTTCGTGTCCCTGCAGTTCGGACTCCATCGCGGGCCGTCGCGTTAGAACGGCCGCCTTCGTCGCGTCGATTGTCGATGAGAGTAGCGACGGGTCCTGTCCGATCTGTCGGATGTGGGCGATCACCTCCGCATCCATCTTCGCGGTCGGGACCCGGCTCCCGGGGCACGCGGCTGCGCCCTGTTTGACGTACTTCGTGCAAACGTACGATTCATGCTGGCGTGGTCCCTTACTCGCACGGTGCCGCGACATCGCGGCGCCGCATCGGCACTGGATGAGACCCGCGAGAAGGGCGCCCGACTCGACGGGTCGCCTCCACGTGCGCTTCCCGGCATGCTCACGTAGTTGGGCTTGGACCGCGTTCCACGTCTCTTCGTCGATGATCGCCTCATGCACGCCGTCAACGATCTCGCCGTCGCACCGGTTCTTGCCGACGTAGAGCGGGTTCGTGAGGAGCCAGCGAAGCGTGTTCTTCTCGAAGGGGGTTCCCGTCACGACATCGCCGCGCTGGTTCGTCCACGTCTTGTTGGTCCAGCCGCGTCGATTCAGTTCCGCGATGACGCCGAGCAAGGAACCGAGCGAGAGGTAGAGCCGAAAGATGCCGCGCACGCGTTCGGCCTCGTCGCGATTCACGATCAACTTCTTCTCGACGACGTCGTAGCCGAGCACGGGTCGACCGCCGGTCCATGCGCCTCGACGGCGTGACGCGACCATCTTGTCCCTGGTTCGTTCGGCGATCTGCGCTCGTTCAAATTCCGCGAAGCTCGCCAAGAGCTGCAGCGTGAGCCGTCCCATGCTCGTCGAGGTGTCGAACTGTTGAGTCACCGATGTAAACGCGACGCCGTGCTCTTCGAACAGTCGCATGATCTGCATGAAGTCGACTAGCGAGCGGCTCAGTCGATCGATCTTGTAGGTCGCGACGAGATCGATGGAGCCAGCCTCGACGTCGCGTTGCAGCTGTTGGAACGCAGGTCGCTCGACCGTCCCGCCCGAATAGCCGTGGTCGTTGTACTCGTACGGGAGTGCGATCCATCCCTCGTGCTTCCGGCTCGCGATGAACGACTCGACGGTTTCGCGCTGGGCCTGGATCGATCCGAACTCGAGGTCGTCGGCAACCGATTGGCGGCAGTAAATCGCGACGCGGATCTCTTTGCGCACGGGCTTGCTGCTCCCGTTCACGCGAGCGCGCGCCGCCGGCGAGATCATCGCGACTTCCGCCGATTCGTCAGCCCGAAGAACAGCCGCGCATTCCACGCCTGACCGGTGATCGCTCGCGCGACGGCGGAGAGGCTCTGATACACCGCGTTCTCGTAATCGAATCCCTCGTCGGTGACGCGCACCGTGATCGACGTGCCGTGCCAAGTGCGCGTGAGGATCGTGCCCGGCGCGAGATCCCCGGTCGCCGGCGGCCGCTTCAGATGTCCGGCGACGGTGCGCATTGACTCGGCCATCGGGAGATCAATCTCCGCGATCAGTTCCTCGAGTCGCGTGCGCGCGAGTTGACTCAATCCGCCGTATCGCTGTTCTTGAACCTTCCACGCGATGCGTTTCCACAGGTGCTCGCGATTTCTTATGCGCGGCTCTCGACCGAACGTCTCGCGATATCGGGCGATGAGGTCCGCCGTTGCCATCTGCCGCAGCTCTTCGATTTCCTGAACGACTGTCTTCATGCCACGTCCTTTCCGCGAGCGGTTTCCGCGTTGCTCGCTTCGTGGGGACATGAGGGCGCTCGCTCGCGGAAGGCATCAAGGTCAATTCCGCGTGAACCCGCGAGTCGCAGGTAGCCGCGCGAGAGGATCGCGGCCAGCTCGGTGAGCCGTTCCGCTTCGGTCATCACGGCGGGGTCCGAGAACGCTTTCATCCGGCGATCCCTCGTTTGATCGGAAGCGCGGTGATGATCTGCCGCTCGATCTCTACACGCGACTCGAGGTCGAGTTCGTAGATGAACTTCTGGTGTTGCCGAGATGCAGATTGCTGCGGCCACGCGAGGACGACGAGCTGCCCGTGAGCGGCGCGGCCGATCGGGAGTTCCGACAATCGATGTTTGCCGTTGACGACGACACACGCCCATCCCAGCACGTCGTTGCTGGCGACGGCCGCGAACGCCAGCTGGAGATCGACGCTTGTGACGCTCAATCTCCTCGACGCCGTCGTCATCGCAGGGTCTCCGTGGCGCGGACGTGAGCGAGGACTTGCCGTTCGATCTCGACTCGCGCGCGATCGTGAACCGGATGCACGGCGAAATGCTGAAGGCCGAACTGGTCGCGATGGGCGGGATAAGAAAGGCGAAGGACTCCACTGTTCGTGCGGCGCACTGTTGCCTCGATGCGTAGATCCCTGTTCAGGACGAACGCAACGAAGCCGACCAAGCCCGTGCGCTGCCACTTCGCATCGGCCGCACGGAATCGAACGCCGCTCACCTCGATCGTCGGGAAAATTGATTCATCTCGCCTGAGCATTACTGATGACTCTCCTTCTCACTCGACGGCCGTTGGGACCGCATGCGCCGCGACGGCGAGATCGCGTTGATGTACGCTCGGATCTCCGCCTCTGACATCGTCGCCACGTGGTTCTTCCAGAGCGCCGCGACGACCGCGTCCAACTTGAAGAGGTTGTGCTTGCGCACTCGAACGAACGGGATCTCGCGTCGTCGCGCCATCTCGTTGACCCATCGTCCACTCGGAGCCGCAACGATGACGGCCAGCTCGTCGGCCGTGAGGAGCGGGAGTCGCAGGCGCTCGACGAGCGCCAAGTCTTCGCGACGAAGTGCGGGTCGTTTATTGTTCATTAGGGGTCTCCTTGTCGTGATCGCGATGCCACCTCCGGATGACGATCTCAGCCGCGCGCTCGCTCTCCGGAGTTCGACCGACGCCCGGCACGTCGGCGAGTTCGTCGAATGCGTCGATGGAGTCAAACGCCAATCTCGTTCGTGGTCGCGCCCACCACGCGAGGCCGACCGGTTCGTCGCGCGTGCAGCATGGGCAGCTCGGAGAGTCGAGCGCGGACGCACCGCCCGGGCGAGCGGCGTTGCGATGCAGTGCCGGCGATGCGTTCGTGCGTTGTGCGAACGGCTGAACCCAGACGCCGCGCGAACCGTCTCGGAGTCGCGTCCACCGACCGGCGCCGATCGTCGCTGGATCGTGAGAGCGGACGAACCGGCGGACCGCGTCCTCGGCCGAGCGCCGACACCACTCGTCCTTGCCGAGGGCTCGGGTCGTCGCGTCGACGACGACGCGGTACTCGGCCGGCCAGAGTTCGACACCGGGAGGAAGCACGCGAGCGCCATCTCCGGCGACCCAGCGATCGAAGAAGGCGTCGGCAATGGATCCGGCGCGGCGTCGAGAGACGACCTTCGTCATCGTGCGGACCCACAGCTCGAGCACCTTCCGACCGCGGTGCCGCGCGGATCGATCGGGTGAGGACGACGGCACCGACTCGCCAGAGGGCGCCTCCGCAGAGACACAAGTCGAGGATTCACGGGGCGATTTGGCGGTTGTGTCAGCGTCAGCAGCAGAACTCAAGGTCTCGATGAGGGCCGCGCTGTGACGGCGAAGGAGATCTAGCAGCTCGAGCGTGACCTTCGCCTTGGGTCGGTATCGAAGGCGTCCGGTCACCACTCGAATCTCGATTCCGCGTCGAGCGAGTTCGAAGAGAAGGGAATCGACGCCGGCGGTGCAGTCGGTCGTCATGGCACTTCCTCCCAATCGTCGCCGTCGGGCGCTGGGTGGCCTTCGGGTGGAGCCGTCGGCGACAGATCCTCGGACTCCTCGCGGATCGGGTGAGTTGTGTCAGCGTCAGCGGTAGATGTCTGGCGATGGGTTAACCGCTCTGAGTCGTCGACGGCTTGACCGTCGATCCGTGCGTCCGGTGTGTGTGACGGCGCCCTCGCCGACACATCACCGACCGCTTCGCTGATCTCGACGGTTGTGTCCGCGTCAGCAGCGTCGGTGCGGGTCTCCGAATGGACCCCACGCGGAAGGGGGCGCCTCGGGAGCGGGCGATAAGGACCGGGTTCGGTAGCTCCCCGCTTTGGGTCGGCATTGGGTGCTGACGCTGACTCAACTCTGTCGGCCGGCGGGTTCTCACCGGTTGTGTCGTTGTCAGCGAGGCCTCGCGCGGCTTCGTCGGTGGTTCGACCGTCTGCGAGCACTTCATCGGTCCGAGCTGGCGAACTCGCCGTTGAACGCGGTGCTGACGCTGACACATCTTCAGGAATCGACCGACCGTCGGGAGTTGTGTCTTTCTGGGCGGGAAGGTGGGGGGCCCGGTGGCCGACACCCCCCGCGCCGCCGACGCTCGCGTCGTGTGGCCCGACTTGTGATGCTGACGCTGACCGAACCTCGCGGGGTGCCGGATTCGTCCGGGTTGTGTCGGCAGCGGCGGGCTCGTGAGTCTCACCCGCTGCGGCGGTGTTGCCCTGGTCCCCGTCATCCTCCATGGGTGCTGAGTGCAGGTCTGCATCTGCTGCTGACGCTGACAGATCCTCACCATCTTGCGAACCCACAGGCGTTGTGTCGGATTCGACGAGCCGAAACCGCTCGACAGGTCGCCCACCTTGGCCGTCATGATCGTCGAACTCACGGGTTGCAAGTCCGGTCTCGACGAGATCGGCGAGTGCCATCTCGGCGTCTTCGGCGGTGGCGAACCGGCGACTCGCGCGCATCAGATCGCGCACGGTGACCGATCCGCCCTTGGAACCGATCAGCTCAACCAACTCGCGCCGCGCCCGCTCGTCCTCGCCCTCACCCAGGAAGGCGTAGACGCGGCGGGCTTCGCTGGCGAACCAACGAGCCAGCGTGATCGCGGCGTCCATGCTCGTGCCATCGACGAGATCAGGGTTGCGAAGCGAGGGGTCCTCGGCCGCCACGCGAACAAGGTGAATGATGAGTGCGAACCGCGCGGCGTAGCCCTCGATCTTCGCCCACGCGGCTGCAAGGTCGCCGTCGAGTTCGGCCTGCTCGGCGTTGTGCGCGTTGTAGAACTCGATGAACTTGTTCCGGGCGTCGAGGTCGAGGTCGACCGGCGTTGGCCGAGGAGCCTCGTCGTCGTCGAGCAGCATGTCCAGCGCTCGTAACCGAGAGAAGAGCACGGCGACCACCGCTTCGAGACTCTCTGCGATCTCGGCGTCGGTCCACCGCTTCGCCCGTCTCGGCGGCATCGCGAGCAGTAACCGCGCCGCCAGGCCGATCTCGAAGTACTCCTTAGACAGTGCTCGGCGGAGCGAGCCCGGTTGGATTCCGCCCGCAATCGAGACCGCCGCATGTGGCACGAACAGGATCTTCTCGTTCTCTGGGCCGCTCTTTCGATCGACGAGGAGCTTGCCGGCGCGATGCATTTCCAAGTACTTCTGGGCGTCACCGCCGCGACCCGCGCGGTATGCGTCGAACGACTTGAGCCACCCGCCGAGTTCGTCGCGGAACAGCAACAGTCCGCGAGGACCGTCGCGAAGCAGCAGTGCGAGCGACTCGACAGTTACGTCCGACGTGACGAAGCGCGCGGCAATCGGCTTGTCGGGTTTCTCCGGCACCTCCCCGCTCGGCGAGCGCTTCCACGCCGCGAGCTTTTTTTCGTACTCGAGCTTGTCGACTTCGTAGTGTTCCATTGCTTCGGCGTATTCGTGGAGAGCTGCGCTCTGGACGTCGAAGATGGCGTTCAATGCGATCGCCAACGCCGGCGACTTCAATGTCCCGCTCTGGCCGACGACCGCGGCCCAAAGCACCGACGGCTCGGTCCACCCGCCCTTGATTCGAATGACACGCGCGTTGCCGATCGCCGAGGCACAGGCCGCGAGCAACGGAAGGGCGACGTATGCCGGATCGCACGGCAAAGCGACCGCGACTCCCAGGACGAATGCACGAAGCGGCTCCGGCAGCACGTCAACTGGGAACGGAACGAACGCCGCAACCCGCGTTGCGCGTCGATCCGTGGAAGATGCGTTCGCCCGTTCGTCGTTCTTCGACTTGAATCGTCGCTCGTCGACGACGTGCGGCCGACGCGGGGTGCCGCTCACCATCGCGGAGTGCACAGCTTGCTGCAGGGCTTGGGTTCCGAGCGGAGGGCGATTGCGCAGATTCCAGCTCTGCAAGAGCGTGAGAACTTCGGACTCGCTCAGCTTCTCGCCCGTTCCCTTCAGTTCGAACGCCGCGAGGTGCCCCGCAAGGCTGAATGCAGTGTTGTTGCGCGCACCTTCATTCACGCCGGCTGCCCTTCCCACGTAACGGGTGGCGGCTTCGACCAGCGCGGTGTGATGTCCGGATCCGCTTTGCTCGCGGGCGCCGTCCCGGGATGTGCCCGCGTCGGGAACCGCGACGTGTTGCGCGTGAATCGCGGCGAGCGCCTCACTGCGCGACTCGATCGTCGAAGGGGTGTCAGCGAGGTGTTGCCCAGTCATCGTGAAGAAGCGACCGGTCGAGTACATCTCAACACGACCTTTTCGCTTTGCGCCCGCTGGAATCTCACCCGTCGCGATCAAGTGGATTCCCGTCCCGGACGGGCTCAACTCGGAATAGGAATTGAGCGCGCGCACAATTTCCTGCGCCCATTCCTCGATGGCGCCGGTCGTGGCATCTCGGCACTTGTCGAGATCGACGCCGACGATTCCGTCGCCGTTGAAGACGAAGCCGAGACCGACGGCGCGGACGACTCCCGATTGCATGGCGTTCGCGGCAACATCAAACGTGGTCCACGTCGCCGGTCTGTTTACAGCCGCATGCCGGCCTGTCGTCGGATCAATCGGAACCTTCGTCGGTTTCCCGTCGCGCTCCTCGAGCCGCCACAGCAACCATCGCGGAACGTCCTTCAATGACTTTGGAATGGCCGCGAGAGAATCGGCGTTGAAGCTCATCGCTGGATTCCCCTCGTGCCGTTCCGCTCATCGGCGTTGCGTGTGTTCGGCACGTTGATAGTATTTGCATTCGTCACAGATTCGCTTCCAGGCGAGGGCGCCGCTCGACCAGCACGTCGAGTGGCGCCGCGACGTTTTCAGGTCGTGGATGTGACAGCGCCGTCGCCATCGCCAAGATTCGCGGAGCCTTGCCCGAGGACTTCGGCTGCTCGAGCCACGTGTTCGGGCGTCCAGCACCTGCGGCCAGCGACGACGGGTGGGGCGGGGCGAACTCTGCCTTTTCGGACGAGTTCGTTGAGCCGGGGCTCGGTGACGCCGAGCCGTTGGGCCACTTGCCCGGTCGAAAGCGGGAACTTCATCTGAATCCTCCTGAAGAGCGCCGACGACTGTCGTCGGCTTTGCCCTTCATGGGAGGGGTGACAATCAGCCGCTAGTTGGGCGGATTGCGTCGGGATGTGTTCGAATACGTCGGATTATTTTTCGTCGGGTGCTGCGCGGGCTTTTCCTCGGGCGTTCGGCCGTTTTTCAGCGTGCATACTGTAGTCGCCTTGCCGAACGCTGCCTCGTTCCTGCAGCTCAGCCGTGGCTGCCTGGTCGGATTCGCGCCGCGCGTTGAGAGCGGCTGCTCGCCCTTCGCTGTCTTCGATCCACGCCTTCATTTCTCCACGATTCACTTCCGGAACATCACCGACCCACTTGATGGGACCAAAGGTCCGCTCGTTCAGTCGCTTGAGCTGGTCCCGGCGGCTTCGTTCGTTCGGTTTTTCGATGAACTGGCAAATCTCATCCCAACCGCGCAACGGCATCCCATCGGTCTTGGATGCTGCCCAGGTCCCTCGAGGCATTGGTTTCGGGTTCGAAATCCGGGACTGTGGCTCTTCTGGCTTCGGACCCGAATCCGACACCGGATGTAGCGTCGATGCCGGAATCGATTGTGATTGGTCGGCGACTTGAAGCGCGGCGTTCGTCTGCAGCAACTCCGTTTCGAGGTTTTTCTCGAGAGCACGCCACTCGTCTTTTCGCGTTCCGATCCACTCGAGCTGCTGTTTCCAAGGCATCTTCTTTAGGCCTTGCCGTGTCCAATCCACGAGCATTCTGGCAACCCAATGAACAGCCTCGTGATGGCTCTTGAACGTCTCTCCAAATATCCGAGCCGAATCGCAACCGAATTTTTCAAACACGGGAAGCAGTGGTCCAACCGTTTGGATCACCGCGGCAGCCCGATCGATCGCGTACTTGCGCGTTCGAACGGTTGCGGGATCGTCCGTATGGCCACCGGCAAAGTGGTCCGCGAGGAGAGACAAGCCTAAGGCGAATTCTTGAGCAACTCGCAGGGCCTTCGCCAGAGGCGGTCCTGCATTTCCGACTGGGTCGTCCACTACCGCGAAATCCTTCTTGTTATCGAACGGTCGTCCGGTGACGCAATGCGAGAACTTCAATCGAACGACTCGAGAGAACCGACGATTCTATTGGGTGCCCACGAGCACCACAAGCGCGGTCAACAATGCCCACGAGTGCCATTGGCCCCCCGGCCGGTCGGGCTCTAGATCGAAGTCCGATGAGAGAGGGTTCGGGACCTGAATCGACCACCCCCTCCGCACCCCCGCCACCAGTCCCATTTCCTGAATCCTCGGACCTCGCAGCCCGACGCGAAGTTGAACGAATCTTGCACGAAACCGCGGACTTCACGCATCGTTCTCGCCGCGACCAAATCCGCGCAGCCGTGTGGGCGAACGTGACTTGGGCGCGCGACTGCCCGTCGCGACGGGCGTCCTCGGCTCCGCCGCGTTCACTTCAGGCCCATGTCGGCGATCCGCGAAGCCCGACCCGGTCGACCGAATGCGCGCGTCGCGTCCGTGGACTGGTCCATCAGAATTCTCGCTTCTAGGCCACTGGACAGGACCAGCGTTCGCGGTAAAATTCCCGCGTCAATCAGGACGTCTCGGGCCTAAATCCAAGGCGCTTTGTCGGCGCACCAACTCCAAGTAACCGCTCGGGACTGAAA
>JACOTG010000211.1 GCA_016178505.1 Planctomycetota bacterium
AAGGCGGCGGGGGCGCGCCGTCGCTGGCGCTGGATTCGTTCGCGCTCGACGTGGGCCGCGGCGGCTCGTTGACGTTGCGTCGCGGAAACGTCGCATGGCTCGAGTCGTTCGAGTGCACCGGCACGAAGTCCGGGACGGGGACGCTCGAAGCTGCGCTCCTCGCGCGCTCGCCCGCGGCATCGTCGATCGAGGGTGGCGTCAGGTTCGAGGCAGCGCTCGGAATGCCGGGAGTCCCCGAGGAATCATCGAGCGGGAAGCTCGTCGTCGAGGCGCGCGCCGGCCCCGACGATCCCGGCTATCACGTTCGCGTGCAAGGCCCGACCGCCGCGGCGGCGGGGCTCGATTCGCTCGCTCTCGAAGCGACTCTCGGCGAGCCGCTCGCGTCGCATCCCGTCGTGCTCGTGACCGAATCGGCGGTGCGCGCGGTGAACGGTGACGCGGCGACGAGCGACGTCGCGGGCGTCGTTCTCGGTGCGGGCGACGACCGCATCCGCATCAAGGGTGCCGGAGCGACGCCGCTGCGAGTCGCGGTGGCCACGAGCGGCGGGCGAACCCGGCTTCGGTTCGAGCCGGCCGCCGGTGCGCCGCTCGCGCTCGAGTTCGACATCCAAGTGTCGTTCACGGCGGAACGGGGACAGGCGAAGAGCCTTTCGATCGAGGCCGAGCAGGCCGAGCGCGACGGACGCTTCGGCGACGCGATCGCGCGTTACCGTTCGATCCTCAAGGACTTCCCTTTCAACGAAAAGGTCACGGAGGCCGCGGACGTGCGGGTGAAGGAGCTGGAGGCGCGCGTCGACAAGGAAGTCGCGCGCATCGGCGCCGCACTCGCGGAAGCGCAATTCTTCGGGATGGCGCCGCTCCTCGAGAGGGTGAAGCGAGACGCCGAATCGGCGGCGCGAACCTACTCGGGCACGAAGGGCGCGGCGGACGCGACGGAAATCGCGGGGAAAGCGGCGAGTGCGCTCGAGGCGATCTCGAAGGCCAGCGTCGAGGCTCGTGCGGAAGGGCAACTGGCAAAGGGGCGCGACCTGTTGACGAGCGGCTCGAAGGCGCTCGCTTCGATCGTGCTGCGCGACGTCGTCGCGCGCTATGCGGGGACGAAGGCCGCGGAGCAGGCGAAATCTGCGCTCGCCGAGAGCGAGCACTGACCGCGCGTCGCGAATCGTCGCGGAGGGTCAGGCGATGTCCGGCGAGGGTTGGTCGTCGCTGATCGTCGGGTCTCGAGTCTGTAGAGTTGATCGGTGGCTCGCGCTCGGGCGCGAGCGACGGGTCGGGAAAGAGAGCGAGGGCGTTGGCAACGAGCGGTCTCGGCATCGACTTCGGCTCGGACTCGTTCAAGGCCGTTGCCGTCCGGCGCAAGGGCAAGGAGATCCAGGTCACTCGGATCGTCCGCACAGCGGTCGCGCGAAACGCGCGCACCGGATCGGCCGAAGCCGGGCCGCGCGAGTGCGTCGCGAGCCTCGCCGAAGCGGGAATCAAGCGCGGCCGCGCGGTGATCGGACTCACCGGGCGCGACGCGATTCTTCGCTACACGCAAGTGCCTCCGATGCCCGAGCATCGCCTGCGTTCGCTCATGGCGTTCGAAGTTCGCGAGATCGCCGAAAAAGCCGGCGGGGGAGTCGCATCGGATTATCGGCCGATGACCTTCACTGCGGACGAAGCCGGGGAATCGACGGTCGTCGTGGGACTCGCGAAGGAAGCGTTCCTCGAGGAGCGGTTCTCTCCGCTCGGTGCGGCCGGAATCACGCCGCTCTTCGCGTGCCCCGACTCGTTGGGGCTCTACAACTCGTTCCTGCGGTTCGGCCCCTTCCGAGCCGGCGAAACGACGCTTCTCCTGGACATCGGCGCCGACAACACGGATCTCGCGATCCAGCGCGACGGCGATCTCCTGTTCGCGCGAAACCTCTCCGTCGGTGGACGCGCGTTCACCGAAGCGATCATGGCTGCGCTCGGCGTCGACTGGGCGAAAGGCGAGGAACTCAAGCGTTCCAAAGCCACCGCGGCTCCGCCGGGTCAGGCGCGCTATTCGGATCCGACCGCCGAAAAGGCGAGCCGCGCTCTCGCAGGGCCGAGCGGTCAGATCTTCTCGCTCGCGCAATCGACCGTGGCGTTTTGTCGCACGCAGACGAAGATCACGGATCTGCGAATCGATCGCATCTACGTCTCGGGCGGCGGCGCTTCGCTGCGCGGACTTCCCGAATATCTCGCGGCGAACTTCGGCGTTCCGTGCGAGCGGTTCGATCCGCTTCGCTCTCTCGATCTCGGATCGTTGCCGCCCGACGAGGCGGAAGCCGCGAAGCAAGCGCCGTGGGAGCTGGCGGTGCCGCTCGGTCTCGCCGCGACGTCGATCGAAGAGCGGTTCTTCAAGCTCGCGATCGTCCCCGAGACGGTGCGCAAGAAGCGAACGCTCGTGCAGCGCACGAGCTTTCTCATCGCAGCGGGCGTGCTCGCGGTGATCTACCTCGCGGCCGCGGCGGTGATCGGCAACCACGACGTCGCGGTTGCGAGCGAGGGCGTCGCCGCACTTCAATCGCGCGACACGGCCTTGTCGAAGGACGCGCAGCGGTACGAGGCACTTCGCACCGAGGCGTCGACGCTCGCCGAGCGCGTCGATCGACTCGCCGAGCGCGTGAACCCGTCGGCGGACTTCGTGCGCGGGCTCGGCGTGACGCAGCGGCTCCTCCACGAGTACGAAGAGCTGTGGATCAAGCTCGCGATGATCAAGCCCGCAACCACGACGACCGCGTCGAAGAGCGGCGCGTCCGGCGCGACCGCGCAGTCGATCTTGCAGCCCCACGAAATCTACCTCGAGGGCGCCGGCCGCGAGAGCGGTCGCGACCTCAACACCGTTCTCACCGAGTTTCGCCAGAAGCTGAAGGCGTCTCCGGGGGTTGCCGACGTGCAGTACAGCGTCGAGCGCGCGAAGACGTTCAAGATGCACATCTGGTTCGAGAAGCCGCCCGGGCCGGGAGACAAGCCGTGAACTTCAGCGCCATCTGGGCCGAGCATCGCCGATTCATCCTCGTCGTCGTCGCGTCGCTCGTCTTGTTCCTGATCGCGGACTCGATCCTCGGCTCCGTTTTCTTCTCGAAGGCCGAGACGACTGGTCAGCGCGAAAAGCGTCTCGCGCAGTCTCTGCGGACGCGAAAGGCGGCGACGAAGGCGGACATCGAAGCGATCACGCAGAAGCGCGACGAGTTCAAGAAGAAGTTCGACGAGTACCGCACGCGCTTCGACTTCCAGACCGCGCCCGATTGCGTGCTGAAGGCAGACGAGCGCGACTTCGACGTCTTCTACAACACGCGATTCCAGAAGACGCGCGAGGAAATCGTCGAGGGCGCGGCATCGGTCGACGTCGACATCGATCCGACCCTCGGCTTGCCGGAGGGCACGCCGGCGACGCGCGACGAGGTACGCGACGCGCTGCGCTCGCTCGACCTCGTGCGCCGTCTCTGCCGCGCCGCGATCGACGCGCGCGTGCGAGCGGTCCGCGACATTCGCGCCAGCAAGACCACGGGCCCCGCCGGTCGCGGCGCGACCAGCGGCTGGACGGACGCGCCGTTCCTCAAGGAAACGGAAGTGACGATGCTCGTCGACGGAAACGCGTCGTCGATCGTCGCGTTCCTCGAGGCGATCCAGCGCCCGCCGAACTCGTTCTTGCTCAAGGAATCGCGCATCGACGTGGACAAGAAGGACACGAGGCTCGCGCACGCGGACCTTCGCGTCGTGGGGCTCGGGTTCGAAGCGGACAAGGGTGACGCGCCGTGACATTGGGGATCCGTTCATGCGCCTGAACCGCGAACAGTGGGTTTTCGTCGCGACGGTCGCGCTCGTCGGCCTCTGCGTTTGGCCCGTGGTCTCGTCGTATCGCAACGCGCCGCTGGCGGTGCCGAAGTCCCAGCCCGTCGATCCCGTGGTCATCGCGGCGCGCGCGGGTCGTCCTCTCAAGCCCGACGAGCCCGTTTGGGACCTCGACGGCCGGAACATCTTCGCGGAGCCGCGCGAGGAAGAGGATCTTCGACCCCTCGAGCTTCCGTTGCCGCCGCTCCCCGAACGTCCGTGGATCCAGCCTCCGATTCCTCCCGACACGAGATATGGCGACGTTCCGATGCCGAGCGTGATCGCGTCCTTGCGGGTGCCGCAATCGGCGGCCGCGCCGGCGTCGGCATCCGAAGAGCCGAAGGAAAGCTCGGGCGGCGGCGCTCCGGCCGTCGGCGCGAACGGCGACGACGAGAAAAAGGATACAGAAGCCGGAGACAAGGACGAAAAGAAGCCGGCGAACGCAGCGAGCGACGACAAGAAGGGCGGCGCGCCGGTTCCGAGACCCGGCCCGGAGCGAACGAACGAGGAGATCTACGATCGCATCCACAACGGAACGGACGTCGTATGGGGCAAGGTCGTGCTCGCCGCGGGGGAGGATCCGCTCGCGAACGCGACGGAGGACGAAAGGGAACCGGGGCGCTTCGTCGTCGGAGCGAGCGGAGGACCGATCAAGTTCCGCGTCGTCGACCTAAAGACTGGAAAGTTCTCGGGACAACGACCGTTCACGACGGGCGGCTCGGGCCCTTCAGCCGTGACGTTCGAGCTGGCGGCGACGCCGGAGAACCAATATCGAATTCGCCTGAAGCGCGTGAAGTCGGACATCGAGAAGCAGCGGCTCGGGCTCGCGCGCTGGTGCGAGGAGCAAAAGCTCTACGCGCATGCGTTCGAACAGTATCGCCTCGTGCAGTCGACGGACCCGGCGATCGTCCGCGAGGCGGCGCTCGGTGCCGCACGCTCCGCTGAAGCCCTTTGGCGATTCGACGACGCGCAGGCCGCGCTCGACGCCGCGATCGCGAAGATTCCCGAGGATGCGCCGCTCTACGCCGCGTCCGGCCGCATCCAGGATCGGCTCGGTCTCACCGACGTCGCCGAGGCGTCGCTTCGGCACGCGCTGAAGATCGATCCCGGGCAATGGGCGGCCGCGCTACGGCTCGCGTGGCTCGAATCGACGAGCGGCGATCGCGAGGACGCACGCGAACTCTTCCAAAAGGTCGCGAGCGGCTCGTCCGTGCCCGACGAGAAGTCGGAAGCGCAAGGCGGACTCGCGCGGTTGCAACTGCAGGCGGGCAAGTTCGACGAAGCGCTCGCTGCGGCGTCCCGCGCCGACGAGCTTCGACCGACGGCCGAGACGTTGGTGCTTCGCGCCGCGATCCTCGATGCGAAGGGCGATCGTGCCGGCGCCGACAAGGCCGTCGACGAGGCGCTCAGCCGCGATGCGGACTGCGCGTCTGCGCTCACCGCCAAGGCGATCGCGCAGGCGCGGTCGGCGACGCCCGACGCCGCCCTCGCGACCGCCGAAAAGGCTTGGGCCGCGGATCCCGCTCACCCGTTCTGGGCGCTCGTCGCGAAGGGGTGCGCGCTCCTGAAGCTCGGCAAGCAAGAAGAAGCACTCGTCGCGTTCCGTGATGCGAACCTCGCCGCGCCGCGCCAATCGTTCGGCCACTACGAGCTCGGCCGCTTTTCCCTCCTTCGAGGCAACGTCGACGCCGCACAGGAGTCTCTTTCGAAAGCGCTCGCGCTCGCTCCCGACTTCGTAGAGTGCGCGTTCGATCTCGCCGATTCTTCGCTTCGCGAAGACGACCGCGAATCCGCACAGCGCTACCTTCGCTATGCGGCCGCGTTCGGGCCCGAGACTCCCGAGTCGCTCGGGCTCCTCGGCTACTCGTATCTCGAGCAGAAGAAGCCCGCCGACGCCGAGGTAGCGTTCGAAAAGGTCCGCGAGAAGATCCCGGGCGATCCGCTCGCGACGACCGCGCTCGCCTACATCCAGTACCGCAAGGGGGGCGACGGCGTCTTTCGCGCGGTCGAGACGTTCAAGGAACTCGCCGATCAGTTCGCGAAGAAGCCGGGTGATCCGTTCTGCGCGTACGCGCGCGCGTGGCGCGAGGCGATCCGCGACAACATCAGCAAGGTCGAGTGGCACGACTCGTTCGCCCGCGATCAGATCAAGGGCGGATGGGTGGAGACGCAGAAGAACGGGTTGACGGTGGCGCTCGACAAGCAGCGCGTTCGCATCGGCGGGACACAACGAAAAGAAGGCGACATCGCGTCGCTCGACAAGCCGTTCGAGGGCGCGCGGATCCTGCGATACGAGGTGTCGATCGAAGTGCCGGCCAACACGAAGGTGTATTGCGGCGCATCCCTGACCAAGGAATCGGCGAACCAGACCGACGGCATCTACTTCGGGAAGGACGAAACGGGGCGCATCGTTTGGCGCTCGGTGAGGCAGGGGAAGCCCGGGGACTGGATAGTCGTCGAGGGCGCCTCGTGGCCAGGAGACGGCAAGGCCGTGATCGGGATCGAGCGCGTCTTGGCCGACTCGGGCGGCTGGAGGCTCACGCTCAACGGCAAGCCGGTCGTCCCTCTGCTGCCGGGCGATGCGCTCGCCCCTCGACTGGCGGGACCGTGGCGGCTCGGCGTTTTCGGTCAGGCGAATCTCGGCGTCGATTGGCAGGTCTTCGCGGACGACGTTCGCGTTCTCATGACGAGATAGGCGTGGTGAAGCGGTGAGGAAGATCGCGCTGCATCCCGACTCGCGAACGGCGGGCTTCACGATGATCGAGCTCCTCGTCGTGATCGCGATCATCGGGGTACTGCTCCTCTTCCTGGTGCCGAGGATTTTCACCATGCGGACGGCGGGCGAGCGCAACGCCCAGGGCGCCGAGATCCAACAGATCAAGACGGCGATCGAGGCGTATCGCCATGACCCTAGTTACGGCGACCTGCCACCGACGTCGGCGGCGCTGGCCGCGTTCGCTCCGAAGAACGGGAACCTGGCGCCGAACGACGTGAACCTCGGAATCGAAAGCTTGGTCCTCCACTTCAACCAGAAAGACTTCCACGGCGAGAACCCGTTCGCGTCGATGATGGCCGCCATCGCGAAGACGAACACCGACGGCGACTCTGCTTCCGTGAACGTCACGTCGTTCGGGACCAACGAGCTCTTCGAGTGCCCCGACAAGTGGGGAAACCCGCTCGTGTACTTCCGCCTTCGCGATTTCGCGGACCGGAAGAAGGAGCAGAAGATCCGCCTCCCCGACGGCACCGATCTGAGCGTGGCGCCGATGTGGGACGACAAGCTCAACCGATTCGCGGGCTACGAAGACGGCTTCCAGATCCTCTCGCTCGGGCCGGACGGCAAGTACGGCACCGCCGACGACGTGACCAGCTGGGAGCCATAGCCATGAAGTCGTATCGCCACCGCGCTCACGGGTTCACGCTGCTCGAGATGCTGGTGGTGCTCTCGATCATCAGCATGCTCATGGGGCTCGGGGTTGGCGTGTACCTCCGCATCACCGCGAACTTGACGCCGTCGCTCGCGATCGGCCGGATCAAGACGCTCCTTCGACAGGCGCGCAACACCGCGCTGCGCGAGGCGTCGCCGTCCGTGGTGACCGTCGACGTCAAGGAGCAAACCGTGCTCGCGACGGCGAGCCGAACGGTTGCTTACTGGCACTGCGAGGACGGCGAGGGTGCGTTCGGCCGAAACCTGTCGCCGGTCCGCGGAGCCTTCGTCGCCGGCGGGCGAATCGGCAACGCGCTCAAGATCGAGGAGGGCGGCTACGCGGACGCGGGCACGGGACCCGAGCTCGACGTGCGAGAGGGGCTGTCGATCGAGGCGTACGTGAAGCCGGATTCCGTGCGCGCGCAGACGATCGCACGGAAAGGCGAGGCGTACGTGTTCGGGATCACCGGCGATGGCTATCTGACCGCTCACCTCTCTCTCGCCGGAGGCTCGCGCGAGGAGCTGGTGGCGGAAAAGGGCGCGATTCCCGACGACCGATGGAGCCGCGTCGGAGTCCTCTACAACCGGGTCGTCCTCGCGCTCTACGTCGACGGGCGCGAAGTCGCGCGAAAGGAAGTGACGCGACGCCTCGAGCCCGAGCCGACGGCGACGTTCACGATCGGCGCGAAGTCCGGCACGTTCGTCGGGCTCGTCGACGAAGTTCGAGTGCGCGAGATCCTGGCATCGGAAGCCGTTCACATGCCGCAGGAGCTGCAGCTCGTGGGCGGTGGCGACTCGATCGTCGTGTTCGACGCGGCGGGCGGGCTCGACCCCGAGTGGCATGCCGGTCCGGTGAAGATCCCCATGAAGCTGGCCCTTGGTGGCGAAGCCCGACAGGTTTCCGTGAGCGTTCTCGGAACCGTGGAGTGATTCACATGACGCGAACTCCGGATCGTCTTCGTCGAAACAGCGGACTCGCACTCATCGCAGTGCTGACCGTGCTGTTCGCGCTCGTCCTCATCGCGACTCCGTTCGCGGTGTCGATGCGCGATCAACTGACCGAGTCGTACACGTTCTCGCAGAAGGCGCGCGCGCAGATGGCGCTCGACGCTGCGTTCGCGCACGCGCGAGCCGCGCTCGTCCGCGGCTGCGCGTCCCTCGACCCGACGCCGGACGTCGACACCCAGGACGAGATGAAGATCGACTTCACGTCGCTTGCCGATTGGTTCGGCGATCCGCGCGGCGTCGTGGCGACCGTTCGCGTCGAGGACGAGCAGGGAAAGATCAACCTGAACTCGGCGACGCTCGGCGTGCTCGGAAACCTCATCGGCTGCGCGCGGCTGACGCACGAGATCGATTCCGGCGCAGCCGAGATTCCCGTCGACGACGCGTCGCGCTTCCCGGTTTCGGGCGGCGCGGTCGTGATCGACGGCGAGCTGATCGCCTACTCGCGCGTGGCGGGGGCCGGGCTCACCGGCTGCCGTCGCGGAGAGCGTGCGCAGCAAGGTTTCCTCGCGGCACGGCAACACGCGCAGGGCGCCGTCGTCATCGACGCGCGCGCCGAGGAAGTGCAGCGCTGGCGCATCGCGGCGCGGTCCGGCGAATACTCGCAGTATCCGACGCCGAGCGCGATCCGATCGATTGCAGACCTCTGCGTGGCGTCGATCTCGGCCGACGCACTCGAGGCGATCCTGCCGCTGGTGACCGTCGACTCGACGCGCCTCGGCGCGCCCGGTTGGGCCAACCCGCAGGGGTTCATCGATCCGAGGCTCGATCCGGCGCTCCTCCAGCTCGTGACCACGGACGGCGCGCCGATCAACTTGCAATCGACGCGCTTCCTCGCGCCCGGGACGTTGCTGCGACTCCGCGACGGCAAGACCACGCTCTACCGAATGGTCGGCGACCTCCAGTCGCGCGAAGAGGGCGAGATGAAGCCGTTCGGCCTGCAGGTGAACTCGAAGAACCTCCCAGACATCCAGAAGCAGCTTCGCGAGCGGCTCACGCAGCAAGGCAACGTGTCGGGCGAGGCGCTGGATCGCCGCGTGGCCGAGCTGACCGACTTCTTCTCGACCGCGAGCTTGCAAGGCTCGGTCGTCGGCGTGCTCGTCGGCGAGCCGATGCCGAGCGACCTCGACACGAACTTCACGATCACCGAGTCCGAGACCCCGCATCCCGTGAACGTGAACACGGCGTCCGACGCGGTCCTCATGGCGCTCCTCGTCAACCTCCAGCTTCGGCGCCACGACGACACCGTGACGACGGACGAAGCGAAGGCCGTGATCGCGCGGATGCGAAAGGCGCCGGTCACGAGCTGGCAATACCTCTTGGAAGAGGTCTTGCAGAAATCGCGAGAGGCGAATGAGATCAGCGACGACGACCTGCAAGCCATCTACTTGAACGGGCAGAACCCGGCCGACATCCGGCTGGCGTTCGCGACGATGCCGTTCTGCTTCAAGTCGGGGGACGTGTACACGCTCGACGGCGCCGCGTCGGTCAGCTCCGCCGCGGGCGTCGAGCAATCGCGCGCGACGCTGCGCGAGATCGTGTCCGTTGCGCCGCAGCGGCCGCTCGAGTGGACGCTGACGACGCAGCAGCAGTTCGAGGACCAGATCGTGCCGGGCGAGATCGGACGTTGGGTCGAGACCTATCCGACGCACGTCGATCGCTGGGAAGGCCGCACGATGCCTCCGAGCCGCTACCCGCAGAACAAGTTCGAGCGCCTCTTCGCGACCGTCGAAGCGGAAGACGAGAAGGGCGAAGATCAAGGTGACGTTCGACTGATGCCCGCGCGGCGAGAGAAGAACGACTCCAACATCGAGCACTTCGACCGGTCGGCCTACAACGACGGCTACAAGCTCGACAAGGGCGGATACCGCTGGAACGCAGTCTCGCGGCTGCGAACCCAAGAGGGATATCTCGGCTCGGGCACGTTCCGATTCTGGCTTCGCACGATCGGCGGCGGCGGCGACCGCACGCTCTATGACGCGGGCGAGCAGAACGGGCGGAATCGCGTCACGCTCACGTACGACGGCACGAACTCGCGCTTCGTGTTCCGCGTGTCCGACACGGCGCTCGACGATGCGTCGAACCAGGTGCCGGACGCGATGGAGGTGACCTACGCGGCGCCGCTGCGCGAGGACACCTGCTACCACGTGCTCGCGGGGTTCCGCGGCACGAAGCCGGGTGATCTCGTGCTCATGGTGGACGGCGATGCGTCGCGCGAGAAGCCGCGATACCTCACGCGGCTCACGACGCAGATCGACGCCACGTCGACTCCGGGCCGGATCGACGTGGAGGACGCGGACGGCTTCCCGCCGTCGGGCGCGCTTCTCATCGGACGCGAGATCTTCGAGTACACGTCGCGGTCGAAGACGTCGTTCACGCTGCGCTCGAACACCACGGCGAACAACGTCCCGATCGGGCGAGGCTGGCGCGGGAGCGGGATCGGAACCGGCGGCGCCAATGTGCAAGAAGAGCATCCGGCGCAAGCCGCGGTCGAACTCTACGGCTACTCGAACGCGACGTCGAGTGACGTGCCGATCGGCGGCGCGACGCTCACGGGAAGCCGGAGCCTCGGCACGTTCAACGTGGGCGCGATCGCGAGCACGCATCCGATCCACTTGACCGGCGGGGGCACCGGTCCGCCCGGGCTCGATCCGAACGACGTGACGATCCCGCTGGCCGTTCCGCCGGGCGGATCGAATCGCTTCATGGACGCATTCCAGGACAAGGGCTATGCGCTGATCCTCGATGCCGGCCAGACGTACCAGGTCTATCAGAACGGCCGGCCGGTCGGGCCGCCGATCGCGGCCGGAGGCGGCGAGCTGATCTACTACGGCGGCGTCAGCGGAACCACGCTCACCAACGTCGCGCGCGGACAGACGTCGCCGAACAACGCCGCTCCGGATGTCCCGAGCCCGATCGGGATCACCAAAGCGACGTGGCACTTGAACAAGAACAACGGGGCACTCCAACCCAACGTCGTGATCCCGCTGTCCGTTTGGGCGCGCGGCGGCAATCTTCGCGAGGGCTACCTCGACCCGATGCGCAAGGGGAACCTGTCGCTCGAGGAGCGCGCGCAGGTCGACGACGAGTGGTTCCGGTACGACGCGATCGATCGCGGCGACGAGTTCTTCCTCCGCGACAACCTCAAGCCGGTGATGGCGGTTCTCGAAGCGATCATCGGGAACTCGACGCCGATTCGCATCGACATCGGTGGCGGACCGCGCCCGTTCGCGCCACCGCCGCCGCAGGCAGCGTTCCCGCTGGCGCATCTGCGAACCGAGCTGCAATTCCGCTCGGTCGACCAGACGGAAGACACCTCGCACTCGACGGGCACGGAGGTGATTCCCTGCTTCCGCGTGGGCGGGATCGGCGTCGGTCGCGACGATGTCGTCACCCTGCTTGCGCCGGGCGGACGGCAGAAGGAACAGCACACGGTCAACTGGGCGTCGTGGTTCAAGATGCAAAGTCGCGGCCCGTTCAACTTCGTCGCGTTCAAGGAGAACGTGCAGCACCGCTACGTCTCGACGATCGAGGCGCGCATGTTCGCCGATCTGCCGGCGCTGAACGGTCCGGGCCGAGTCTTCACGGAGACCACCGATCGGCGCGGCATGACGCGGATCGTCAAGTTCCCATCGGGCGAGCTGCCGTCGACGACTCCCGACATCGCGATGGTGGGTGCCGGCATCGACGGCGCGGGCCTCACCCCCGGATTCCTCGACGAGCTCGAGGGGGGGAGCTTCCGGGAAGGTCGCAATCAGCAGGTTGCTCGGCCTTATCTCGTCTATCACGCTCCGAGCGCGCCCGCGAACAGCTACGTGAAGTCGGGCGACCAGGAGGTCACGCTCTACCGAGCGGACGGGTACCACGACCACTCCGGTCGGCTGCACACCTGGTATCGGGCGATCGTGAACCAGCCGTGGGAGTACACGCCGCTTCCCGACGACGCGGGGATCGTGCGCATCGACCAGGAATGGATCGCGTACCGCGGGCTCGAGAACGGATCCGAGACGGGCTCGAACGGGCAGCGCTACGATTGGGTCAAGATGACCGGCTGCCAGCGCGGCCTCTTCGGCACGACGGCGTCGAACCACGCGCTCGACGCCAAAGCGATGCTCATCGGGTTCCTTCCGATCGCGAAGCTCACGAGCGGCGTCGGCCCCGAGAGCGCGTCGATCCCGGTCGTGAACACGCGCGGATTCTACGGATCGGGGCTCCTCGGCTTCTTCGATGAGAACGGCCGCATCGGCGAGATGGCGCACTTCGATCGGCACTCGCCGAATTCGTTCGACATGCCGATGAAGCGCGCGTCCGACGGAACGAGCGAAGGCGCCGGGATCTTCCGCGGCCGCTTTGGCACGGCGGCGCAAGCCCACGCGAACGACGCGCTCGTGATCGACATGCCGCACCGCTACTGGGACCGCTACCAGAAGGAAGTCGATCGGCCGGAGCTCGGGTACTTCGCCGCGACGGCGGAGATCTCGGGCGCGTACTTCCAAGCGATCGAGTGGGACGAGAAGCAGCCGAAGCCCTTCCTCGACGTGAAGGTCCTCGTTCGCATCGACGAGCGCGCGCCGTGGGACGCTCAGCCGGAAGGAGAGAAGAACGGGCTCTTCCTGTTCGACGATCCGCCGAGCGAGAAGAACGTGAACCGGATCGGCATGCGCGGCGACCGCATCGAGGTGCGCGTCTTCTTCGAGTACCTGCCGGGCGCGTTCAACTCGCAGTTCACGTCGGACTCGTGGAAGGAGACGCCGTGGCTGAAGGCGCTGCGCGTGAAGTACCTCGCGCCGAACGTCGTGCGCCGGACGGAGGAGACCCCGTGAAAAGAGCGCGCGGCGGGTTCACCCTCATCGAGCTCCTCACGGCGATGTCGCTCTTCCTCACGCTCGGCATCGTGCTCTTCGGGCTCCTTCGCCAGGGGCTCGGCCTCTACCACCAAGGCGAGTCGCGACGCACGTCGTACGAGCGCGGTCTCGCGCTCCTCGACGAGATCGCGACCGACTTGCGAGCGGCGCGCGGCGGCATCGGTCTTCTCACGCCCGACCCCGACATCCTGTTCCTCGTCGACCACGACTCCGACGGGCGCCAGCGCCTGCGCTTCGTGCGCTCGATTCCGCGCGAGATGGCGGACGAGGATCTGCGACTCGCTGGCTCGATGCCGGGTGGAGACAAGGACTTCGAGTTCGGCGAGTTCCGGGCGAGATCGAGCGACCCCAAGAAAGCGCCGGCGTGGCGCGCGCTGCGGGGGCTCGCGGAAGTGGCGTGGGTCTGCCGGCCCGCGGGCGAGGGGTCTGATCCCGACCGACGATCCATGACCCTCGAGCGCGCGATGAAGGCGCCGCCGGGCGGCGACTCGTCGCTCATGAAGAACGAAAACCTCACACCGGAGCGCACGCACGCGCTCGCATCGGGAGTCCTCTACTTCGGCGTCGACCTGATGGCCGACGCCGGCACGGACGAACCCGAACTCCTCGACGAGTGGGACTCGTCGCGCGCCCGCCTGAAGACCTTTCGCTGGCACGTGGGCCCGGACTCGCTCGCCGACCCTCGCGACGATCTCTTCCCGCGCGCCGTTCGGCTCACGGTCACGATCGAGCGCGAGGACGCGGGCGCAGCGGCGCCGAAGGTCGACGCCACCGTCAACGCAAAGGACCGGAGGATTCCCGTTTCGACGACCGAGGACTTGCCCGGGCCAACCGACCCGTTTCCGTTCGTGAAGATCGGCGACGAGTGGGTTCGCGTCGCCGGCACCGACCGAAGTGGGAGCACGCTCACGGCCGCCGAGCGCGGAGCGCGCGACACGACGGCCGCCCCGCACGAGCGAGGCGCGCGCGTGCACACGGGCCAAACGCTGATCCGCTGGGTGGAGCTTCCTTGCCATCGGGAGGCGGTGCGATGAAGAGAGGCGATCGCGGGTTCACGTTGATCGAGATGGTGGTCGCGCTCGGCGTCCTCCTCGTGGGGATGGTGAGCGTGCTCGCACTCTTCACGACGGCGATCTCGCTCCACAAGGAGGCGATCGACCAAACCGAATCCTCGCTCATCGCGGAGCAGGTCATGACGCGCATCCGCGGGCAGGTCGACGCGGGCCGGGATCCCAAGGCCGTCGCGCAGGCGTTTGCCGACTGGAAGGATCCGGATCATCCGAACTATCGCGTGACGGCGGAGCTCGCGGACGTGCACAATGCGGCGGCGGAGCCCGAGTGGCTCCTCTCGATTCACGTGCGATTCCAGAAGGGCAACCGGGAAAGACAGGAAACGTACCGCACGATCCTGGTGCGCGAAGCGTACGCGGCGGCGGTACGAAAGGCAGGAACTCCATGAGGCGATGGGTGTGGGCGCTCGGGCTGTCGCTCGGCGTTGCCGCGATCGTGCGCGGCGAGATCGTGGGTCTCAAGCACGGCGACGTCGTGCACGGCACGATCGAGTCCCAAGACGAGAAGGGACTCCGCATGAAGACGTTCGACGGTGCGGAGCTGACGATCCCGTGGGATTCGGTCGCTCCCGAAGAAGCGGAGCGGCTGAAGAAGACGCTCGGCCTCATCGTCGCGGAGTCCGACGACACCATTCGCATTCCGGGGTTGCGGGTCACGCTCGCGAGCGGCGACGTCGTGACCGGCGTCGAGCTGCCCGGGTCGACCAAGGACGAGCTGCGCCTGAAGCGTGCCGACGGCCCGCAAACCTATCCGAGAAACCAGCTCCAATCGGTGGAGCCGGACGACATCGATGCGCTCGAGGCCTACAAGCCGAAGGAACTCTACAAGCTCTACGTGGACGAGCACGGCGCGCCGGCGAGCGTCGAAGATCACTTCGCGGCGTTCGAGTACGCCCGACGCATCGGCGCCTACGAGGAATCGCTCGATCACCTGAAAAAGTGCGCCGAACTCGACGCGGAGTGGAAGCCCGAAGTGGTGAAGGCGCAGCGTGAGGGCGTCGAGAAGATCCTCGCGAGCGTGGAAGCGCGCGGGCTCTTCGAGAAGATTCGCCGCGACGTCCGCTCCGGCGAGTTCAACAAGGCGATCGCAGAAGTGGACGATCTCACCAAGCGCTACCCGGACAGTCCGATCCTCGCCGATCTCTCGAAGGAGAAGCTGACGAAGGAAAAGATCGTCGACGCGCAGAAGACCTACTTCAAGAAGCGCATCAGCGGAGACTGGATCTCCAACGTGAAGGAGCTCATTCGCTCGAAGGTCCGCGAGAAGGACCTGTCGCTCCAAGAGGCGAAGAACTGGACGGAGAAGGACCTGCCCGACCAAACCGCGAAGAAGGTCGCCGAGAAGCTCGGAATCGACGTCGGAACGGTACGCGAACTCTGGAAGGGGCGGGTCACGCTCGGCAATCGAACCGCGAGCTACGGAAACGGCACGTTCCTCATCGAGAAGCTGAAGCCGAAGAAGCCGCCGACGACGAGCGGCGGGTCGTCCGGCGGAGGGAGCAGCGGCGGGCCGCGCCGGCGCCCGTCGTCGCAGCAGCAACAATCGCAAGCCGACCAAGGTCCGAAGAAACCGACGCCCGAAGAGTGGTGGACGGCGGCGTCTCCCGACGTCCGCGCGGAGTGGCTGCGAGCCTACTACGCCGAGAGAACGAAGGACCTCGAGGTCGCGCGCATCGACTACTCGCAGTGCGTCAAGTGCTCCGGGAAAGGCTATCTCTCCACCCTCAGCGGATCGGGAGACGTGACGTACTTGCCTTGCGATCGTTGCTGGCAGCTCGGCAAGGACCGCGTGGTCCACTTCCGGTGAGGGCTGCGGGTACGGGGCCGCGAGCCTGTCCGCTTTGCGCCGCGCCGTTTCCGGAAGGCCGCGCCACGTGCCCGTCGTGCCACACGGACGCGGCGCTCGCTTTCACGGCGAAACCGGAGGTCGCGAAGGCCGCCGCGGCGCAAGGCCGTCGGGCCGTCTGGATCGCGTCGCTCGTCTATGTCGTCGCGCTTTCGGTCGCGTGGTGGCTCGGACGCTGACGTCGGCGCCGACTTTTTTGGTGAAAGCGCACGGGTCGCGAGATAGGTTCGCGTGTCACCGTTTCGTCCGAGGGCCGGTTGAGGGACTCCAACATCCTTTCCGCGATGATCGCGCTGGTGATTGGCGCGTCGCTGCTTCGAGCGCCGGGCGATTCCGTCGTCGCGTCGGTCGATGGTCAAGAGATCCGAAAAAGCGACGTCGCCGACTCCGTGCTGCTCTTCGGGAGCCAGGCGTACGTCGACGCCATGCGCGAGTGCGTCCAACGCATCCTCGCCGAGCGCGAGGCCGAGCGCTTGAAGGTGAACGTGCCCGACGCGACGATCGACAAGGCGCTCGGCGACGAAATCGACCAAGAGAAGAGCGCGCTCCTGGTCCAGTACGGCGGAAAAGTCACGTTCCCGGATTTCGTACGCGACCACTTTCGAATGACCGAGGACGAGTATCGAGCGCGGATTCGCGTGGCGGTGCGGACGAAGCTCCTTCTCGCGCGCGTCATCCGGTACGGCACGATGCGAGAGGAGCGGCTCACGTTGCGAACGATCGTCGTTCGCGACAAGGCGAAGGCGCTGGAGCTCCAGGAAAAGCTGCGGATGGGCGCCGACTTCATCGCGCTCGCGAAGCGCGAGTCGATCGACCCGAGCGCGAAGGACGGGGGAAAGCTCCCGCCGGTCACCCACGGCGTGCTCCAAGGGGAGATCGAGAAGGTGGTTTTCGCGCTCGTGCCCGGACAGGTGAGCGACGTCCTCACCGTGGTCGACCGCGACAGCTCGACCTATCACCTCTTCCGCCTCCTCGAGCGGCCGGACCCGGTGGACAAGCCGTACGCCGACGTCGCCGGTGAAGTCGAAAAGGACTTGGCGTCGAAGCCGCTCGAGGCGTACGAGGTCGCGCAGTGGACTCGAAAGATGGAAACCACGCACGACGTGAAGGTCGTCGGGCCGGCCGGCGCGGACGACGGCAAGGCGGACGTGCCGATCACGCCGAAGAAGGAGAACTCGAAAGAACGATGAGCCGCTCAAGGGAAAAAGGGGAACCCGAGTCGAAAAACGACGAGCCGCAGCCGGCGGCAGCGCCGGCGAGCGATGAGCCGCACACCGAAGCCGCGCCGGAGTCCGGTGTCGCCGTCGAGGCGCAGGAATCGTCGCCTCCCGCGGAGGCACCCGCTCGCCCCGCTCTGAGGTCCGCCGTCGAGGCCGCGCTCTTCGCGACCGCCGAGCCGCTCACGGCAGACCGGATCGCGAAGGCGATCACCGGCGTCGACAAGCGACGCGTGGTCGCGGAAATCGAGGCGCTGCGCGAGGAGTACCGCGCGCAGAACCGCGCGTTCGACGTCGAAGAAGTCGCCGGCGGCTTCCACCTGCGAACGCGCGTCGACCACGCGCCCGTCGTGGAGCGCCTGGTGATCGAGCGGCGCGAAGAGCGACTCACGACCGCTGCGATCGAGACGTTGGCGATCATCGCGTACAAGCAGCCGATCTCTCGCGCCGAGATCGAGGCGATTCGGGGCGTGCAGTCCTCGACGCTCATTCGCACGCTATTGGATCGAGGGCTCGTGCGCATCACGGGCCGCGCCGAGGTTCTCGGGCGCCCGCTTCTCTACGGCACCACGACCGCGTTCCTCGAACGGTTCGGTCTCAAGTCGCCACGGGATCTGCCGCGGCGCGACGACTTCCCCGCGCCGAAGGAGTGACGAGCCGCTTTCGCGTTCGCCGGCCGCACCCTTCGCCGAGGCTGCCGTTTCAGCTCGAGTCGCGAGGCGGAGCCGTCCGATGAATTCCGGAGCGCGCGGACCCCTTGTCATCGGAATTCGGTCTCCTATACTGAGGTGTTTCCGAGCGGTCCGGCAATTCGGTCGCGGCCCGAGCACTTAAATCGACAGGCGAGGTGAGTCATGGCGTTCAGCTTCATGCGCAAGTACGAGAAGCCCATCATGTTCGTGATCGTGGTGTTCTGCTTGTCGACGATTGGCGTGACCGGCACGATGATGCAGTTCTTCGGAGGCGGCAAGGCGCAGACGGCCGCGACGTTCGAGGTCGTCCCCGGGAAGCCCGTGAAGGTCTCCGAGGAGGACTTCATCCGGCTGAAGCGCGATCTCAGCTCGTTCATGGCGATGGCCAGCCAAGGCCGGAACCAAACCGTATCGGACGACGAAACGCTCACCCACATCATCAAGATCGACGAAGCCAAGGCGTCGGGGATCGACGTCTCGGACGACGAGGTCGCCACGGTCGTGAAGCTGCTATTCCCTGGATTGACCGATGCCCAGTACCGCATGGTCGTTCGAAGCCGGGGCTTCGGCTCGGCGGACGAGTTCCAGGGCTTTCTCCGAGACTGGATTTCGACGCAGAAACTCGACCGGCTGACGGCCCCGGCGGATCGCGTCAAGTCGGAGGACGTCTACAACGAGTTCAAGAAGAAGTCGACGCGGCTCAGCAACGAGCACGTCGCCTTCAAGGCCGAGGACCGGCTCTCGGACATGAACCCGGTCGACTACAAGACTCCCGAAGTGAAGAAGTGGTACGACGACAAGATGAACGCGAAGGGCCGCCAGGACGCGGCCTCCAAGGCGCTTCAGGAACGATACAAGTCGCCCGACAAGCTCGATCTCGAGGTCGTGTGGGCCGACTTCGCGGAATTCGATCCGGCGAAGACGGGGGAGTGGTTGAAGGACCGAAAGGTCGAGGACACCGAGATTCGAGGTTACTACGACGCGCACCCCGACTACTTCACCGTCGAAGCCGAGAAGCCGAAGGACCCGGAAAAAAAGGACGACGCGAAGGCCGCCGAGGCGCCGAAGGCGAAGCCATTCGATGACGTGAAGGAGGACATCCGCAAGCGAATCCTTGCCACGTCGCTCGTGCAGAAGGCGCTCGACGACGCCAACGCGCAACGGACGGAAAAGAAGCCCGTGCTGCTGGACGCGCTCGCGACGAAGTACGGGATCCAGTACAGGAAGCTCTCGGGCGTGGAGAAGCCGAAGCTCGAGAGCGCCGAGCTGATCGGCTCGAAGAACCTCGCGGGCGAGCTCGGCGCGCAGTCGCCGGCATCGTTCCCGACCAGCGTCACCGCCAATCGCCCGGACCGCGCCTACTTCACCCGCATCGTTGCGCAGATGCCGGCGAAGACGATGCCGTTCGACGACGTCGAGGCCTCGGTGCGCAAGGACTACATGCTCGACAAGGCGATGGAAAAGGCCGTGGCGGACGCGGAGGAGTTGAAGTCGAAGATCGAGGAACGGGCGAAGGAGAAGGTGAAGGACAAGAAGCCCGAAGATCTCGCCGCGTGGGAAAAGGAGCTGGAAGAAGACAAGAAGAACGGCGTGAACCTCCAGGAGAAATCGAAGGACCTCGCCTACGCAACACGAAGTGCCGACATGCAGAAGAAGAAGCGCGACTTCGACAACCTGTGGCAAAAGGAGTCCGGCGCCGTCTTCGACGAGCTGGTGAAGGAGCGGGGTCTACAGCCGGGAAAGCTCGAGGCCTACACGGTCGTCGACAAGGCTGACGAATCCGTGAAGGACGAGAAGGACACGATGAAGAAGTTCTTCCGGACGAACCACCTGCTCGACTCGCTGGAGCCGGGGATGTGCTCGTCGTCGCTCCTTCGGGACGAGGAGAACAAGGTCGCCTACGTCGCGAAGATCACCAAGAAGGAAGAACCGGCGTGGTCCGAGTTGACGGCCGAAGAATACAAGACGATCGCCGATGGAATCCTGAAGCGTCGGCAAAGCATGATGCAGATGCTTCCCATGGGAGGCGCCGACCCGGACGACCGATTCCGAAAGACCAAGCTCCAGAGCCGGCACCATGAGGCGAAGACCATCGGCGGCGTCCCGAAGCCGTAGCTACTCGACCGGGTCGTAACCGCCGGCGTGAAAAGGGTGGCAGCGCAGGACTCGCCGAATGCCGAGCCATGCGCCTCGAGCCGCGCCCTTCCGGCGCACCGCCTCGACGAAGTACTCGGAGCACGATGGCACGTAGCGGCAAGCGGGTGGAAGCCAAGGTGACACGGCCCGCTGATAGAACCTAGCGGCGGCGATGAGGAGCTTTCCGACCATCGTTGGCTTTCGTGAGACGTTCGATGCCTTCGAGGAGCAATCGCCGCGCTTCCGCGAGCGAGAGCTCGCGACACTGAGCAGTCGGAATGATCACGAGGTCGAAGCCCGGCGGCAGGTGGGGTCGCTCGAGCCGAAACGCCTCGCGAAGGCGGCGCTTGATCCGGTTGCGCGCGACGGCGTTGCCGCAGCGCCTGCCGACGGACAGTCCGAGGCGCGTGGCCTCGCCTGGGCGCGGGAGCGCGCAGATCGCGAAGCAGCCCGTGCGAGTCCGCCGGCCGCGCTCGAACACGGCTTCGAACTCTCGACGCCGGCGCAGTCGGACGGTCTTCGGGAACGTGAAGCGCGTCGAACTCGCGCGCGGCGCGATGGCGCCATCGGGTTCATGGGGATTCACGGACGGATTATCGCGGATCGGAAGGGAAACGGTATAGGCTTGTCGCGCCGGCGGCCCGAGGCACGGCCGGTTCGAAGCTTCGAACAGGAGACGATTCGATGACCGAGTCATACAAGAACTTCATTGGCGGAGAGTGGGTTGCCGCTCGATCGGGGAAAACGTTCGAGAACCGCAACCCGGCGGACAACCAGGACCTCGTGGGGACGTTCCCGGACTCGGATCGCGACGATCTCGAGGCTGCGGTGAAGGCCGCTCGCGGGGCGTACGACTCGTGGCGGAAGACTCCAGCCCCGCATCGCGGGGAAATCCTCTACCGCGCCGGCCAGATCCTGAAGGACCGCAAGGAAGAGCTCGCGAAGATCATGACGCGCGAGATGGGCAAAGTCCTCAAGGAGACGCGCGGCGACGTTCAAGAAGCGATCGACACCGCGTTCTACGCCGCCGGCGAAGGCCGGCGCCTCTTCGGCGACACGGTGCCGTGCGAGCTGCCGAACAAGTTCGGCATGTCCGTGCGCTGCCCGATCGGCGTCTGCGTGATGATCACGCCGTGGAACTTCCCGATGGCGATCCCGTCGTGGAAGATCTTCCCCGCGCTCATCTGCGGAAACACGGTGGTGTTCAAGCCGGCGACCGACACGCCCGCGTCGGCGGCGAAGTTCGTCGAGGTCCTGCAGCAGGCGGGCGTGCCCGCAGGCGTGGTGAACTTCCTAACCGGAGGAGGCAGCAAAGTCGGCATGCCGCTCGCCGAGCATCCGCAAGTCGACGTCGTGTCGTTCACGGGTTCGACCGAGGTCGGCCGTCGCCTCGCGGAGTCGTGTGGGCGAAATCTGAAGCGGCTGTCGCTCGAGATGGGGGGCAAGAACGCGCAGATCGTCATGGACGACGCGGATCTCGATCTCGCCGTCGAAGGCGCGCTGTGGGGTGGATTCGGGACGACGGGACAGCGCTGCACCGCGACCAGCCGCGTGGTCCTCCACGAGAAGATCGCCGACGCGTTCATGAAGCAGTTCGTCGACCGCGTCAACAAGCTGCGGCTCGGCAACGGGCTCGAGGCGTCGTCGGAAGTCGGGCCGCTCGTGAATCAGGGCCAAGTCGACACGGTCGAGCAGTACGTGAAGATCGGCAAGGACGAGGGCGCGAAGCTCGTGGCCGGTGGATCGCGGCTCACGGACGCGGCGTACTCGCGCGGGTTCTTCTACCGGCCCACGGTCTTCGATCACGTGAAGCCGACCATGCGAATTGCGCAGGAAGAGATCTTCGGCCCGGTCGTTTCCTGCTTGCGCGCTCGCTCGCTCGAAGAGGCGATCGAAATCCAGAACGGGACCATCTTCGGGCTCTCGTCGTCGATCTACACGCGCGACGTGAACAAGGCATTCCAGGCGATCCGCGACATCCAGGCCGGAATCACCTACGTCAACAGCCCGACCATCGGCGCCGAGGTGCAGCTCCCGTTCGGCGGCGTGAAGCAGACCGGCAACGGCCATCGCGAGGCCGGGCAAACCGTCTACGACATCTTCAGCGAATGGAAGTCGGTCTACGTCGACTATAGCGGACGCCTACAAAAGGCCCAGATCGACGTCAGCTGATGCGCGAAGTCGAATCCGTGATCGATGCCTCGTGAGCTCGTCCTCGGCTCCCGTGCGAGCCCGCTGGCGCGCGCGCAGACCGAGATCGTTCGCGCCGCGATCGTCGCTCGGAGTCCGGACGTTCGCATTCGCGTGGTCACTCGGACGAGCCGCGGCGATCACGACCGCGAGCGACCTCTCACCGAGATGGGCGGAGTCGGCGTGTTCACGAAGGAGCTCGAGGACGCGCTGCTCGCGCACGAGATCGACATCGCCGTCCACAGCCTGAAGGACCTGCCCACGCGGACGGCGGCCGGCCTCGTGATCGCGGCCATCACCGCGCGCGAAGACGTGCGCGATGCCCTCGTCGCCGCGCCGGGGGTGCGACTCGCGTCGCTCTCGGGTGGAGGGCGCATCGGAACTGGTAGCCCGAGGCGGAAGGCGCAGCTCCGGCTCGCGTATCCGCGGCTCGAGATCGTACCGATCCGAGGCAACGTCGACACGCGCGTGGCTCGCGCCGCCGCGGGAGACCTCGACGGCGTCGTCCTCGCCCTCGCCGGCCTGAAGCGCACGGGCCTGGCCGCGCGCGCAACCGACGTGTTTCCCGTCGACTTGATGCTGCCCGCGCCCGGACAAGGAGCGCTCGCAATCGAGACGCGCGCGGACGACTCGGAAGCAACCGCCGCCACTTCCGTCGTCGACGATCCCGGATCGCGGTTCGCCACGACCGCGGAGCGATTGCTCCTCGACCGACTGGGCGGGGGCTGCAATCTTCCACTCGGCACTCTCGGCGAATCGTCGGACGGTCGCGAGGGGACGCTGCGTGCGGTCTTGGCCGATCCCGAGGGTCGGGTGGCCGCGAGGGGGCGAGCTTCGGGGAAGAGTCCGGAGGCCGTCGCCGATGCTGCTCTTGCGTCGTTGCGTGGGGACCGACTCGACGAGACGCTTGCGGTGCTCCGGAGTCAGGGTCTCATCTAGGCCCGCGCTATCGGCCGCCCTTCGCCGCGCCCGATTCGGTGGCCTTCGACCGGTATTCTCCGAGCAGCCGGTGCGCATCCTCGACGGTGGAATCGCCGAGCTTCGTCGCTTTCTTCAAGAACGTCTCGACGTCGACGGCTGCCTGCCGATAGTCGCCGAGGTTCGCGTAGCATTGCCCGCGGTTCAGGTACGCCTGCGCCGATTCGGGTTGGATCTCGAGTACCCGGTTAAGCTGAGTCAGCGCGCCCTCGTATTCGCCCTTCTTGTAGAGGAGGTCGGCGACGAGAGTCCGGACGTCCGACTCCTTCTTCTCGTTCCCCTGGATCTTCCTCGTGACTCGGTCGAGGCTCTCGGGATCCTCGACGCGAAGCTTGTACTCCTCGTAGAACCGCCGGGTCTCCTCGGCCTTGTCCAGATAGGTGAACAGAAATCGAAGGGCTGCCTCGTTGTCACCGCGAAGCGCTGCGATCTGGCCGAGGCCGCTCAGCGCGTAGGGGTAGTCCTTGTTCAGCTCGAGGGCTCGGTGGTAGTTGGCGACGGCCTCCTCCAGGTATCGATCGCGCTCGTCGGTCTTTTCCTTGATCGGATCGCGGCCGGGATCGGCGAGGGGCGCTCGCAGTTTCCAGATGTCGAGCTGCTGCTGACAGAGGCGGCCCTTCGCGTAGTAGACGTTTCCGAGGCCGTAGTGAACGCGGAAGTCCTCGTCGTCGAGTCCGCGAGCGACGATCATCTGTTTCTCGGCTTCCTCCAACTTCGGCACCGAGTTCTGATAGAGGAGCGACCACGCAAGACCGAGATTCGCGTCGATGTCTCCCTCGTCGATGGCGACCGCCTTGCGGAATTGCTGCTCGGCCTGGGCGTACTTGCCGCTGTCGTAGTAGGCGATTCCTCGCGACAGATAGTCGGTGAGCCGGTCCTTCTCGTCCGCGCTCAAGCCGACGATCGGCTTCAGGATGCTGCAGCCGAGGAGAAACGGTAGGAGAACCGCGCAGTACTTGAGCATCGCCTAACCCTCTTTTCTTCTCTCGCTCCCGGCGGGCGCCGAGAGGCGTCCGATTCGCCTCTTTCCGCGTCTTGCGGCCAGGCCGAAGCGGGCGATCATCATACGGGGGCCCCGTGAGCCCGCGCAAGCTCACTCTGTCGGATGCTCGCGGCCGAGAAGGCGGTCCAATCGGGCGCGCTCGATGCGAAGTCGAATCGACTTGTGCTGTCCCAGCGTCACCAGGCCCGGCTTCGCGCCCCGCGGCTTGGCGACGTTCTTCCGTTGCGTATACGCGACCTCGACGATCGGGCGATCCCGGCACTGGCTGAAGAATGCGGCCAGGTGTGCCGCGTCGAGGAGCGTTTCCTGAGGCGGGGCTTTTCCCTTCGGCAGTCGCACGACGACGTGCGAGCCGGGGAAGTCGCGGACGTGCAGCCAGAGGTCGTTGCCGTTGGCGATGCGGAACGTCAACCGATCGTTCTCCTCGTCACCCTTGCCCACGAGGATTTCGAGCCCGTCTTCGGACGTGAAGCGACGAAGTCCGGGCTCCCCCTTCGGCTCCCGCTCCGCAGGCTCCTCCCGACGACGCGGCTGAGCCGTTCGTCCCCGCGGAGGCGGTGCGATGGATTCGAGGGCGTCGAGCGTCTCCGCTGCGCGCAGCGAGTCGAGCTGGCGCCGGGCCTCGTCGATCTCGCGAGAAGTCCGGGCGCGGTGTCGTTCGATCTTCTCGCGGCCCGAGAGCGCCTTTCGATACTTCTTGAACGCGCTCTCCATGTTCTCGCGCAGGCTCTGCTTCGGATCGAGAACGAGCGTCACCTCCGGTGCGTCGGGCCGAAAGAAGTCCTGGACGACCGCCTCGTGCCGGCCACGCACGTCCGCGCCGCCGAGACGCGTGAGGTTCGCCTTCAAGAGCTCGCCTTGCTCCAGGAATCGCTCGGGCTTCTGGAATCGCTCGAACTCTCCGGCAAGCATCACCGCCTTGCGCTCCGCGGTGGCGAGTCGACGCTCGGCGTCGCGAAGGCGCGAAGTTCGCTTTTCTTCGAAGGCTTCGCGGGTCTCCTGCTCCGCGAGGCGCTGCTCGACGGCTCGATTCAGCGGGAACGGATTCTCGGGAGTGGGCGCGGGAAGGGGCGCCGCCTCCGCGGGTTCGTCGGGGAGTGTTCCTGGCCGGGCCGCGGGCACGTACGTCGCACCCGGCGCAAACGGACGCACTCCGGATGTCGTCGGCCGTAGCACCGCGACGATCGTGTCGGCCTCGTCGACGAGCAGGAGATTTCCGCCGCGCCCGAACAGCTCCGCAACGAGCCGGAGACGCCGCGCCGCGCCCGACTCGTCACGCGCCGAAAACGCGAGCGTCACCGCACGCTCGCCGGCGACGGCTGCGATCTCGTCGAGCCGGGCGCCCTCGAGGTGGTGGCGGAGTGCCATGCAAAACGGGCTCGGTGTCTCCGGATTCTGCGGCGTCTCGTCCGCGAGGACGACGCGCGGATGCCGTCGGTGGAAGCAAAGGAGGAGACGACGCGTTTCGGTCGGTCCCTGCGACGTCGGCACTCGAAGCACGAGCACGAGCCGATCGTCCAGCGGATGGAAGACCCGCTCGATCCGACCGCCGCGAACCCCTGGAGCCGCCTCCGCGACGAGAGCCGCGATCTCGTGCCGAGTGAGAGACACCGTGCGCTACTTCTCTCCGGCGTCCTCGGCTCGATCGAAGACCCATGCCTCACCCGGCAGCTCGTACGAGAGGATTTCGTCGGGTTGAAAGAAGAGAGCGATCTCCTTCGCCGCGCTCTCGGGAGAATCCGAGCCGTGGATGAGGTTGAAGCTGTTCGAGATCCCGTGGTCCCCGCGGATCGTGCCGGCCTCGGCTTTCCAGCCGAACGTGGCGCCCATCATCTTGCGGGTGACCTCGACGACGCGCGGTCCTTCGAGGACCATCGCGACCACGGGGCCCGCCGTGATGAAGCGGATGAGGCCGGCGTAAAACGGTCGGTCCTTGTGCACGCCGTAGTGACGCTCCGCGAGGCCGGCGTCGACGTTCATCATCTTCAGCGCGGCGATCTTGAGGCCGCGCTGCTCGAATCGCTCGAGGATCGCGCCCACGAGACGCCGCGCGACTCCATCGGGTTTCACGAGGATGAGCGTTCGCTCGAGCGGGCGGCTCGAGGGCCGCGACGGTTTCGAAGTCATCGGGTCAGGCTCCTTTGTTTTCGTGTCGATGCCCGGGCGCGATAACAGATCGTGGGGCGGTCCGACTCATGGGGGCTCGCAAGATACTTTCCGCGTCGCCGCGACACAAGGCCGCTCCGCGCCGCAGATGGTGGTCGGTTGCGTTGACACGGCGCCGAGCGCAACGGTAGAGTGTCGCGCCAATCAAGTCCCGGCGGGCACCTTCCGACAAGAAGAGAACCCAGATTTGGCGATCAACGGGGTCCCGATGGGTCCTGGCGTCCGAACTGGCGTCATCTTTTCCTCGGAGAACCTATGCTGGCAGCCGGCGAAAGAGAATGGACCATGAGCGGTGAGGCGCTCCGTCGAACGCACACGTGCGGCGAACTCCGCCGATCGGACATCCGCAAAGAGGTCGTCCTTTCGGGATGGGTCCGCTCGACGCGCGATCACGGCGGGCTGATCTTCATCGACCTCCGGGATCGTTACGGCGTGACTCAGGTGGTCGCAAACCCGGAGCCCGACACCGAAATCCACAGGATCGCCGAGAAGCTCCGCCCGGAGGACGTCGTCACGATTCGCGGCGAAGTGAACGAGCGGCCGTCGGGGACGCGCAACACGTCGATGCCGACGGGTGAGGTCGAAGTCGTTGCACGTGGGATCGTCGTCGAGAATCGCGCAAAGACACCTCCGTTCGAGATCGCGGACGACGTGAACGTTTCCGAGGAGACGCGGCTTCGCTATCGCTACCTCGACCTGAGGCGGCCGGCGGTCCAACGCTCGCTGATCTTCCGCAGCGATCTCTGCAACCAGATCCGCCGCTACTTCTCGGAGCGGAGCTTCATCGAGGTGGAGACTCCGTTCCTCACGAAGTCGACTCCCGAAGGCGCACGCGATTTTCTCGTGCCGAGCCGCATCACCAAGGGGTCGTTCTATGCGCTGCCGCAATCGCCGCAGCTCTTCAAGCAGCTCCTCATGGTGAGCGGGTTCGACCGCTACTATCAAATCGTTCGGTGCTTCAGGGACGAGGACCTTCGTGCCGACCGGCAGCCGGAGTTCACGCAGCTCGACATCGAGATGTCGTTCGTGGACGAGCCGGACGTTCAGGGGATCATCGAAGGACTGCTCGTGCGCCTCGGCGACACGCTGCTCGGGCGCAAGATTCAGACGCCGTTTCCACGACTGCGCTACGACGACGTGATGCTGAAGTACGGCAGCGACCGGCCAGATTTGCGGTTCGGTCTCGAGATCCGCGACGTGACGGAGATCGCGCGCGAGGTCGACTTCAAGATCTTCCGCGGAGCCGCCGAAGGCGGCGGAGCCGTGCGCGCGCTCAACCTCTCCGGCGGTGGTGCGCTGCCGCGGCAGCAAATCGATGCGCTCGAAAAGGTCGCGAAGGACGCCGGCGCGGGCGGGCTCGCGTGGTTCAAGGTGCAGGACGGCGCACTCACGGCAGGACCGGCGGCCAAGTTCATTGCGGCGAGCGCACAGGCTCGTTTCATCGAGGCGCTCGAAGGCAAGACGAACGATCTCCTGTTGTTCGTCGCCGACAAGAAGCGCTCCGTCGTCGCCAAGGCGCTCGGCGAGCTGAGAATGCACTTGGCTCGCACGCGCGGCATGATCCCGAACGACGTCTTCCACTTTTCGTGGATCGTCGATTTCCCGCTCCTCAATTGGAACGAGGAAGAGAAGCGCTACGAAGCGGAGCACCATCCTTTCACGTCGCCGAAACCGGCCGACGTGCCGAAGCTCGAGTCCGATCCGCTCGCGGTTCGCGCGCGCGCGTACGACCTGGTTCTCAACGGAATCGAGCTCGGCGGAGGCAGCATCCGCATTCACACCCGAGAGCTGCAGCAACGGGTGTTCTCTCTCCTTCAGATCGACGAGCAGGCCGCCATGCGCAAGTTCGGGTTCTTGCTCGAGGCGCTCGAGTTCGGCGCGCCGCCGCACGGCGGGATCGCCCTCGGCCTCGATCGCATGGTGATGCTGTTCCAAGGGCTCCAAAGCCTGCGGGAGGTCATTGCGTTTCCGAAGACGTCGAGCGGATCGTGCTTGCTCACCGAAGCGCCGTCGGTCGTCGAGGCCCGCCAGCTCCAGGAGGTCGGCATTCGTGTCTTGTGAGCGATGCCATCGCCGGGCCCGCGTGGCGCGTGACTCGGGTTGACAGCGATTCCGGGGGGTGATGAAATGGCGGGCTCGTTCGTGCTTTGAGCGACGTCCGGACCCGAGGGGAGGCCCCGAGGGGAGAAGTCATCGCCCGTCGCCAAACGGTGAAGGGTGTCTCGAGAAGAGGCGCATTAGGAGGTAATCGGCCATTTCGCAGAATCTGAGGATCAACGAGCAGATCCGTGTGCGGGAAGTTCGGTTGATCGACGATCAGGGGAATCAGGTTGGTGTCGTGCCGACTGTCGAAGCGCTTCAGTCCGCTTACGAGGTCGGGCTCGATCTCGTCGAGGTGGCGCCGACCGCACGCCCGCCGGTTTGCCGGATCCTCGACTTCGGAAAGTACAAGTATGAGCTGAAGAAGAAGGCGGCGGTCAGCAAGAAGAAACAGCACGTCGTGCAGGTCAAGGAGCTTCGCTTGAAGCCGAAGACCGAAGAGCACGATCGGATGACGAAGATGAAGCATGCGCGGAAGTTCATCGAGCAAGGGGACAAAGTTCTCTTGAGCATGAACTTTCGCGGACGAGAAATGGCGCATATCGACATTGGCCGCAAGATCCTCGAGGGAGTCGCGCAACAGCTCGCGGACATTGCGAAGATCGAGCGGGGGCCGATGATGGATGGCCGGCGAATGCTGGTCATGTTCACGAAGAAGTGAAGCGCGCGGCGCGCACGGAAGGGGTCGAACGATGCCGAAAATGAAGTCTCATCGCGGGCTCGGGAAGAGGGTCAAGCTCACCAAGACGGGCAAGCTCGTCCACAATCCCGCATTTGGAAGTCACCTCATGTCGGGGAAGCGGTCGAAGCGGCGTCGCAATCTGCGCCGCGCGCGAAACGTGTTCGCCACCGAAGCGAGGAAGCTGCGAGTCCTCGTTCCCCACTAGAGAGACTCGAGACGAAGCAGGAGAGAAAGAACCATGTCGAGGGTGAAGGGCGGAGTGATCCGCCACAAGCGGCAGAAGAAAGTTCTCAAGAACGCGAAGGGTTACGTCGGCGGGAGGAGCAAGCTCTTCCGCACCGCGAAGGAGACGCACTTTCGCGCGATGGCGTATGCGTTCCGCGATCGCAAGCAGCGGAAGCGCCACTTCCGTCGTCTCTGGATCACTCGCATCAGCGCCGGCTGCGAGATGAGCGGCATCAACTACAGCCAGTTCATCGCTGCCCTGTCGCGAGCGAACGTCGCGGTGGACCGAAAGATCCTCGCCGATCTCGCATTCAGCGACATGCCCGCGTTCGAGGAGGTCGTCCGCGTGGCCAAGGCGCACATGATGAATTGACGACCGTTGCTTTGAAACGAAATGACGTGCGAGGCGCCGCGACGAGCGGCGCCTTCGAATTTACCGGGAGAGCGCGATGGCGAGTGACGGGGAGCGTGAGATTGCCGCGATTCGCGATCGAGTCGTAGCGGAAATTCGCGCGGCGGACAGCGTGACGGCGTTAGACGACGTTCGAGTGCGCGTGCTCGGGCGCAGTGGCGAGCTGACGCTTCAACTTCGCGCGGTGGGAGCCCTTCCTGCGTCGGAGCGTCCTGCTGCAGGGAAGGCGCTGAACCAGGCGCGACGCGCGATCGAGGCGCTGCTCGACGAACGTCGCGCTTCGTTGGAATCCGCGGCGATCTCCGGCGCGCTGCACGATTCGTCCTTCGACTTCACACTTCCAGCGACACCGATGCGGCTCGGAACCCTTCATCCGATCAGCCGCATCCAGTACCAGATCGAGGACATCTTCACGTCGATGGGCTTCGCGGTGCTGGATGGTCCCGAAGTCGAATCGGACTACTACAACTTCGAGGCGCTCAACATCCCGAAAAACCACCCGGCGCGCGACATGCAGGACACGTTCTACCTCGAGGACGGAAACCTCCTGAGAACGCACACGTCGCCCGTGCAGGTGCGCGCCATGGAGGTGATGCGGCCGCCGATTCGCGCGATCGCACCGGGCCGCGTGTTTCGGTACGAGGTCACCGATGCCTCGCACGAGAACACCTTCTATCAAGTCGAAGGCCTCATGGTGGACGAGGACATTTCCGTCGCGAACCTGATCGCCGTGATGAAGACGATGCTTCGCGAGGTGTTCGAGCGCGACGTCACGGTTCGATTGCGGCCGGGTTATTTTCCGTTCGTCGAGCCGGGCTTTGAACTCGACATCCGCTGCTTCATCTGTGAAGGCAAGGGATGCGCGGTGTGCAAGAGAAGCGGCTGGGTCGAGCTGATGCCTTGCGGCATGGTTCATCCGGCAGTGCTGCGCTACGGACGCATCGATCCCGATCGTCATTCGGGTTTCGCGTTCGGACTTGGACTCAACCGCCTCGTCATGATGCGGTATCGGATCGACGACATCCGATTGTTCCTCTCGGGGGACTTGCGGTTCCTCGAGCAGTTCTAGAAGGGCGGAGCTCGCGATGAAACTCTCGTTGAAGTGGATCGGCGACTACGTCGACCTGAGCGGCGTCGACGCCGAAGCGCTGGCGGAACGGCTGACGCGCGTCACGGCGGAGATCGAGGGCGTCGAGCGCCGAGGTGCCGGGCTCGGGGACGTCATGACGGCCCGAGTGCTCGAAGTGGCGCGCCATCCGAAAGCCGATCGGCTATCCGTTTGCAAAGTCGACGCGGGCACGGGAGTGATCGGAGTCGTCTGCGGCGCGCCCAACGTTCGCGCCGACGCGGTCGTCGCGTTTGCGCCTCCTGGAACGCAACTTCCCGACGGCAAGCGGATCGAGCGAGCGGAGATCCGCGGCGTGGAGAGCCAGGGAATGATCTGCTCGCTCGCCGAGCTTCGCCTCGGCGAGGACGCTGATGGCATCTGGCTCTTGCCCGAAGAAACCCCCGTCGGCCGCCGGCTCGGCGACGTGCTGCCGGTCGAAGACGCGATCATCGAGATCGACAACAAGTCGCTGACGCACCGTCCCGATCTCTGGGGGCACTATGGGTTCGCCCGAGAGTTCGCCGCGTTTCTCGGGCGCAAATTGCGTCCGCTCCAACTGGCCCCGTTTGCGATCGGCAAGGGCCCGGTGACGGTAACGGTCGACGACCCGATCGGGTGTCCTCGTTATCTCGCCGCCGTGGTGCGCGGCGTACGTGTCGGGCCGTCACCCGCGTGGATGCAACTTCGATTGCAAAGCGTCGATGTGCGTCCGAGAAACAATGTCGTCGACCTCACGAACTACGTGATGCTCGAGATCGGCCAACCGACCCACGCTTTCGACCTCGAGCGGTTGCACGGCTCCGAGATCCGCATCCGCCACGCGCGAGCCGGCGAGAAGATCACCACGCTCGACAAGGAAGAGCGCAAGCTCGACGAAGCGGCGCTCGTGATCGCGGATTCGCGGCGTGCGATCGCGGTTGCGGGCGTCATGGGCGGCGCCGAAACGGAGATCTCCGAATCGACACGATCCGTATTGCTGGAGTCGGCCAACTTCGAGCCATCGATCGTCCGAAAAACAGCCCAGCGCATTCAGCTCCGGACCGATGCATCGTCGCGGTTCGAGAAAAGCCTCGACCCGGATTTCGCAAGACAGGCGGTCGGCCGCTTCCTGTCGCTCTTGCCGAGCGTGATCCCCGGCGCGACGCTCGACGGGCCGGTCGCGGACGTCTTCCCGGCGCCACCGCTCGAAAAGTCGATCGAGTTGCGGTTGGCGACGGTGCATCACCGGCTCGGTGTCGACGTGGGACCGGATCGCGTGCGGGCGATCCTCGAAGCACTGGAGTTTCGGCTCGAGACCCTCGAGGGCGGATTCCGCGTTTCGGTGCCGTCGTTTCGAGCGACGAAAGACGTTTCGATCGAGATGGACCTCGTCGAGGAGATCGGGCGACTCTACGGTTACGACGATATCTCGGAGCGCTCGCCCCTGATTGCGTGTGCTCCGGCGCCGAAGAACCCCATGCGAGCGCTCGAGCGCGAGGTGAAGGCGATCCTGTCCCTCGGGCTCGGCTTTCACGAGGTCGGCACTTACTCGTTCGTCGACGACACGGTGATCACGAAGGCGGGGCTCGATCCGGAGCATCACGTTCACATCAAGAACGCGATTGCCTCAGGGGCCGGTCGGCTGAGGATCAGCATCGTGCCGAACTTGCTCGCGATTCTCGAAGAAAACCTTCGCCATCGCGACGCATTTCGGTTGTACGAGCTCGGCCGGTCGTACACGAAGGCGGACCGACGAAGCGCCGAGCTTCCGGTCGAGAGAAGAGACGTCGTCGGATTCGCGTGTCGAAAGCGTGGGACGGGAGTGGTCCGGCCCGCGGTATTCTTCGACGCGAAGGGCGCATGCGAGGCGCTGTTGCGTGCGCTTTCGTTGTCTTCGCCCGAATGGCGATCGACCGGCGACATACGGGATCCGTGGGTGCATCCTTCGCGATCCGCGGAGCTGTGGCAGGGTTCGTTGCGGCTCGGCGAAGCGTCGGAGCTTCACCCGTCAATAGCCCAAGCGTTCGACCTCGCCACCGCGGACGTTTCGTTTTTCCGCATCGATCTTGGCCTGCTGTCGAAGTCGGACCGACCAATTCGGCGATTCGAACCGCTTCCGCGTTTCCCCGCGATCCGCCAAGACCTCTCTATCGTCGTTGCAGAATCCGTTCGAGCCGCCGACTTGGAGGCAACCATTCGCGAAGCGGCGCCTGATCTCATCGGTGCCGTACGTTTGTTCGACGTCTACACGGGCGCCCAAGTCGGCGCAGGAAAACGAAGCCTCACGTTCGAGATCACGTATCGCGCGCCCGACCGAACGCTTCGCGATTCTGACGCTGCCGCGCTGCACGCCCGCGTCGTGGCTCGCGTGCAAGCGCTTGGTGCGTTGGTTCGGGGGGTATAGCGCGAGCGCAGGGCCTGACGGGCGCTTGCCTTGATCGCAGAGACCCTTCTGATATACTGCGCCCGCCAAACGAGAGATCAAAAACCTCTGCCGTGTTCGTGTTGGGAAGCAGGCGTTTTTTGAACCTATGACCCTTTCATGGGGTGCCTCTATTTGAGCGTGACGCACATGCCCCTCGGGGGACGTGTGAAACGCCCAATTGGCTCCCACGTGAACTGCGGGTTCTAAACAAGCTTCCCCACGGCACCTTGGCGGAGGTTTTTTTCGCTAGGTTGGGCTCGCCGTCGCAATCGAGGTACTTGCCGCGCGGAGTGTCTTCTCGAATCGAGGAGGCGCCCGAGCGGATGAGGCCAGGGCGGCGGACGTTGGCTGGGCGGCCATCGTTCGAGTTGCGAGCGAGCCAGAGGCATTGGACCGGCTGACCGGTTCCGACTCCGGCGCAACGATGATGCGATTGCACGAACCACGCCGGATCGACGACTCCGCGTCTGCCAGGAGCGCAAGGAGACGCAATGGGTAGGATCTCGGCGATTCTCGCGGTGTTGGTCGCGTCCGTTCTCGGTGCTTGGCTTTGGTTCGCAGGGGCGAAGCGGGAATCCCGCGCGATCGATTCGGGGCCGAGTACGACGACTCCGCACACGATGTCGGCGGAACGCGAGCCGCTTCCGTTGTTCCTCGCGATTCCCGATACCGGAAACACCGACCACGGCGGAGTAGCCGCGAAGTCTGCGAGTGACGATGGGGCCACGGCCCTTCTCGAATCGGTGACTCAGGCGCGTGCCGCCGGCCGTGATGCGGACGCGGACCGTCTGCTCGGCGAGGCCGTTCAGAAATTCCCCAACGATGCTCGCACCGGGAGCGCGGCCGTCGACCGCGCGAAGGCATTGCTCGGATCACCGCACCCCGAAGACGGCGAAGCGATGCTGAGGCTCGTCACCGCGACGGGGCCGCGTACCGCTTCAGCGGTCCACGCTTCGCTCGTTCTGGCCGAGCGCCTCGTCCGCCAGGGCAAACTGCCGGATGCCGCCAAGCTCCTCGCCGCGTCGCTCGCAGAAAACCGCGACACGCCGTTCGAATCCGACCTGAAGAAGGCACTCGAACCGGTCGTTCAACGCGTTTACTTCTCGGGACAGGTCTTTCCGGACACGGCGTTCTCGCACGTCGTTTCCAAGGGAGATTCGCTCGATCGCCTCGTCAAAACGTGGCGAAAAGACAAAGGGATCAACGTCACACCAGGCTTCGTTGCGCGCGTCAACGGCCTTGCAGATCCGTCGCGCATTCAGCCGGGGATGACCCTGAAGGTCCCGTCGGCGCCGCTTCGAATCGAGGTTTCGAAACAAGATTTTCGCCTCGCTCTCTTCTGTGGGGACGTTCCCATACTCGAGAGACGCGTCGGGCTCGGGAAGGGCGGCAAGACACCTGAAGGAACGTTTGTCGTTCGGGACAAGCAGGTTCATCCCGTGTGGTTCAAGCCCGGCGAAGCGATTCCATTCGGCGACCCGCGGAATCCGCTCGGAACGCGATGGATGGGATTCGAAGCCACGGAGCAGCACGCAGGCTACGGGATTCACGGAACGACGGAGCCGGACTCGATCGGGAAAGAGATGAGCGACGGTTGCATCCGGATGCTCAACGCCGAGGTCGAGGATCTCTTCGATCTCGTCCCACCAGGGACAGAGGTCAAGATCGTCCTGTGATCTCAGATCCGCGGCGGCGCAACGGCTCGAGCAAAGACCGCGGGATGCCGATGTCGACGACCTCGATGCGACCAGCATAGATTGCGCCGTCTCCCACGAAGAACCCTCTCTTCGGCAGGGCAAGCGTGACGGTGACGTCGGCAGTCACCGCGACTCCTAGCGGAACACCCAAATCGGCGTCGAGCCCCGACGGAATGTCGATCGACACGACGGTAGCTGACGACCGTTCGATCCGCTCGATGACCTGACGCTCCAGGCCGCGAACCTCGCCCCGAAGTCCCGTCCCGAAGATCGCGTCGACCACCAAAGTTCCCTCGGTGAATTCGAGCGAATCGGGGTCGTCGATCACGCAAGGCGAATGTCCCATCCTTGCGAGGATGGTGGCATTGGTCCCCGCGTCCCCGGGTTCGAAGATTCGGGGCTCGGAGACGCAGCTGAGGACCCGGACCGGGGCGCCGGCGTTCAACAGATGTCGAGCGGCGACGAACCCATCGCCGCCGTTGTTTCCCTTGCCGCAGAGAATGACGATGTCCGCGAACCGTGTCTTGCCGAACTCGGCGCGAATGATGTCACTGGCGCGCAATCCCGCATTCTCCATCAGGAGGAGGCTCGGCATCGCAAACTCGACCGTGGCCCGACGGTCGATCTCGACCATTTCCGCCCGCGTCACGCCTTTTTCCATGCGGCATCTTCATCCTTGTCTCGGGATTTGAGACCGCGATGGCGAGATCGTATCAGCAGCCGTCACGATGGGAGAAGTCGCAAGGCACTCGCACGGCGACGAAGTTTGCGGCGAAACGCGCAGAGAAGGGCCAAAAAAATGGCGAAAGGCGTTGACGACCCCGAACCGATATGAGATATTCCGCGCCCTCGCTGATCGAAGGGCGAGGAGATTAGCGCTCTTTTTGAACGAGAACACTGCCTGGAGTAGGCCTTTCTGGGTCGTGCAACGGGCTTTTCAAAGCGTAGCGACGAGCTACGGTCGGGCGACGCCGCGACACGCGTTGTCGCCCAGCGGCGATCTGATGATGGTGCGCAGCACGGTCGGTCGCCTCTCCATGCGGGAAGGGCCTTTGGCTTCCCGGTAGACAACATGGGCCTATAGCTCAGTTGGTTTAGAGCACACGCCTGATAAGCGTGAGGTCAGTGGTTCGACTCCACTTAGGCCCACCAATGACCTGACCGCATATCGGGGGTGTAGCTCAGCTGGGAGAGCGTCTGGTTTGCAACCAGAAGGTCGCCGGTTCGAATCCGGTCACCTCCACAGCTAATGAATCGGCCGCGCGATGGCGCGGCTGAATGACGTGACGAGAGGGTGGAATAAGCTCCCTCTCGTGTTCATTGAAAACTGAATTCCGAAAAGCGATACAGAAGCGCCACTCCTTGGAGCGACCAGAGAGATTCTCAGAAAATGTGGTCAAGCTACTAAGGGTGTATGGTGGATGCTTTGGCGCTAGAAGCCGATGAAAGACGTGGCTCGCCTGCGATAAGCTCCGGGTAGCTGGTAAGCAAGCATTGATCCGGAGATTTCTGAATCCGGCGACGGGTCGCGGGTCATACCGCGACATTCGCATCTGAATGCATAGGGTGCGAAGGATAACCAGGGGAATTGACACATCTTAGTACCCTGAGGAAAAGAAAGAAAACTCGACCTCCCTAGTAGCGGCGAGCGAACGGGAGTCAGCCTAAACCGAGCCCATGTAAGCCCGTGAGCGTTGTGGGTTCGGGGTAGCGGGGGTTGCCATGCCGGCACACGGGCCGGCGAGGAAGTTACAAAATTCTTCCCTAGTTGAGCCGTTCTGGAAAGACGGACCACAGAGGGTGAGAGTCCCGTAGACGAAAGGGAGGAATCTTCCGGCAACTTCCCAAGTAGCACCAGCCACGCGGAATCTGGTGTGAATCTGGGAGGACCATCTCCTAAGGCTAAGCACTCTCTAGCGACCGATAGTGTATAAGTAGCGCGAGCGAAAAGTGAAAAGCACCCCTATTAGGGGAGTGAAAGAGATCTGAAACCATACACCTACAAGCGGTCGGAGCCCTATGCCTCTCTTCGGAGAGGAACGGGTGACGGCGTGCCTTTTGCAGAATGATCCGGCGAGTTGCTGTATGCAGCAAGGTTAAGTCCTTAAGGGACGAAGCCGCAGCGAAAGCGAGTGCAAAATGCGCGTTCAGTTGCATGCAGCAGACCCGAAAACGGGTGATCTATCCATGGCCAGGTTGAAGCGTATGTAACAATACGTGGAGGACCGAACTCACTTGCGATGAAAAGCGATGGGATGAGCTGTGGATAGGAGCAAAAGACTAATCAAACTCGGAGATAGCTGGTTCTCCCCGAAATAGCTTTAGGGCTAGCCTCGTGCCACTACACAATGGGGGTAGAGCGACTGAATGGGTTTAGGGGCCCACCAGGCTACCTTGCCTAATCAAACTCCGAATACCATTGTGACTATCACGGGAGTCAGACGGTGGGGGATAAACTTCATCGTCAAGAGGGAAACAGCCCAGATCGCCGGCTAAGGCCCCAAAGGTGAGCTCAGTGCGAAAGGAAGTGAGGTTGCTAAGACAGCTAGGATGTTGGCTTAGAAGCAGCCATCATTTAAAAAGTGCGTAACAGCTTACTAGTCGAGCAACTTCGCGCCGACAATGAACGGGACTAAGCTCACAGCCGAAGCCGCGGACCGTTGCGCATGGTCAGCCCAGTGCAACGATGGTAGGGGAGCGTTCCACGCAAGGCCGAAGGGTGACCGTAAGGACACCTGGACAACGTGGAAGTGATTATGCCGGAACGAGTAGCGACAAAAGAAGTGAGAATCTTCTTCGCCGTAAGCCTAAGGTTTCCTGGGGAAGGTAAATCCGCCCAGGGTTAGTCGGACCCTAAGCCGAGGCCGAAAGGCGTAGGTGATGGACGACAGGTTAATATTCCTGTACCGGCGTAGAAGCGCTTGAGCAGCGGGGTGACGTAGAAGGCTAAGTTAGCGCACGACTAGAAGTGTGCGTTCAAGCTCGTAGGGGGAGGTCCTAGGAAAATCCGGGGCCTCGCTAACTCCGAAAAGTGATGAGGAGCCAATTATTGGCGAACTAGCTGACGCCACGCTACCAAGAAAACCCTCGTATGCGAGTTTCTAAGTCGTCCGTACCCCAAACTGACACAGGTAGGCGAGGTGAGAATCCAAAGGCGCTCGGGAGAATCCTCGTTAAGGAACTAGGCAATTTGACTCCGTAACTTCGGGATAAGGAGTGCCTGCTTGGGCTTGTGGGAAACTATGAGTCTGGGTAGGCCGCAGAGAAATGGCTCTAGCGACTGTTTATTAAAAACACAAGTCTGTGCGAACTCGAAAGAGGCGGTATACAGACTGACGCTTGCCCGATGCCGGAAGGTTAAGGGGATGGGTTAGCCGCAAGGCGAAGCTCAGAACTGAAGCCCCGGTGAATGGCGGCCGTAACTATGACGGTCCTAAGGTAGCGAAGTTCCTTGTCGGGTAAGTTCCGACCCGCATGAATAGCGTAACGACTGGAGCAGTGTCTCAACGAGGAGCCCGGCGAAACTGTAGCAGCGGTGAAGATGCCGCTTACCCGCAGCTAGACGGAAAGACCCCGTGAACCTTTACTGTAGC
>JACOTG010000212.1 GCA_016178505.1 Planctomycetota bacterium
CGCGGAGAGGAGATTGGAGAGCGCGGCCTGGGACGAACGCAATCGTTCGACGAGCGAGCGCTGCTCGGGATCCAGCGAACGAAAGACCTGCGCGCGGCTGCGGCTGAGGCTGCGCGTCACGAGTCCCTTCCACTGGAGCGCCGCGTCATAGAAGTCGAGTTGCGTCGCCGCCGCGGCGTCGATGTTCTTGACGCTCAGGAACATCTCGACGTCGTTGCGCGCGGCCGCGCCGTAGAGGAGCGCGTCGGACTCCGACGTGCTCGAGACCAAGGCGAGGGTTCGTTGTCGGCCCGTTTGCATCGGGGACTCGATCAGTGCGATCGCTTTCGACGTCTCGCCGACGTCGGCGAGCAGCGCGGCCAGAATGCGACGCGTCTTTCCCGTGGATCGGTGATCGACTCCGAGAGTCGCCGTCTGGATGGTGAGCGCACGCTCGAGGTTCGACCTCGCCTCAACGTACCGGCCCCGGTCGTAGAGGAGTTGGGCGATGTTTCCGAGCATGTCCGCCGTTTCGCGATGTTCGGGGCCGAGGATCTTCTCGCACAAGGCGAGCGCCTGCTCCGCTAACTGCAGGGCCTCGTCTTTCCGTCCTTCGCCGGCGCGAAGGCGCGAGAGAGCTGCGAGCGTGTCGATGGTCTCCAGGCGTCGGGCCGCCGGAGATTTCGTGTCGATGGCCAGCGCGCGCTCGACGAGAGGCTCCGCCGCGTCGAACTGACCTTGCTCGCAGAGCAACCGTGCGAGGTTGTTGAGCGCGAATGCCGTCGTCGGATGATTCGGCCCGAACACTTTCTCGTCGATGGCGAGGGCGCGCTCGAAGAGCGGCTTCGCTTCGTCGAACTGCCCTTGATCGCGAAACAGAAGGGCGAGGTTGTTGAGGGCCGTCGCGGTTTCCGGATGCTCCGGCCCGCGGACTCTTTCGGTCGTCGCGAGCGCGCGCTCGAAGAGAGGCTTTGCTTCCTCGTAGAGACCCTGATCGTAGAGGAGCAGCGCGAGATCGCCGACGGCAAACATGGTGTCGGCATGCTCGGTGCCAAGGACCTTCTCGTCGATGGCGAGCGCGCGCTCGTAGAGCGGTCGAGCTTCCGCGTACCGGCCCTGGACGTAGAGGTCGCTTGCGAGCAATACCATCGAGGTTGCCGTCTGAATGTGATCCGAGCCGAGGACTTTTTCCTCGATGGCGAGTGCGCGCCGATGGAGTCGCTTCGCCTCCTCGTACTTGCCTTGGTCGTGCAGGACGCTCGCTAGATTGCTGAGCTGCGTCGCCGTGATGGGGTGCTCCGGGCCTCGGAGCTTCTCGGTGATGGCGAGGGCGCGCTCGAGGAGCACCTTCGCCTCCGTGAGCTGGCCCAGGGCCTGGACGATGATCGAGAGGTTGTTGGCGCACTGGGCGGTTTCCGCGGACTCGGCACCCGTCGTCTTTTCCAGGATGGCGAGGGCACGTTCGCAGGTGGACTTCGCCGCGCCGTACTCGCCGCGCTCGTAGAGGATGCCGGCGAGCTTCTCGAGGGCGGTTGCCGTTTGGTAGTGCTCGGGCCCGAACGATTTTTCGAAGATGGCGAGGGCGCGCTCCGAGAGCGACTTCCCCTCCGCGTAATTGCCTTGTGCCGACAGAAACGCCGCAAGCTCGTTGAGGGCCGTGGCGGTGCGTGGATCGTCGGGCCCGTAGCGTCCTTCGCGCGCTTCGACGATCTTTCGCCGCTCGGCGACGTCGGCCGCGACTCTTGCCGTTGGATCGAGCGGCTCCGGAGCGCCCTTGCGAAGGCTCGCGGTCCACGGACCCGCGGCGCCGTGCAGGGCACACACGTCGAGCGAGACCGGGACGTTTGCGCGAAGCTCGACGACGAGACGCGAGTGCGTGGCGATGAGCCCGTCGTCGTCTTCGGCGAGGACCTTGCCCGCGTCGTCGCGAAGGACGACGTACGCGTCGAAGAAGGTGGACCGAACGTCGATCGTGTACGTGCCGCTCTCGGCGACGCGAATCGCGAGCTTCTTCGCGCGGACGGGCGCTTCGGTGAACGTCGTGTCGGTGACGTCGGTATGGACGATGGAATCCGTTTCTTCGATCTGGCCTTCGACGTCGCGGCCGACTTCGAGCTGCGGCGGGCTCGTCGGGGGAGCTTGGCAACAGACGACGAGCCCGATCACGACGAGTGCGTTCATGGGCTCACGTTGCGGAGACCGAACGCGGTCCTCTCGAACGATCCGGTCGCGATGAAAGCACCGCGAGTCACGAGCGTGAGCAACATCGAACGTCTCCAGGGTGAGATCGACGACGGCCGACCATGATACGCCGCTCGAACGACCCGTGAAAGGCGAACGGGCGGGCGTCGCGCGCCCGCCCGTTCGCGGGTCAGTACCCCTCGAGGCTCGGAATCATGGGACGAGCACCACGAAGCCGTTGCTCGACATCGAGAGAGCTTCGCTCGTTGGGCGGCGTTCCTACCGAAGCGGCGATACCAGCCGTCGCGAGAAGTCAGCGCCGATCCAGTGCCAAACGACGCCGGACGGCGCCGCGAACAGCAATTCTTGAAATGTGCCGATCCGGGCCGGATTCCAGGGATTCGTGTACACGCGCGAGTTTTCGGGAGTCAGGTCGCACTCGATTGACCCCATCGAAGCCTCCCGTTACAGTCCGGCTGTGATCCGGACGTGCTGGAGAACGGAGCCTCTTCCCCCGTACTTCGCGAACGCTCGACGGGGGCGCGCGGCGCGGCGCGTCCGGCAATCCGTTGACCCGACGAGAACGGAGCTTCGATGATCTCGGCACAGGATGCACTCGAACGCCTGCGAGAGGGGAACCGTCGATTCCAGTCGGGCGTTCGAAGCATCGACTCGCCCACGAGCCAGACGCGCCGCGGCGAGCTGGCGGCGGGTCAGGAGCCGTTCGCGGTCATCCTCGGATGTTCCGACTCGCGCGTGCCCGCCGAGATCGTGTTCGACCAAGGCCTGGGCGATCTGTTCGTGATCCGCGTCGCCGGCAATATCGTCGCGCCGTCGCAAATCGGCAGCGTCGAGTTCGCCGTCGAGCGATTCTGCACGCCGCTCGTCGTCGTGCTCGGCCACTCTCGATGCGGCGCCGTTCTGGCCACGCTCGAAGAACTCATGCGGCCGAGGGAGAACCAGTCGCGGAATCTGCGCTCGATCGTCGACCGCGTGCGCCCGTCGGTCGAGCCGTTGCTGGAAACGGAGCTGCGGCACGACCCGGACGCGCTCGTGCGGCGCGCCGTTCAGGCCAACGTGCGCGTTTCGGTGAATCAGCTGCGACACGGTTCGGAAGTCCTCGAGCAGATGATCCTGCGCGAGCGCCTCTTCGTCGTGGGCGCCAAGTACTCGCTCGACACGGGAGTCGTCGCGTTCCTCGACGACGAGCCGCCCGCACGCTAGCGACGGATCGTCGATTGACGCTGGCTCACTGCGCGAGAGTGCGATGAAGTTTGCTTGCTCATCTTGCGGCGCCGAGCACGACTTGGCTCAGCTTTCGTTTGGGGCAGACGCCCCGGATCCATGGAATTGCCTCTCGGATGCGGAGCGTCGTGATTCGACGCTGGCCGAAGAGCAGTGCATCATCCGAGCGGACGACGGACGGCGACTGCGCCACCCCGGCGCCGATGACACGCCCTGCGACACCTGAGTCTCGAACAACGGAAAGGCGGAAGCATGCGAAACCGGATCGAACGAGCCCGTCACCCTGGACTTCACGACCGATGGGCCGTCGCCGTGGCTGCGAGCGCATTGCTGGCGATCATCCCGTCGCGCGCATGGGCTCAGACCGACTGGAGCGAGGTTTTCCCGTCGACGTCGCCGCCCGCCCGAAGCTCGCCCTCGCTCGCCTTCGATTCTGCGCGGAATCGGACGGTCCTGTTTGGCGGCTCGGACAGCGCGTTCGCCGACTTGGGTGACACGTGGGAATGGGACGGCAGCAACTGGACGCAACGGACGCCGGCGAACAGTCCCACGCCTCGTTCGTTTCATGCGACGGCGTTTGATTCCGGGCGAGGCCGCACGGTCCTCTTCGGCGGGAACGACACGTTCAACGGACGCGTGCTCGGTGACACGTGGGAGTGGGACGGCACAGACTGGACGCGACAGATTCCGGCGACGAGCCCGCCGGCTCGCTCGGCTCACACGATGACGTACGATTCGTTGCGCGGCCGCACGATCCTCTACGGCGGATTCGACTCGATCGGGATCGCTCTCTCCGACACGTGGGAGTGGGACGGCTCGCAGTGGACTCCGATCGTCGTCTCGCCGAATCCCGGCCCGCGCGCTTACCTCGCGCTCGCGTACGACTCCGCGCGGGGTCGCACGGTGCTCTTTGGCGGATTCAGCTCGAGCGGCATCGGAGCGGACACCTGGGAGTTCGACGGCTCGGCGTGGATGCCGGTCGCTCCTGCGACGATGCCGTCCGCGCGCGGCGGATGCGGGATGGTGTTCGAGCCCATTCGCCAACGGACGGTGCTCTTTGGCGGCAGCGGCGATTTCTCCAGTTCGTTCTTCGCGGACACATGGGAGTGGGACGGGATCAACTGGAACTTGCTCCCATCTGCGGCGAACCCGACTGGCCGAGTCTGGCCGGGGCTCGCCCGCGACGCCGCGTGCGGGCGCCTGGTGCTCTTCGGCGGACTACCGGAGGGTGGGGGCACCGCATCGAGCGACACGTGGCAGCTCGCCGGTTCTTCGGGCAGCGCGGCGCTCACCACCGTGGCGCCGAACTCGGGATCCGAAGCCGGAGGGGAAACCGTGAATCTCTTCGGCTCTGGCTTCACGGACATCCAGACCACGATCGTGACTTTCGGCGGAGTCGCTGCAACGGTGCTCTCGGTGACCTCGGACCACGTCGTCGTCCGCGCGCCGTCGGGCGCGGGCGTCGTCGACGTGCGGATCGACATCGGGATCTGCGTGTCGACTCTTGCCGCGGGCTATCGCTACGTCGCTCCCGAGCTAGCAGCTCGGTATGGCAACGTGAACGTCGGTCGGGGAGATCGCGAAGACGTGCTTCTCGTGAACGCGTCGGCGGGCGATGCCCTCACGCGCGAGGTCACCGTCGGGCTCGGCCAGCCGCTGCGCGCGGTGATGGCGTCGCCGTCGAGCCGTGGGGCGTCGCCCTTTGCAGCTTACATCTGGCTCGGCGCGTCGACCGCGTCAACGCTGCGAGTGCAGCCTCGCGGCCTCGGCATCATGTCCTTTCCGACGCCGCTCAACGTCGGGCAGATCCCTCAGCCGAGGAAGATCTTCAACAACTTCGATTCGCGACTCGGCTCGGCCAACCTTCCTTCGAGCCCGGCTCCGTCGACGCTCCTCAACCGCCCGGGGGGCCTCTCGACGCCGATCACGATCACGCTCCAGGGCTTCATCCGCGACGGCGCCGCGCAAATTCCACAAGGAGTGAGCATCACGAACGGAGTCGTGCTTCGGATTCAGTGAGCCTTTTCTGTCGTTCGCTGATTCGTGCACTCGGGTCCGACCGGAGCCGCGGCTTCTATTGCTTTCTTGGACTGACCCGGAAACAGTTTGCACGGCGAGCAACGTGACGCTCGAGCGCCTCACGCTGACGGAACGCGAACGAGTTCGTCGCTGTATTCTCGCCAAGGAAATATCGCCGCTTGAATCGGAGGAGCACGCTGTCGTGCGCTTGCACCCTCGTCGATGGTCGCGGTAGCTTTGCGCTGATCTCTTCTTGAGGGGCAGCGAAACAGGAGACACGTCATGGTCAAATTTGGATTGTTCGTTCGCCTCGAAGCAAAGCCGGGGAAAGAAAAAGACGTCGAGAACTTTCTTCTCGCCGGGCTTCCGTTGGTCCTCGACGAACCGGCGACGACGGCCTGGTTCGGGATTCGCTTGGGGCCATCTACGTTCGGCATCTTCGACGCATTCCCCAGCGAGGCCGGTCGGCAAGCCCACCTCACCGGCAAGGTCGCGGCCGCACTCATGGCGAAGGCTCCCGAGCTGTTCGCCAAGCCCCCCGCGATCGAGAAGGTCGACGTCCTGGCATCGAAGCTTCCCAAGTAGGCGTCTCGCACGAAGACGGCGAGTCGGTGGCGCAGTCGTGGCTAAGAGCCTATCTCACTAGGCGACGAGGCCGGGTGCACCCACGGCGCTTCGCGCCGCGGGTACCCGGCGCCGGCTGGCCAGATGCAAGGCGCGACGACGATGCGATACAGTGGAGAGTATC
>JACOTG010000204.1 GCA_016178505.1 Planctomycetota bacterium
ACCGCACCGCACTCGACGCGACGTGGCTCGCGCCGAAAGGCAACGCCGCGCGGCGCGAGGTGCCGGCGGGCGCCTTCTGGCGAGGGCTCGACGCGCTCGAGCCGCCGATTCGCATGATGTGGGTGAACGGCGCGAACCCCGTCCACGCGCTCCCCGACTCCGATCGCGTCGTCGAAGCGATGCGGCGAATCCCGTTCGTGGTCGTCGTCGATTTCCACTGGACCGACACGGCGAGGCTCGCGCATCTCGTCCTGCCGACGACGTCGTTCCTGGAAGAAGACGGCATCGTGACGAGCTACGGCCACAACCTCATCGGCCGGCAGCGGCGCGTCATCGATCCTCTCGGCGAATCGAAGAGCGATCTCGCGATCTTCCAGGCGCTCGCCGAGCGGCTCGGATTCGGCGACGAGCTGGCCGGCGACGAAGGCACGTGGGTCGATCGCTTTTCGCGCACGCTTCCGGAATCGACGCGCGCCGCGCTCGACGAGTCGGGATTCGGCGACAACCCGGGGCTCTCCGCGGTGCCGTGGGCGGACGGCCGCTTCGCGACGAAGTCGGGACGATTCGAGTTTCCGAGGACGATCGATCTCCGCCCGTTCGCTCGAACGGCGCCGTCCGCGGAGTTTCCTCTGCAGCTCATCTCGCCGAAGGGAAAGCGCCACCTCCTGTCGCAGACGATCCCGAGCCGCCCGCTCGCGCACTCGCCGATCGCGATCCATCCCGACGACGCTCGCCGCCTGGGCCTCGCCGCGGGCGCGCGCGTGCGCGTCGCATCGGCGCGCGCCGAGATCGAGGCGGTCGTCGAGATCGACGAAGCATTGCGACCCGGAGTGGTCGTGATGAGCCTCAACGGCAGCGCGGATCCGCGAAACAACGTGAACCGCCTCACGCCCGCCGAGACCTCGCGCGACGGCATGATGCCCGCGTACTACGACTGTTTCGTTCGAGTGCAGCCTAACCGCTGAATTGCCTCGAGTTCCGTTCGCCGAACGGCCGATGGGATCAACGGATCGCTCTATCCTCTTTGACGCGCGGCGTTCGCGTCCTATCATCTTCCGTTTTGCGTTTCCGCGGGCGGTCTCGGGAACGGACCCATGGCGCGAAGTCGTTCATCGGAGCCTCACCCATGCCTCGAATCGAAGAACCCGCCGCTCGAAGCGGCAAGGAACTGCACGACGCGACGCGGCCATTCGCCGAAGAGAGCGTCGGCAAGAGCTGGTGGCACCTCGTCACGACATATGCCCTGGTCGCCGGTGCGCTCGCGGGCGCCGCGCTGATTCCGTGGTGGCCGGTCCGGTTGGCGTTTTCCGTGCTCGGCGCGCTGTCGATGGTCCGAGCGTTCATCCTCTTTCACGATTTCATGCACGGCGCGATCTTCCGCGGGTCTCGATTGGCGAAGGCGCTGCTCGCGAGCTATGGCGCGCTCGCGCTCGTGCCGACGCGATCGTGGCGTCAAAGCCACAACTTCCATCATGGCAACGTCGGCAAGATCATCGGCTCGAACATCGGATCGTTTCCCATCATGACGATCGAGATGTGGCGCGCGGCGTCCTGGATGCAGCGGCTCGCGTATCGCATCAGCCGAAGCCCGCTCACGATCTTGTTCGGGTACTTCGCCGTGTTCGTCTTCAGCGTCACGCTGCTTCCGCTCGTGAGGCATCCGAGGAAGCACTGGGACTCGGCGTTGTCGCTCGCCGCGCACGGCGGGCTCATCGCAGGGCTTTGGGTGTTCGCGGGCTTTCCCGTGCTCTTCTTCGCGCTCCTCCTGCCGATGACGATCGCGACCGCGGTCGGCGGATACCTCTTCTACGCCCAGCACAATTATGAGGGGACGCACGTCCTGCCGCTCGACGAGTGGACGTACTACCGAGCCTCGCTCGAGTCGGCGAGCTTCATGAAGCTCGGCCCGATCATGAACTTCTTCACCGGGAACATCGGGTATCACCACGTCCATCACCTGAACCCGCACATCCCCTTCTATCGCTTGCCGGAAACGATGGCCGCGATTCCGGAGCTGCAGAATCCGACGGCCACGTCGTTTCGCCTTCGCGACGTCGTCGAGAACTTTCGCTTGAGCCTCTGGGATCCCGCGCGAAACCGGATGGTGACGTTTCGAGACGCCGCGTTCGCCGCGTGACGCGCCCGTCGAGCGTCAGCGGCACAGCGCCGCGCGGTGCGCCGGCGTGAGCTTCTCCAATGCTTCGCGCAGCAGGCTCGCCGCCGCGCGCTTCTTGGGCTTCATGAGGAACGCGAAGGCCGCGGCCTCGTCGCGCTCGCTCGCTTCGCGAATTGCCCACGCCACGGCCTTCCGCACCATCGGCTCGGCGTCGTCCATCAGCCGAGCGCAGACGCGCATCGTCGCTTCGGGAAGCGATCGTCCTTTTTGATTGAGCGCTGCGGTTGCGGCGACGGCAAATCGGCGGTGCCAGGAGTTCGGCGACTTCGTCACCTCGAGAAGATCGTCGACGCGCTCGGGATGCGCAGCGACGAGCGGAGCGACCAGGTTCATCGCGAGCTGATCGCACGTCTCCCAGTTGTCGATCGCCTTCACCCACTTCCCGATCCGCGGCCATTCGACTGTAGGAATCGCCTTTCGAAAACGCGACGCGAGGAACACGGCGAACAAGATCTCGTCGCGGCAGCCGCCGGCGCAGAAGGCGTCGAGCAACGAGCACGTCGCCGCGAAGTCGAGCTGCGGTTGCGCGGCTGCGAGCGCTTTCACCTGAGCACGGATCGCCGGAACTCGCACTCCGCACGTTCGAATGCCCGGCACCAATCGCCGGATCTGCTCGAGGTATTTCTCATCGGCCGCGGCGCTCAGGCCATCGCGCACTTCCTCGGCGACGCGGCGAAGCTCGACGCCGCTCGTCCGCGTTGGGCCCGAACCGGAGCGCCTCGCCGTCATCACTTCTTCCAAGCGGGGACCTCGTCATAGCTCTTCAGTTCGCCGCTCGGCTTCGCGCAATGAAGGCAATATGGCTTCGTTGGATCCTTCGCGGCGTGCTCGTCGGCCGAACGCATCGGCATGCCACAGCTGATGCAACTGTCGTTCGTGTTCATCGGCGTGTCTCCCTGATCAATGGGTGATGCGATGGTCGTTCGTGTTCATCGGCTCGTCTCCGCGCTCACTTCTCGACAAGACGGAGAAAGTGCTTCACGAGAGTCGGGCCGAGCTTTTCGAGAACCGACGCTTGCGGCGCGAAGAGGTCGCGGTTCACGACGTAGTGGTGCACGAGCCCGAGCCACGTGTTGAACAAGAGGGGCATCCTCGTGGCGCTGGACGATTAAGAACTGATCGTTGGGCGCTGCGGCGGCCGCCCGGATGGTCGTGAGGGCGGCCGAGGCAAGAATCTGCGTTTTCTTGACGACGACCTTGGGAGGGCCGTCGGGAATGGCGGTGAGAACCACCTTCCACTTTTCGATGATCGTCTTCCCATCGACGTTCACTCCGATCACATAAAGCGAGTCCCAGTCCCCTGCGTAGAGCGGAGCAACGGCCGTCATGTAGTACGCGACAGTTTCGATCTGCTCGAACGGCTCTTTCCACTTATCTGTTGAGGCAGGGCGCCACTGAATGACGAAGCGAACCTCTTTGGATTGCGGCATCCACTGGTACGCGACGCTGTACGTCGGGAAGTGATTAAGGAAGTTGATAGATCCGAAGCCATTGCGAATGAGTTCGCGCGGCGGAACGTACTGAGCAGCCGCTACGGATCCAAACAGGAAGAGCGACAAGAACCATGTCGCAGTTCGGCTAGTCATGAGTTCCTCCGTGGATCACTGGGTGAGGCGGCAGTTGCAGTGCGTGGGGGCCAGATGGCCATCCTGCCCTGTTCCGGGGCATCACCGCCTGAGGCAAAGGTTACGCGTGGATGGCAGATGATGGCAAGTCATGTCATTCGGCATGCGGCGGTTCAACGACCGATCGCTCCGAGCCGGCACGCGCATCTGCGTGGATCACGGATTCGATGCGCGAACGATCGGGTTGTGAGTGGGCTAACGTCCGTCCCGCGACGACAGCGCGCGGAAGATCTTTCTTGCGGACGCGGCCAGCGGCAGGGATTCCCATGTCGCGGGGTCGACGAAGCGGGCGCCCTTCTGGCGCGGCAATGGCGATGCCGCAACCGCGTCGAAGACATGAACGGTGATGCGTCGCTCGAGAATCGAGTGGCGCACCTGCACGCGCTCCTGCGAGATCAAGAAGGCGACGCCGAATCGTTCGACCATCACGTGCGCGAGAGCCCTGCGTGCATCGCCCGCGGGCACCAGCTCGGCAATGCCCGGAAACTCCCAGAGCCCGCGCAGGAGCTTCTCGCCGTCGCGCTTCACGAGGAGCACCCGCCCCTTCGAATCACGCACGACAGCAACGGCCGCGGTGACCGTGCGCGACGCCTTCCGCTTCATCTTCTCCGGGAACTGTTCCTCGACGCCTCGAACGTGCGCTTCGCACGCGAGCGCGAGCGGGCACACCAAGCATGACGGCGAGCGCGGCGTACAGACGAGCGCGCCCAGCTCCATCACGCCTTGATTGAAGTCGGAGGCGGCGTCCTCGGGCACGAGCTCCTGCGCGATCTGCCACAACCGATCCTTCGCGGGCACCCGCCGCGGATCCCCTGGAACCGCGAACAATCGCGACAGCACGCGCGCGACGTTGCCGTCCACCACCGCGTGAGGCTTTCCGAATGCGATCGACATCACCGCGCCCGCCGTGTAGGGACCGACGCCCGGCAGCGCGAGGAACGATTCGTAGTCGTCGGGCACGCGGCCCGAGAATCGATCGCGAACCTCGCGCGCGGCGGCCCGGAGATTTCGCACGCGCGAGTAGTAGCCGAGCCCGGACCACGCGGCGAGGAGGTCGTCGTCGGGCGCCTCGGCGAGCGCGCTCACGTTCGGGAATCGCTCGACGAAGCGCTGGTAGTACGGCACGACCGTCGAGACCTGCGTCTGCTGCAGCATGGTCTCGCTGACCCAGACGAAGTAGGGATCGGTCGTGCGACGCCACGGGAGGTCGCGACGGCTGCGGCGATACCAGTCGAGGAGTCGCGAGCGAATCTCGGCGACGCGCTCGGGGGAAAGCTCAGGCGTACTGGTTGATCGCATCGATGAGCCGGCGCAGTCGACCGAAATTGCGCCGGTTGAACTTGAGCACGATTCGCGGCAGGTGCGCCAGCTCGGGCTCGTTCGCCTCTTCGGCAAGCGCCGTCAGAGACGACGTGATCTCGCCGTCGACAAGGAGGCTCTTGAAGTCGGCGTTGAGCCGTTGAATGAGCGCCGGCGTCGGCGGCCGCTTCACGCGAATGACGAGCGTTCCGTCGACGTATCGCAGCGAGTGGTAGTTCTTGTAGAAGTCGACGATCTCCCGTATCGCCTCGTCGACGCTCGTCGTGATCTTGAAGAGGCTCAGGTCTTCCTCCGAAATGAGACCGCGCCCGAGGAGGTGTGTGCGAAGGTAATCGAACCACGATTTCCAGTAGGTCCCGCCCGGCGAATCGACGAACACGATCGGCAGCGGACTGCTCTTGCCGGTCTGCACGAGCGTGAGAACCTCGAAGCCTTCGTCGAGCGTGCCGAACCCGCCCGGAAACAGCGCGACGGCGGCCGTCTCCTTCACGAAGATCAGCTTTCGAACAAAGAAGTACTTGAAGTTGACGAGCTTCGGATCGTCGGCGATCACATCGTTCGCACGCTGCTCGAACGGCAGTCGAATGTTCACGCCGAACGACTTCTCGCGCCCCGCGCCGCGATGCCCCGCCTTCATGATCCCGTCGCCGGCGCCGGTGATCACCATGTATCCCTCGTGCGTGATGCGGTCGGCGAACTCGCGGGCTTGCGCGTACTCGGGCGCGTCCTCGGGCGTGCGAGCCGAGCCGAAGATCGTCACCTTTGGAAACTCTCGGTACTTCGAGAAGACCTTGAACGCGTAGCGCATCTCCTTCAGCGACGAGTTGATGACCTTGAGGTCGCCGCGCGTCGCCTTGTCGTCGATGAGCTTCACCGCGGTCGTGAGGATCTGCTGGAGCATGTCGCCGTCCTGCGAGGAGCCGCGCGACTTGATGATCTGCTCGATGAGTCCGTCGGTGACGCGGTCGCCGGTCGTGTAGCTGAACGGCGCCTTTTCTCTCTGCGAGTCTTCGGTCTCGGGTGTTTTCATTTTTATGAACGGCGGTGGCGCGTTGGCGTCCTGCTCCTCTTCGATTTCGTCTCAGGCGTCCGAGTATACTCCGGCGCCCCAATTGGCCCCGGGAGGGCGGCATGATGCCGGAATCTATCGGCCACGTCACGGGTCGAGCTTGGGTCCGAATCGAGACGGCCTTCGAGTTGGCGATGCCTCCCGGGCGCCGGCGGGTGCCCATGCTCGTCGTTTTTCACGGCCAAGGCATGACGGCCGCGTCCTTTCGTCGCATCTGTCGCGGCATCGAGAGCCCGCGCTACGCGGTGCTCTTCGTGCAGGGCCTCTACCCGTTCGAAATCCGCGGGAAAGGCGGGCCGCACGTCGGTTGGTCCTGGTACCTCTACACGGCGCGCAACGAGGATTTTCTTCGGGACGCAGGCCGAGTCATGCGGCACGTCGAACGACTCATCGAGCGAATCGCGCGCGAGCATCGGAGAATCGACGCGACTCGATGCGCGCTCTTCGGCTACTCACAGGGGGGATATCTCGCCGGCTACATCGGAGTGCGGCAAGCCTCGCGCTGGAGAGGTCTCGCGGTCGCGGCCGCTCGCGTGAAGGACGAGGTGCTTTCGCGAGAACTGCGGCGCGGCGACGCACGCGAATTGCCGGTGCTCCTACTCCACGGGCGCGCAGACGAGTCCGTGCCGTTCTCGTTCTCGGAGCGAAGCCGCGATGCGCTTCGCGCGGCCGGCGTCGCGGTCGAGCACGTCGCGCATCCCGGCGGGCACCGGCTGACTCGCGCGCTCGTTCGCCGCGTCCGCCGTTTCGCCGAGCGCGTGCTCGCCTCTCGCCCAACGACCGGACCCGCGCGGATGCGGGCAGCGAGGCCGCGCTGACATTGTGACAGACCCCTTCGGCCCGCCGCCGACCCGCCTGCCATCCTGACAGATCGACCGCGGGGCGAGCGATTCAATGGAATCCTCAAACTATTTGATGGCAGGCTGTTGAGTCGCGCTGCCCCAACGCGGATCGCTCTGGCATTGCCTTTGCCAATCGAAGTCCGTCTCAGGATTCCGAACCAGGGGTTTCCGTCGACTTTCATTCAACGATTCTCAGCGCAGGCCGGCACTAGAAGAGGAAGAGGAGGATCCTGCATGGGCGCAAAGCAGATCGTTTTCGACCAAGAAGCACGAGAGGCCATCAAAGCGGGCGTGACGAAGCTCGCGCGCGCGGTGAAGAGCACGCTCGGACCGCGCGGGCGGAACGCAGTGCTCGACAAAGGCTATGGCGGCCCCACCGTCACGAAGGACGGAGTGAGCGTCGCCGAAGAGATCGAGCTCAAGAACCCGTTCGAGAACATGGGCGCACAGCTCGTGAAGGAAGTCGCCAGCAAGACGAGCGACGTCGCCGGTGACGGCACCACGACGGCCACCGTACTCACCGAGGCGATCTACGTCGAAGGGCTCAAGGCCATCACGGCCGGGATGAACCCGGTCGACCTCACGCGCGGGATCCGCACGGGGGTCGAGAAGGTCGTCGAGCAGCTCGGCAAGATGAGCCGCCCGGTGAAGGGAAGCAAGGAAGTCGCACAGATCGGATCCATCGCGGCGAACAACGACACGGAAGTCGGCAACATGATCGCACAGGCGATGGAGAAGGTCGGCAAGGACGGCGTGATCACGATCGAAGAAGGCAAGAGCCTCGACACGGAAGTCGAGGTCGTCGAGGGAATGCAATTCGATCGCGGATACCTCTCGCCGCACTTCGTCACGGACCAGGACCGGATGGAAGCCGTCCTCGAAGACTGCTTCGTGCTGATCCACGAGGAGAAGATCTCGTCGGTCGCGAAGATCATCCCGATCCTCGAGAAGATCGCGAAGTCCGGAAAGCCTCTCCTGATCATCGCGGAAGAAATCGAAGGCGAGGCCCTCGCAACGCTCGTCGTCAATCGTCTGCGCGGGACTGTGAAGGTTTGCGCGGTGAAGGCGCCGGGCTACGGCGATCGTCGCAAGGCGATGCTCGAGGACATCTCGATCCTCACGGGCGGCAAGGCCTTCTTCAAGGACCTCGGCATCGATCTCGAGAAGGTCGACCTGAAGGAGCTGGGCCGCGCCAAGAAGATCACGGTCGACGCGGACAACACGACGATCGTCGAGGGCGCGGGCAAGAAGGAAGCAATCCAAGGCCGCATCGCTCAGATCCGCAAGGAAGTCGATGCCACCACGTCCGACTACGATCGCGAGAAGCTCCAGGAGCGACTCGCGAAGCTCACGGGCGGAGTCGCGCAGATTCGCGTCGGCGCCGCGACCGAAACCGAGCTCAAGGAGAAGAAGGCGCGCGTCGAAGACGCTCTCCACGCCACGCGCGCAGCCGTCGAGGAAGGCATCCTTCCGGGCGGCGGCGTCGCGCTCCTTCGCGCATCGAAGGTTCTCGATTCGTACAAGGGCGACAGCTCCGATGAAATGCACGGCGTCGAGATCCTGCGCCGCGCGCTCCAGACTCCGCTCCGAACGATCGCCGAGAACTGCGGCGTCGACGGCGCGGTCGTTGTGAAAAAGGTCCTCGCGGGCAAGGACGCGTTCGGCTACGACGCCGACGCGGCCGAGTTCTGCGACCTCCTCGAGCGCGGCATCATCGATCCGACGAAAGTCACCCGCTTCGCGCTGCAGAACGCCGCCAGCGTGTCGACGGTGCTCCTCACCACCGATGCGCTGATCTCGAACATTCCGGAGAAGGAAAAGAAGGAGCACTCGCACGGCGGCGACGAGATGGGCGGCGGCGGCATGGACGACATGGAAGGCATGTATTGAGCTCGAAGACAGGAGACAACCAAATGAAAATTCAACCACTGGATGATCGCGTTCTCATCAAGCCGTTGGAGACCGAAGAGAAGACGGCGGGCGGCATCGTGATTCCCGACACCGCCAAGGAGAAGCCGATTCGCGGCCTCGTCGAAGCGGTCGGCAACGGCCGCGTGCTCGACAACGGCGAGCGATTCGACCTCTCGCTCAAGAAGGGCGACAAGGTCCTGTTCGGCAAGTACTCCGGCACCGAGATCAAGATCGAGGGCGTCGAGTACAAGATCATGAAGGAGAGCGAGGTCCTCGCGAAGATCGATTAGCGAGAGGCACCGCGAACCAACGGGCAGTTGATCAATGCTGCTCGAGAAAAACCGCGAACGAACGGGCGGCTGAACAGAGCTGCTCGAGAGGAATCTCAAAGGAGGAAGTGAACGTGCCCAAGCAATTGCTGTTCGACGAGGACGCTCGCCGCCGGATTCAGCGCGGCGTTCAGCAGCTCGCCAAGGCCGTCAAGGTCACGCTCGGCCCCACCGGCAAGGAGGTCATCCTCCAGCGCAGCTATGGCTCACCCATCGTCACGAAGGACGGCGTCACGGTTTCGAAGGAAATCGAACTTCCCGATCCGTTCGAGAACATGGGCGCCAAGCTCGTGAACGAAGTCGCCAGCAAGACGAGCGACGTCGCCGGCGATGGAACGACGACCGCCACCGTGCTCGCAGAGGCGATCTTCAACGAGGGCCTCAAGGCGCTGACGTCGGGCATCAACCCGGTCGCGCTGAAGCGCGGCATCGACAAAGCCGTCGAAGCCGCCGTCGGCGAGATCCAGAAGCTTTCGCGTCCCGTGAAGAAGAACCAGGAGATCGAGCAAGTCGCCACGATCTCGGCCAACAACGACAACTCGATCGGCAAGCTCCTCGCGCAGGCGATGGACAAGGTCGGCAAAGACGGCGTCATCACCGTCGAAGAGTCGAAGTCGACCGAGACCACGCTGGAGTTCGTCGAGGGCATGCAGTTCGACAAGGGCTACATCTCGCCCTACTTCGTCACGAGCCCCGAGACGATGGACGCCCAGCTCGACGATCCGTACATCCTCATCTACGAGAAGAAGGTTTCGAACCTGCGCGAGTTCCTCCCCGTGCTCGAGCGCTGCGCGCAGACCGGGAAGCCATTGCTCGTCATCGCGGAGGACGTCGAGGCCGAGGCGCTAGCCACGCTCGTCGTCAACAAGCTGCGCGGCGTTCTCAAGACGTGCGCGGTGAAGGCGCCCGGCTTCGGCGATCGCCGCAAGGCCATGTTGCAAGACATCGCCACGGTCACCGGCGGGCAGTGCATCACGGAAGACCTCGGGATCAAGCTCGAGAACCTCACGCTCAACGATCTCGGCCGCGCGAAGTCCGTCACGGTCGACAAGGAGAACACGACGATCGTGAAGGGCGCGGGCAAGCGGTCCGACATCGACGCCCGCATCGCCCAGATCCGCACTCAGATCGAGTCGACGACCTCGGACTACGACCGCGAGAAGCTGCAGGAACGCCTGGCGAAGCTCACGGGCGGCGTGGCCGTGGTCAACGTCGGCGCGATCACCGAGGCGGCGATGAAGGAGAAGAAGGCGCGCGTCGAGGACGCGCTCCACGCGACGCGGGCCGCAGCCGAAGAAGGCATCGTGCCGGGCGGCGGCGTCGCTTACATCCGCGCGATCCCGGCGGTGCGAGACCTCAAGCTTCGCGGCGACGAGCGCCACGGCGCGCGCATCATCGCGAAGGCGCTCGAGGCTCCGCTGCGCCAGATCTCCGAGAACACGGGCCTCGACGGCTCCGTCATCGTCGAGGAAGTGAAGGAGAAGGCGGCCACGATCGGATTCAACGCCAACACGCAAGAGTTCGTCGACATGTTCAAGGAAGGCATCGTCGATCCGACGAAGGTCGCGCGCGTCGCCTTGCAGAACGCCGCGTCGATCGCCGGCCTCATGCTGACGACCGAGACGATGATCACCGACTTCAAGGACGACAAGGACAAGAGGAAGTCGAGGCTCGTCGAGGGCGCCATCAGCTAGTAGATTAACGCGACTCCATGCGAGGCCGTTCTTCCGTGAACGCGGGGGGACGGCCTCGCTCGACGATCCGGGCGAGTGAAAATGCCTGAGAGCAGCGACTACTACCGAGTCCTCGAGGTCGAACGCAGCGCCTCGGACGACGAGATCAAGAAGGCGTTTCGCAAAGCGGCGCTCAAGCATCACCCGGACCGCAACCCCGGCAACAAGGACGCGGAGCACCGCTTCAAGCAGGCGGCCGAGGCGTACGAGGTGTTGTCCGACCCCGAGAAGCGCCGGATCTACGATCAGTACGGCGCAGAAGGCCTGCGCGGCGCTTCGGGCGGAGGGTTCTCGAGCGCGAGCACCGAGGACATCTTCGAGCACTTCCGCGACGTCTTCGAAGGGACGATCTTCGCCGACTTCTTCGGCGGCGCACGACGCGGCGGACGGGGCGCGCGTGGGGCTCACCTTCGCTGCGACATCGAAATCGACTTCGAACAGGTTCTGACGGGCGCCGAGAAGACCATCGAGATCGAGCGCCACGAGACGTGCAACGAGTGCCGCGGCTCCGGTGCGCGTAAAGGCTCGGCTCCGTCGACCTGCTCGCTCTGCCGAGGGCACGGCCAAGTGCAGCAGGCTCAAGGCCCCTTCTTCATCCGAACGACCTGCCCGCGTTGCGGCGGCGCCGGTAGAGTCATCAACGATCCGTGCCCCGCGTGCAGCGGCACCGGCCGAACGCGCGTGAAACGAACGCTGCAGATCAAGGTGCCCCCGGGCATCGACGAAGGCATGCAGCTTCGCATCGGCGGCGAAGGCGAAGGGGGACGAGACGGCGCGAGCCGCGGCGATCTCTACTGCGTCGTCCACGTGAAGCCGCACGCGTTCTTCCAGCGTCGGGACGAGGACGTTTACCTCGACCTTCCGATCAACTTCACGCTTGCGGCGCTCGGCGGTGAGGTCGAGGTCCCGACCATCGATGGGTCCGTCACGCTGAAGATCTCGCGCGGCACGCAGACCGGCCAGGAGCTGCGCATCAAGGGCAAGGGCTTCCCGAGCCTCGACGGCGGCGGCACGGGATCGCAGATCGTTCGGGTCTTCGTCGAGGTGCCGAAGAAGCTCACCGCCAAACAGGAGGAGCTGCTCCGTCAGTTCGAGAAAACCGAGGAACCGCGCTCCGAGGCGCGCGAAAAAGGTCTGTTCGACAAGTTCAAGGATTACTTCTGATCTCGCAGGCGAGCGTCGACATGAGCAAGAATGCCAAGCGAAACGAAGAGCCGAAGCCCGAACCCGCTTCGGAGCCTACGCCCATCGACGAAATTCGAATGAGCGCGAAGGAAGTCGAGGAGCTTCGAGCCAAGGCCAAAGAGCGCGACCAGTTCCTCGACCAATTGCAGCGATCGAAGGCCGAACTGGCGAACTACCAAAAGCGCGTCGAGCGCGATCGCGAGACGTGGTCGCAAGAAGCAGTCGCGCGGTTCGTCGCGCGGCTCATCCCGTTCCTCGACGACGTCGAGCGCGCGCTCGCCGCCGTGCGCGAGGGCAAGGACTTCGGCTCGGTCGAGCGCGGACTCGAGATGATGGAGAAATCGTTCCACTCGCTGCTCACGGATCAAGGAGTGAAGCCGATCGCGGCGGTGGGGCTGCCGTTCGATCCGAGGCAACACGAGGCCGTCGCGCAGCGCGTCGACCAAACCGAACCGGACGGCACGGTCCTCGTCGAAATTCAGAAGGGATACACGATGGGCGGTCGAGTGCTGCGTCCGGCTCAAGTCATCGTCTCGCGAGAAACGGACGATGCGTCCGAGACGCCGGCAGAGGGAAACTAATGCCGACCTACGACTACGTGTGCGATGCGTGCGGCCACAAGTTCGAGCTGTTCCAGAGCATGTCCGAACGCCTCGTGAAGAAGTGCCCGAAGTGCGGAAAGCCTCGCGCGCGGCGACTCATCGGTCCCGGCGCCGGGCTCATCTTCAAAGGCTCGGGCTTTTACATCACCGACTATCGAAGCCAAGACTACAAGAACCAGGCGAAGGCCGACGTCGAGCCGCCGAAGCCGAAGGCCGATGCCAAAGCCGACGCCAAGCCCGACGCGCCGAAGACGGAAACTCCGAAATCCGAGAAGCCGGCACCCTCCTCCAACAAGGGGGACAAGCCAAAGAAGAAGGGGAAGAAGGGAGACTGAGTCGACCGTGCCCACGATGAGCTGCCCGACTTGTCGAAAGAAGCAGACCTTCGAACGCATCGCCGATCTGCCGTACTTCCCGTTCTGCAGCAAGCGATGCCAGCTCATCGATCTCGGCAAGTGGGCGAACGAGGAGTACCGATTCTCGACGCACCTCGGACGCGATCGAGAAGAAGAAGCGTCTGACGAGAAGTCGGAGCCCAAGTCGACCGACGAGGGCGAAGACTAGTGGCGGCGAGCGGGACCGGAGCGTGGGGCGAGCTGAGTTCGCTCCTGCGCCTCCTTTACCCCACCGCCCGCGACATCCGGAAGAACGCGCTCGTCGCGATCGCGCTCGGGATCGCGTTTCCACTCTCGCGGCTCGCGCGTGACGGAGTCGTCGCCGCAGGCATCGCGGATCCCTGGGCCACCGTCGCGTCCGCGCTCGTCGTCGGGTGGATCTTCTGGTCGTTCGTTTCCGCGACGCTCACGCGCCTCGCCGCGTTCGAAGTCGGCGCCGCCGAAGAGCCGCGACTGTCGACCGCACTGCGTTTCGCGCTCTCGCGCTTTCACGTGAACTTGCTCACGGCGCCATCGATGCTCGTGGCGGTCGCCCTCTTCCTCGCGCCGGCGGCAGCCGTTGGCGCGCTCGCGCGCGTTCCCGTTGCAGGGCCTGTTGCGGCGGCAATACTCTTCCCGCTCGCGCTCGTCTCCGGCTTCGCGGCGGCGGCGACCCTCGTCGCGTTCGTCGTCGGCGCCCCGCTCGTTTCCGCGGCGCTCGCCGTCGAGGAGGCAACGCCGTTCGACGCCGTGAGCCGCGCGTTCAGCTATCTCGTGAACGCGCCCGCGACGTTCGTCGGCATGCGCCTCGTGATGCTGGCGTTCGGCGCCGTCACCTTTGCCATCCGCGGGGTGATGGCGCTTGCGGCCGCGTGGGGTGCCTGCCGCATCTATTGCTACGCATCGGGCGCGACGATTCCCGATCCCTTCTGGCCTCGAGTCACCGAAGGCGCGCTGATCGTTCCGGCGCCGAGCGGCTCGCCGATCCTCGGATTCACGATCGCGGCGTTCTACGCCTACTTCGTCGCCTTCGCGTTTTCGTGGGCCTGCACGGCGCGCGTTGCCGTCTACCTCTGGCTACGCCGCCGCATCGACGGCACGCATCCGTGCGTGATCGTCACGGGTCAGGCACCGAGGCGACTCGCGGTTCCGGTGACTTCCGGCACTTGAACCGCCGATCCGACCCCCGTATCCTCGCGCGCCATTCGCATGAAGAAGATCGCACTGGCGTGCAACTACAAGCCCGAGGGGGCTGATCCGTCGACGGGCGACCGCTACCTCGAGTGGGACTCGCCCGACACGATCGACGCCATCCGGAGCGCCCTCGCCAAAGACGGCGACGTCGTCGTCATCGAGGGCGACGAGCGCGCCTCCGAACGTTTCCGTGCCGAGCGGCCGGACGTCGTCTTCAACATGGCGGAAGGAATTCGCGGGGTCGGCCGCGAAGCGTACGTCCCGACGATCCTCGAGGCGCTCGGCATCCCGTACACGGGAAGCGATCCTCTGACGCTCGCCATCTGCCTCGACAAGAGCCGCACGAAGGAGATCCTCGCGTTCCACCGTGTCCCGACCGCGCCGTTCGCCGTGGTCGACGATCCCGACGACATTCGCCCGCCGGGAAACCTTCCGTTCGTCGTGAAGCCACTGCACGAAGGATCGAGCATGGGCGTCTTCGATTCGTCGCTCGTGCGCGATGCGGCGTCGCTCGAGCGCGAGGTTCGCCGCGTCGTCGGCGACTATCGCGAGCCCGCGCTCATCGAGGAGTTCTTGCCGGGCCGCGAGTTCACGGTCGCCGTACTCGGGAACGGTCCGGACGCGCGAACGCTGCCGATCGTCGAGATCGATCTCGGAGTGCTTCCCGCCGGGAAGAGCCCGCTCTACTCCTATGAAGCGAAGTGGGTCTGGGATCGGCCCGAGGCGCCGCTTCGCATCTTCCACTGCCCCGCAGACGTCGCGCCCGATCTCGAGCGGAAGATCGTCGCCGCAACGCTCGCCGCGTATCGCGCGCTTCGGTGCCGCGACTGGTGTCGCATCGACATCCGACTCGACGCGCGAGGCGAACCGAACGTCATCGAGCTGAACCCGATCCCCGGCATCCTTCCCAATCCCGACGACAATTCCTGCTTCCCGAAGGCGGCGCGCGCCGCGGGGCTCGGCTACGAGGCGCTCGTCCGCACGGTGCTGCGCACCGCGCTCGACCGACTCGGGATGCGGTAGGCGCATGCCGGTGAAGATCCGCGGGCCCCGCAAGAGCGACCGTCCGGCGCTGCGGGCGCTCGTGGAATCGACCGGCGTTTTCGTTCCAGTCGAGGTGGAAGCGGCCGTCGAGCTGTTCGATGCCGCTCTCGTTCCGGGCCAGCCCGACGGCTATCACGTGCTCGTCCTCGAGGACGACGGCGAGTTCGCTGCGTACGCCTGCTTCGGGCACGTGCCGATGACCGAGACGACGTTCGATCTCTATTGGATCGCCGTCTCGCCCGCACGGCACGGTCGCGGACTCGGACGCCGGATGCTCGCCGCGGTGTACGACGCCGTGCGTGCGATGGGCGGTCGCAAGATCATCGCGGAGACGTCGGACAAGCCGGGCTACGAGGCGACGAACGCTTTCTATCGCGCGACCGGTTGGGAGGAACGAGGGCGAATCCCCGACTTCTACCGGCCCGGCGACACGAAGGTCACTTACGTCAGGGACGTTCCCCCAACTTCGGAGAGTCCCGAATGAGCCTGTTCAAGACGAAGAGCGTCGACCAGCTCCAAGCGAGCGCCGAGTCGAGCGGCCTCAAGCGCGTGCTCGGCTCCTTCGACCTGATCCTCCTCGGCATCGGCGCGATCATCGGCGCGGGGATCTTCTCGACGCTCGGCGACGCGGCGGCCGGCGCCGGTGGAACTTTGGGTGCCGGACCCGCACTCGTCGTATCGTTCCTCCTGCTCGGCGTCGTGTGTGGTCTCGCCGGACTTTGCTACGCGGAGTTGACGGCGCTCATTCCGGTTGCTGGAAGCGCCTACACCTATGCCTACGCGACGCTCGGCGAACTCATCGCGTGGATCATCGGGTGGGACCTCATCCTCGAGTACGCGGTGGGAAACGTGTATGTCGCGATCCGTTGGTCTGGCTACTTCATGTCGGTCGTCGAACCGTTCGGCATCCATCTGCCGTTCTGGATCTCGAACGGCTACGGGGACGTCGTCGAGCAAATCGGCACCGCTCAGAAAGCCGGCGACATCGCCAAAGCGACGCTTCTTCAGGGCCAGATGGCGGCGGCACCACACTTCTTCGGCATACCGATTCTGGTCAATTTGCCGGCGTTCGTCATCGTCGCGCTGATCACGTGGCTGCTCGTCATCGGAATCAAAGAGAGCGCCCGCGCGAATAACATCATGGTCGTAGTCAAGCTATTGGTGCTCGCGCTGTTCGTCGGGGTTGGGTTCTTCCACATCAACACGGAAAATTGGCACCCCTTCGCGCCAAACGGATGGCAAGGCATCCACCAAGGCGCAGCCATCGTGTTCTTCGCGTACATCGGATTCGACGCGGTCTCAACGGCGGCAGAGGAAACCAAGAACCCCCAACGGTCGATGCCCATCGGCATCCTTGGCTCGCTCGCCATCTGCACGGCCATATACATGCTTGTTGGACTCGTGGCGACTGGCATCGTGAAATACACCGAGCTGAAAGCGATGGATCCGCTCGCTCACGCGTTGTCCGTGATCGGGCTCCCAAAAGTGGAATTCATCGTCGCCCTTGGCGCCATGGTCTCGATGTCCGCGGTATTGCTCGTCTTCCAGCTCGGCCAGCCGCGAATCTTCTTCTCGATGTCACGCGACGGCCTGCTGCCGAAGGTCTTTGCAAAGGTCCACCCGCGCTACCACACACCGCACGTGACGACGATTGCAACGGGCGTCCTCGTCGCGGTTGCCGCGGCCGTCATGGACGACGACCTGACGATCAACCTGACCAACATCGGGACGCTGTTCGCCTTCGCGATCGTCTGTCTCGGCGTGATCGTGCTGCGAATCACGCAGCCGAATCGGCCCCGCCCGTTCCGGTGTCCCATGGTCTGGCTCGTCGCGCCCGTCGGAATTGCTGCATGCGTCTACACGATGACGGGACTGGAAGCCAGCGCGTGGCTGCGATTCGGCATTTGGCTCGCCGTGGGAATAGTGATCTACGCGTTCTACGGCTACCGCAAGAGCACGCTGCGCGCCGAATCTCAGCGATAACGGACGACGTGTCGCGTCACGAACGTGTCCGCCGTTCCCGGCAGCGTCTCGTCGGCCTGGTCGAAGTGCATGTCCAGCTCGCGAATCGCCGGCGCGACTTTCGTGAGGATCGATCCGATCTTCCTCATCGCCGCCAATTCCGGATCGTCGGGAAACATCGTGAACACGAAGCCATACGCGCTCATCAGGTGCACGAGCGGCGTGATGGTGGCATCGACTTGCGCATACTCGAGGTGGCGAGTGGAGTCGGACTTGCCTGCACCGAGCGCCGCGAATCGCGGGCTCGTGCGAATGTCGGGCTCCTTTCCGGCCATGACGCGATCGATCTTGTCGAGCGCCGCCGGAGACGTCGCGATCACGAAATCGGACCCCTTCACGCCGACGACCGGTCGAATCCACGGAAACGCGTCGATGCTGATCCGATAGAGTCCGCCCGTCGAATTGATCTCGATTTTCTGGCCGCGGCCTCGCACGAATGCAACGGCTGCGTCGAGTAGCCGCTTCACCTGCTCGGCGACGACGTCGGGCTTCTCGAGGCGAAGCAGGCACACGGCCTCGCCGACCGCACAGCCGTCGGGCCCCGCCTGCGGGAACTCGATCACCGCGCACTCGCCGGAGAATGCGGAAAGGACGTCACGCACGTTCACGCCCCACTGGGCTTGGATCCCGTCCCACTTCCCGAGCAAGCCGCTCGGATCGCGCAATCCCTCCTTCACGCACGAGAGCAGCAAGTCGTAGAGTGCCGTCGGGTCGAGCCCCGAGTCGAACGAAAAGCCAGTAGCGTCCGCGGGCACGCGTTTTTGCCACGCGTCCCACGGCTTCTGCTCGGCGAAAACCTTCGAGAGCTTGGAGCCCGAGTAGCTCGGCAACATCTGGACGAGAGTCGTGGCCGTCGTCGACGTGCCGTCGCTCGCCACGGTCGAAATCACTTGATCGACTCGGTTGAACTCGCCGAGGACGACCGTTATCAGGTGAATCATGTCCAGCGCAATGGCATTGCCGTCGCCGCCTCCCTGCATTCCCATCTGTGCGAGCGACATGGCCTGCGACATGAATCCGAGGAGGCCGTCCACGTCGACGAACGAAACACCCTCGGTCGGCGCCGGCAACGACTTCAAGCTCGCCTGAAAGCGCTCGTTCTTCGCAAGCGACCCTTCGCCGCCATTCGAGAGACGGGTCATCGCCGACGACGCGAGCTGGCTGCTCGTGGAAATGATCAGCACGTCACCAACGCCGCTGAACACCAACTGCATGGGAAAGCCCTGGACGCTGAGGATCGTCGTGTTTCCGGGCGCGAGTTGCACGTCGCGAACGGACGCCATCGGGAGCATCGCCGCGAACCCGGAGAGCATCTCCTTCATCCCGGCGAGCTGCGACGCCATGCGGTCTTTCGGGACTCGAAACAACATCAGGTACTCGGGAAGCGGGATCCCCATCTTGAACGTGAACAGGGACTCGTCGCTGCCGAGCAGCGCCCAATCGACTTTGGAGAGCAGCGCGAGCGCCTGGTCGATCTTGCCAACGATCATCTCACGCGGGCCCTGAGGCAGGTCGAGCACGCAGAGATCGATCAGGTCTCGGTGCACGCCGCTCTCGACGAGGAGCTTCCACGCCTTCTGCATGCGAACGGAGGCGGGATCGGGCGTCTTCGAGCGTCGCGTGTGGGCGACGAAATGAACGTCCGGAGGGACGGCCTGCAGTAGCGACGCACCTTCGTCCGCGCGCACCGCGGCGCACACGGCGAGCAGACAAACGAGCATCACGAGCGCACGCGCGGCAAATCGCTTCATCTCGATCGAACGGATCATCGCTCCTCCAGGTTTCTCGAAACGGTCACGGGGCCGAGCCCTCGCAGATGGCATCGGCCGCCCTTGGTCTCCTTGCCTACGACACTCCGAGCCGCAGAAGCTACCACGAGCGGCCGAGTTTTCGACTGCCGTGTATTGGCGATGCGGAAACTGGCGCCGGCTATCCGACGCCCACCGTTTCTTCTTCGTCCGGCAGCGGAACGCCGTCCGGCAGCTCGGCGACCGCTCTCTTGATTCGCCGGTACGCGCGGACGGCGATCACCGTGAGGGCGAGCGACAAGATCGCGAGGACGATGTCCGAAACGAACAGCACGACTTTCTGCGACTCGAAGAAGCCGGGCGCGAGGTAGATGAGCGACGCAAACGTCGTCGCCACCATGAACGCGCCCGGGATCACGGCGAAGAGCGTCGGCCGGCGGCGCGACAGGAGCCACGCGGTCACCGCCATGAACGAGATCGCGGCGAGCATCTGGTTGCCCGTGCCGAAGAGCTTCCAGTTGTCGGCGAACGGGTTCTTCGCGAAGAGCCACATCAGCCCAACCGAGATGCCCGAGTTCACCCAGTGCCACGTGAGGATCTTCGGCGGCTTCGCCAAGAGCGCGCGCCACAGCTCCTCGAGCAAGTAGCGGTTGAGCCGAACGGCCGCGTCGAGGGTCGTGATGACGAACCCCTCGACGAGGAGGATCCCGAAGATCGTGCCGTACGCGGTCGGCAAGCCAAGCGAGTGCTCCACGAGGTGCCCGATGCCGAGCGAGAACGCGAGGATCGGGTTCGACTTGTCGCCTGCTGACGGCGTCCAGACGAGATTGCGGTAATCGGCAAAGCCGAGGCTCGACCCCACGGCGAGCACGACTCCGACGGCGAGCAGCGACTCGAGGAGCATTCCGTTGTAGCCGATCGTGCGAACGAACCGCTCCTCGCTCACCTGCTTGCTCGTCGTCCCACTCGCCACCATCGAGTGGAATCCGGATATCGCTCCGCAAGCGATCGTGATGAACAGCATCGGCCAGACGAAGCCGATCTGCTTCACTCCCTCGGCGATGTTCCACGAGGGCGCGGCGTCGCTGGTCGGCGTCCCCACGGCAAGCCCCGAAAACCCGCCGATCACCAGGCACACGACGAGCACGAGGAGTCCCGCGTAGAGGATTTGCACGTTGATGAAGTCTCGCGGCTGGAGGATCACCCACACCGGCGTGCCCGCCGCGAGGAGCACGTAGACCGAGAGGATGACCTTCCACGCATCGGGCGTCGCCGAGATCGGCAGCCTCACGCCGAGCGCGATCGACAGGACGCAGACGGCGAACGCAATCACGTACGCGGGCCCGACGGGGAACTTGCGCTTGTGGAGGAGCCATCCGAGGAGCGGTGCGCACAGCGTGATGAACACGACGGACATCGACGCGATGCCGCCGATGTTCCCCTTCTTCACGCCGCCCTCCTCGACCACGCGCAGCAGCGACTGGCCCGCCGGGAGCTGCAGCTTGTCGAGCGGCCACTTCGACGTGAGCGACATCGCGGTCGCCGACAGAAAGCTCGAGTTCACGAGCACGAGCATGAGGATCGTGAAGAGACAGAAGAGCACGTAGGCGTCCTTGCCGAGGACCTTGCGCGCGATGTCGGCGATCGATCGCCCCTTCTCGCGCACGCTCACGAACAGCGCGGCGAAGTCGTGCACGGCGCCGAGAAAGATCCCGCCGAGGACGATCCACAGGAGCGCCGGCACGACGCCGTACACGAGCGCGAGCGTCGGTCCGATGATCGGCCCCGCGCCTGCGATCGCCGAGAAGTGGTGAGCGAACACGATGTGCGCCTTGGTTGGAACGAAGTCGCGCCCGTCGTTTTGGCACACGGCCGGCGTCGGGCGCTTCGGATCGAGCCCGAGCGCGCGCGCGACGTAGCCGCCGTACAGCCGGCTCGCAACGATGAACGCGAAGAGCGCAACGACGAGAGGCAGGAGGACGTTCATCGTCGGTCGTCAGGCGCTGGGCCCCGCTCCTTTCACTCGAGATGGAAATCGCCGGCGCCGCATTCTACCGGTCAGCGAATTGATAGCGGAGAGGCCGAACGATAGGATGCCGCCGCCATTCGAGGCGACGGATACGACTACGAAGGGAATCAGGGGCTCCTGGATGGAGAGCGTCGCGACTCAGGCCGCGCCCGCCGACGAAAAGTCTGGCGGCTTCGTCCGCGCGCTCGGGCTCTTCGACTCGACGATGGTGGTGGCCGGCTCAATGATCGGGTCCGGCATCTTCATCGTCTCGGCGGACATCGCGCGGCAGGTCGGCTCGTCCGGATGGCTGCTCGTCGCGTGGATCGTCACGGGACTCCTTACGGTCGCCGCCGCGCTCTCTTACGGCGAGCTCGCGGGGATGATGCCCAAGGCCGGGGGACAGTACGTCTATCTTCGCGAGACGTACTCGCCGCTGTGGGGGTTCCTCTACGGCTGGTCGTTCTTCCTCGTCATCCAGTCGGGGACGATCGCGGCCGTCGGCGTCGCGTTCGCGCGATTCCTCGGCGTGATGGCGCCGTGGATCGCGCCCGACAACTACATCGTGAAGCCGGTCGACCTTTCCACGGGCTACGCGCTCAGCCTCTCGACGCAGCAGCTCGTTGGCATTGCCGTCATCGTGTTCCTCACCGCGCTCAACACGCGCGGCATCCAGCTCGGCAAGTGGATCCAGAACGCGTTCACGTCCGCGAAGACGCTGTCCCTGATCGCGCTCATCGCGCTCGGGCTCGTGCTCGGCTCGAACGCCGAGGCGATTCGCGCGAACTTCACCGACGCGTGGACTCCGCGCGGCGTCGACCCGATCCGTCCCGACTTCGCGTTCGCTGCCACGACCGCGGCGACGGCCGGCGCGTTCGGGCTCGTCGTCGCCTTGTGCGTCGCGCAAGTCGGCTCGCTCTTCTCGTCGGACGCTTGGAACAACATCACGTTCACCGCCGGCGAGGTGAAGAATCCGCGACGCGACATTCCGCTGTCGCTGGCCATGGGCACCGGCCTCGTGACGCTCCTCTACGTGCTCGCGAACGTCGCCTATCTGGTGACGCTGCCGATCGACAAGATCCAGCACGCGCCGCAGGATCGAGTCGCAACCGCGGTCCTCGAGGTGATCTTCGGCCCGGCGGGCGCCACGATCATGGCCGTCGCGATCGTGATCTCGTCGTTCGGGTGCAACAACGGGCTCATCCTCGCGGGCGCGCGCGTGACGTACGCGATGGCGCAGGACGGGCTCTTCTTCAAGAGCACGGGAAAGCTGAACGCGCGCCACGTGCCGGCGGTCGCGCTCGGCCTGCAGTGCGTTTGGTCGTGCCTGCTCGTGCTGCCCCGGACGCGCACCGTCGATGCGACCGGCGCGGCGACGTACGGCAACCTCTACAGCAATCTCCTCGACTACGTCGTGTTCGCCGTGCTGATCTTCTACGTGCTCACCATCGCCGGGATCTTCGTGCTGCGTCGCAAGCGGCCCGACGCCGAGCGGCCGTATCGCGCGTTCGGCTACCCGATCGTGCCCGCGCTCTACATCGTCGCGGCAAGCCTCATCATGGTGGTGCTCCTCGTCTACAAGACACAAACCACGTGGCCGGGACTTCTCATCGTGCTCACGGGAATTCCCGTCTACCTCGTTTGGCATCGGCGTCGAAACGAACGACTCGCATGAACTGCGGAGGGTGATGGATGGCGAATCAGCTCTTTGCTCGCAAACCGCTGAAGATGCTTCTCGAGGAAATGGCCGGCGAGAACCGGCTTCGCCGCGTGCTGGGTCCGGTCACCCTTTCGAGCCTCGGCGTCGGCGCGATCATCGGGGCCGGAATCTTCGTGATGACCGGAAAGGCGGCTCATGACACCGCGGGACCGGCACTCATGTTCTCGTACGTCGTCGCCGGCGTTTCCTGCATCTTCGCAGCGCTGTGCTACGCCGAGTTCGCATCCATGGTCCCAGTCGCCGGCTCGGCATACACCTATGCATATGCCACGCTTGGCGAACTCCTCGCTTGGATCATCGGTTGGGATCTGGTGCTCGAGTACGCGGTCGGATCGGCAACGGTGGCCAACGGATGGTCTTCGTACTTCCAGGAGGTGCTGCAGACCTTTGGGTGGAACCTCTCGTCGACGATCAATGGTCCGGCATTCGATAGCCATTTTGCCCTCACGGGATCGATCATCAACGTGCCCGCGGTCCTCATCGTCGCGCTGGTCACGACCGTCCTCGTGGTCGGCATTCGGGAGAGCGCGGGCTTTAACGCAGCGATGGTGATCGTCAAGGTGGCCGCGGTTCTATTCGTGATCGTCGTCGGCGCGTTCTACGTCAATCCAGACAACTGGAAGCCATTCGCACCATACGGCTGGAGCGGCATCAGCTTCTTCGGTAAGCCGGTCTTCGGATCACTCGGAGAGAGCGGCCTTCCAGTAGGTGCGCTCGCCGGCGCGGCGATCATCTTCTTCGCGTACATCGGTTTCGACTCCGTCTCGACGCATGCTGAGGAGGCCAAGAATCCTCAACGCGACGTTCCCATCGGGATCGTTTCGTCCCTCATCATATGCACCGTGCTGTACATCGCCGTCGTCGCGGTCCTCACGGGCATGGTCCCGTACGGCCAAATCGACGTGAAAGCGCCGGTCTCCCACGCCTTCGCGCAGGTCGGCCTCCCGTGGGCTCGAGTGCTCATCGCCGCGGCCGGCGTCGCGGGAATCACCTCGGTGCTCCTCGTCATGATGCTGAGCGGTCCGCGCGTGTTCCTCGCCATGGCGCGCGACGGGATGCTGCCGACGAGCTTCTTCGGCGCCGTTCACCCGCGCTTTCGTACTCCGTGGAAGTCGACGATCCTCGTCGGCTGCTTCGTGGGGACGTTGGCGGGGCTCTTTGGCATCGACGTGTTGTCGGGGCTCGTGAACATTGGAACGCTGCTCGCGTTCGCGATCGTGTGCGCCGCGGTCCTCATCATGCGCCGCACGAATCCGGAGGCAAAGCGCGCGTTCCGATGCCCGTTCGTGCCCGTCGTGCCGATCCTGGGAATCTTGATGAGCCTGTTGCTCATGTTCTCGCTTCCCGCCGAGAACTGGGTGCGCCTTGGGGTTTGGCTCGTCCTGGGCTTCCTGATTTACTTCTTCTACAGCCGCCATCACAGCGTGATGGCACGCGAGCTCGCCCACGAAATCCAGAAGCACGGGGTCTCGCCGGCTGGGTCGCTCGTCAGTCACACGGGCGTTCGACCGGATGACCCACAATCGGGAGGAACGAAGGGCCGCTGACTGGAGCTGAGGACCCGCGCAGAAATAAATGCGTCAAACACCGAGGCCTTCGCAGCCGGCCGAATGTAGCAGTTGTTTCTGCGCGGGCCCTAACGGCCGTGCAGCGCGCGGGCGAGGATTTCGAGCCCGTCGACGCTGCGCGGCCCGGCCCAGTTGATCGGCTCGCCGTCGACGAGCAGGACGCGCGCGTGCGGAAGGAGTGATCGCACGTCGGCCGCGTCGCGCTCGCCAAACACGAACGGCTCGGACGGAAGGAGCACGACGTCGGGCGCGAGTGCGCGGAGGCCGTCGTCCGTGAAGCCGGGATAGCGCGGCGAGCCCTGCACCGACGGGTCGTGCGCTCCGGCGGCGGCGTTGCGACCGCCGGCGCGACGCAGGAGATCGTGCACGTACGTCTCCAGCCCCGTCGCCATCCATGGATCGCGCCAGATCAAGTAGGCGACGCGCACGGGCCGCGCGAGAATCAGCGACTCTTCGATCTCGACCGCGCGGCGGCGAAGACCGCGCGCGAGCGAAAGCCCGGTGACTTCCTCACCCACGATCCGCGCGGTCGCTTCGATCGTCTCGAAGATCTCCGGAAGCGTGCGCGGCCACGTGACGAACACGGGAATGCCGGCCCCCTCGAGAGATTCGATCTGCGGCTTGCGGTTCTCGTCGGCCGACGCGAGCACGACGTCGGGCACGAGCGCGCGAACCTTCTCGACCGACACCGAAATCGTGCCGCCGACGCGCGGGATCGTCTTTGCTTCTTCGGGGAAGACGCAGAATTCGGTCGCGCCGACGAGGCGCTCGCGCACGCCGAGCGCAATGCAGGTCTCGGTGAGGCTCGGGACGAGAGAGACGATTCGGCGAGGCGGACGATCGAGGGCGAGGTTGCGACCGAGAGCATCACGCACGATCGTCGACACGGCCCCTCGTCAGTGTGCGGTGGACGTGCACCGGGTCTCGCGGATGACCCACACCTTGATCTTGCCGGGGTACGTCAGCTTCTCCTCGATCTCGCGGGCGATCGACTTCGCGACGGCCTCGGTCTCCTCGTCGCTCACCTTCTCCGGATTCACCATCACGCGGATCTCGCGGCCGGCTTGGATTGCGAACGCCGTCTCCACTCCCGGCTTCGACTTCGCGATCGTCTCGAGCCCCTCCATGTGCATGAGGTAGCGATCGAGCGTCTCGCGGCGCGCGCCCGGGCGTCCGCCCGAGATGGCGTCGGCGACCTGCGCCATGACCGGCATCAGCGAGATGCGATCGACGTCCTCGTGGTGCGCAGCGATCGCGTTGACGACGACATCCGACTCGCCGCATCGCTTGGCGATCGCGGCGCCGATCTCCGGGTGACCACCTTCGACCTCGCTATCGACGGCCTTGCCGATGTCGTGCAGCAGTCCGGACCGCCGTCCGACTTGCGGATCGAGCCCGATCTCCGCCGAGATGATGCCGCTCAAATAGGCCACCTCGCGGATGTGCGCGAGCTGGTTCTGCCCGTACGACGTGCGGAAGTGCAGCCGGCCGAGCAACCCGATGATCTCGGCGTGAACCGAGCGCATGTTCAGCTCGGTGACCAGCTGGCGCCCCGCGTCCATCGTCAGCTTCTTCACTTCGCGCTGCGCGCGATCGACGGCCTCGCGGATCCGGCCCGGGTGAATCGCGCCGTTGGCGAGCAGCTTCTCGAGCGCGCGCTTCGCGACCGCCTTCTTGGTGCCGTCGAATGCGGAGAGCACGACGAACGACGGATCGGTCTCGTCGAACACCAGGGTGACGCCCGTCGCTTGCTCGAACGCGAGCTGGTTCTGCTTGTCCTTCCCGATGAGCCGCTCGCGGATCTCGGGGCTCGGGAAGTCGACGATGTTCGAGAACGAGTTCGTGAAGTGGTTGAAGTTGCAGCGCTCGATCGCGATGGTCGCCACGCGGCGCGCCCGGCGATCGACATCCTCGCGCAGCTCGGTGAGCGCGGCGGCGACTCGCTCGTCGTTTTCGCGGCGAACCTCCGCTTCGACCACGTCCAGGATCGCTCGGCGGGCGGCCTCTTCCGTGAGGCCCGCGACCCCGAGCAGCACTTTGCGCTCTTCGAGGCGGATGCGAGCCATCTGTTCGTCGACCGCGAGGATGCGCCCCTTCTCCTGGCGCACGTCGCGGCGCGCTCGATCGACGTTTCGTTGGAGCTGTCGCGTCTCCGACGCGCGGCGCTCCACTTCCTTCTCTCGATCGGTGAGGAGGCGGTCGACTTCTTCGAGACCCTTCATGGTCTCTACGTGTTCGCGCTCGAAGTCGCCACGCAAGCGCTCGCCTTCGCGCGTCGCCGTCGCGGCCGCTTCTCGTTTCATGCGGTCCGCATCAGCGAGCGCTGCGCGCTCGATCTCGGCCCCGCGCGCCTTTGCCGCGCGCATCGCGCGGGTTTGCGTCCAGACGAGCGCAACGAACACCAGGACCGCCACCACGATTCCGATCGCGATGCTCATCGGTGCTTCCTCGCTCCGTTTTGGTGCTTGTCGACGTCACCGTGATCGACATCGTCCGAATCGTGCACGATCAGATCCTCGCCGCGAGCACGGACACCGATGGCCTCGAGGAACCGGCGGCGAACCGTCCGCTCGATCCGCCCCGTTCGGCCGTTGGTGGCCGCGTCGCGAATCCGCCCGCCCGCCATCGTCTCGTGCCCGCCGCCCGTTCCAATGCCGGAGACGAGCCGCTTCATGACGAGGCCCGCGTCGGCGGTGGGCTCGACCGTCCGCAGCGAGAGGAAGACATCCTTGTTGAATCGCCCCATGCACAGCGACCAATCGATGGTGTCGAGCCTCGAGATGAAGTCCGCGAACTCGGCGATCATGTCCGGGTTGTCGACCTTCGACAGCTGGGTCACGGCGACGTTTCCGAACACCTGCGTTCCACGCAGGGCTTGCTCCATCATCGTAAAGTACTCGCGCGGGATCGGCGCACGCTCGATTTGCGCGACGATCCGCTTGTCCGCTCGGGGAAAGAGGTCCGCGTACGCCCGGGCCTCGTGCGACGTCGCCTCGCGGCCCAGGTCCTGCGTCTCGGACTTGATGCCGTAGAAGAGCGCGGTCGCCACGCGAGAGTCGACCTCGACGCCGGCAGCAACCAGATACTCGTCGACGATGGTCGCCGTCGCCCCGAACGTCGGGCGCACGTCGTAGAACGCGGCCTTGCGAGTTTCCGGTCGAAGCGGATGGTGATCGATCACGCACAACGGCCGGTGAGAGCCGGACAGAGAGTTATTGCCGAAACCGGGCTGCGTGTCGACCAGCACGAACGCTTGGTACATGTCGAGGTCGAGCAGGCTCAGAGGAACGGCGTCCACGCGAAGAACCTGGAACATCGCGTTGTTCTCGGCGCGTCCGACGATGCCACCGTACGCGAGGTCGACCTTGCCCCGAAGACGCGCCTTGACCAACCGCTCTATTCCGAGCGAGCTCGCGATCGCGTCGGGATCCGGATTGTCGTGCGTGAGCACGAGAATGCGCTCCCTGCCCTCGAGCAGGCGCAAGAAACGTCGAACCTTCGTCGACGAGCGATTGGACTGGACCATCATGGCCATACTGACGCGCCCAAAAGGCGGACAGTATAGCAGAGGCGGTGTTCGGTCCGCGTCAGCGGCGCTGCTTCTCGTCGGACGCCGACTTGCTGCCCTTCACTCGGAAGAGCGTCACTCGGCCCGTGTACTCGTCGAACCAGCCTGGCGTGAAGTTGTACTTCGTGCAGAACTGCTCCAGCCCCGGCGATATGAGGTCGTACGCGCAAAGGAGGCGGAGAGAAATGCTCGAGTCAGTCAGGCCGCACTCGACGTCCGTGAAGTCCGAGAACCAACCGAACCCCAGTTCGGACAGTATGCCGACGAGTTCGAACTTCAGTCCGAGGACCTCAGTATCGAACTCGAACGGATAGGTGACCCCTTCTTCCATGGAATGAACCCTCGCTTCTTGTGTGACGGAACGCGGGTCATGGTACTCGTTCTCCGGGCTCCGAGTCAAAGACGAAGTGATTTGGCGGACCCCTCAGAAAGCCGCATTTTTGGCGGCTATTGTCGATGTCGACGACTTTCTTTTCGAGACGGGATCGATCGTTTCGAAACGGTCCGCGACGACGATCAGATCGGCCAGAGAACGTGCGCGTCGGCAAGCGCCGGCGGCCAAGTTCGGAATGGATCGATCCATCGATCGAAGCGTCGCGTCTTCGTCGAATCGGCGTTTCGAAACGCCGCGTCGACGATCTCCCTTTCCTTCTCTTCTCCCCTGCTGCGAGGAGACGGTCGCTCCCGCAGCGTCGTCGACGAGCCCGACTTGATCTCGCTCAAGCTTGAAAGACCTTCCGAGAACTCGGTGCGGTCGGCCTCCGCTCGACACCGAGCGGAAAGGCCGCACACCAATCGTGCACTTGCTGTCGCACGCGCTTTTTCACGTCCTCGTCATCCGGCGCGCGCAGGATCCCGGCAATCGCTCGCCCGACGGCGCGCATCTCCTCCGACCCGAACCCGCGCGCAGTCGCGGCCGGCGTTCCCAGACGGATGCCGCTCGTCACGTCCGGAGGGCGCGTGTCGAACGGGATGACGTTCTTGTTGCAAACGATGCCCGCCTCCTCGAGAAGCGTAGCCGCTTGCTTGCCGGTGAGCGCCACGTCGCTCTTCGACAGGTCGATCAGCAGGAGGTGGTTGTCGGTGCCGCCGGTGACGAGCCGAAATCCCTCCGCGGCGAGCGAGTCGGCGAGGGCCGCCGCGTTCGCCACGACCGAGCGCTGGTAGAGGCGGAACGTCTCCTGCGACGCCTCGTGAAAGCACACCGCCTTCGCCGCGATCTCGTGCAGCATCGGGCCGCCTTGAACCCCCGGGAACACCGCGCGATCGACTCCCTTCGCGTGCATCGTTCGGGAGAGCACGACCGCTCCGCGCGGACCGCGCATCGTCTTGTGCGTGGTGAACGTCACGACGTCGGCAACAGGCGTCGGATCCGGGTGCAACCGCGCCGCCACGAGCCCGGCGACGTGCGCGATGTCCGCAAGGAAGAACGCGCCGACCGATTTCGCGATCTCGGCGAATCGTCCGAAGTCGATCGCCCGCGGATACGAGCTCGCCCCTGCGACAACAAGAGCCGGACGATGCTCCTCCGCCAACTTCTGGACAGCGTCGTAGTCGATGCGCTCGGTCTCGCGATCGAGTCCGTAGCTCACGATCTTGTAAGTGCGCCCGGAGAAGTTCGCCGGGTGTCCGTGGCTGAGATGGCCTCCCTGACGCAGATCCATTCCGAGAATCGTCGCGCCCGGATCGACGAGCGCGTAGTACGCGGCCATGTTCGCCTGCGTGCCCGAGTGCGGCTGGACGTTCGCGTGTTCGGCACCGAACAGCTCTCGAGCGCGCGTGCGCGCGAGCGCCTCGATCTCGTCGATGGCAGCGCATCCGTTGTAGTAGCGCCGTCCCGGATAGCCTTCCGCGTACTTGCTCGACAGCGGGCAGCCTTGAGCCGCGAGCACGGCTTGGCTCGCGTAGTTTTCGGACGCGATGAGATTGAGGCGGCCCTCCTCTTCGCGCAGAGAGTTCACCAACAGCGCAGCGAGGACCGGATCCGAGTGGTGAAGGTCGGAGTACACCCTAAAGAGGCCTCCGATTGAAACCCGTCTACGAATATCATCCCGTCGAACCGCCCGTCCGACCGGATGCGTTCTCTCCAAAACTCCAACGGCGAGGTATGACGCGCGGGAGTATACCGGAGCACGAATTAGAGACGAAAGCAAAAACACAGGCGCGCGCGTTTTTTGTCCGCGCCCATCGGCTACAATCCCCGGCCCATGTCGAACAACGATCATCGGAAGCGGAGCGCTCGGCAAACTTCCCTCGCGAGCCGCCTCCCGTCATGCTGAAAAATGACGCTTGGATCCGGAAGATGGCGACCGAGCAGCGCATGATCGATCCGTTCGTGGACCACCAGGTGCGTGAAGGCGGCATCTCGTACGGCCTCTCGTCCTACGGCTACGACATTCGCGTTGCGGACGAGTTCCAGATCTTCACGGCGACGTCGGCCACGGTCGTCGACCCGAAAGCGTTCGATCGGGCGTCGATGCGCGGCTACTCCGGGCCGGTCTGCACGATCCCGCCGAACTCGTTCGCGCTCGGGCGTAGCGTCGAGTACTTCCGCATCCCGCGCAACATTCTCGCCGTGTGCCTCGGGAAGTCGACGTACGCGCGGTGCGGCATCATCACGAACGTGACGCCGTTCGAGCCCGAGTGGGAGGGACACGTGACGATCGAGATCTCGAATACCACTCCCCTTCCCGCGCGCATCTACGCCAACGAGGGGATCGCGCAGGCGGTCTTCTTCCAGGCCGACGAGGTGTGCGAGATCTCGTACGCCGACCGCGCTGGAAAGTACCAAGCCCAGAAGGGCATCACGACTCCGCGCATCTAGTGGGAGATCCCAAGAAGTTCCTCGAGCGTCTTCACGACGGCGTTGTCGTCGGCGATGGCGCGATGGGGACGATGCTCTACTCGCTCGGCGTCCCCATCCAGACGAACTACGACCAGCTCAACGTCACGCGTCCCGAGCTGGTGATCCAGCTCCACGCCGAGTATCTCGCGGCCGGCGCGCAGCTCCTCGAGACGAACACGTTCGGCGCGAACCGCACGAAGCTCGCGGACTTCGGCCTCGACTCGCAGGTGCGTGAGATCAACGTGCGCGGCGCCTCGCTCGCGCGAGCCGTCGCCGGCGATCGCGCGTTCGTCGCCGGCTCGATCGGTCCGCTGCGCGAAGCCGAGCGACCCGAGGCGGACAGCTTCGAAGCGTATCGCGAGCAAGCCGCCGCACTCGCCGAGGGAGGCTGCGACGTGCTGATCCTCGAGACCTTCGCGGATCTCGGCGAACTCGAGACGGCGCTGCGCGCCGCGCGCGCGGCATGCGACCTCCCCGTGATCTGCCAGCTCGCGTTCCTCGAGCAAGGCAAGACCGCGAAGGGCGCGGACGCCGAGGACGCCGCGTATCGATTGCCCGACCTCGGCGCGTCGGTCGTCGGCGCGAACTGCGGCGGCGGTCCGGCTCGCGTGCTGCAGGCTCTGAAGCGCATGGCGCGCGCGACGTCGGCGCCGCTTTCCGCTTTCGCGAACTCGGGCTTTCCGACGCGCGTCGGCGATCGCTTCATCTACCTCGCGAACCCGAGCTACTTCGCCGACACCGCTCGCGAGATGGTGGCCGCGGGCGCGTCCCTCGTCGGCGGTTGCTGCGGAACGACGCCCGCCGACATCCGCGCGGTGGCCGAGGCCGTTCGCGCGCTCAAGCCCGGACCGCGCCTCGTGCGGCCGAGCGTCCCCGCCGCGCCGAAGCCCGCGCCGATCGCGCCGGCCAGGCGCCCGAGCTTCCTCGACCGCGTCGGGCGGCGTCCGATCGTCGTCGCGGAGCTCGATCCGCCGAAGCACCTCGACACGGCGAAGGTCTTCGAAGGCGCAGCGGAGCTGGCCGCGCTCGGCGTGGACGCGATCACCATGGCCGAGAACCCGCTCGCCACGATCCGCATGTCGAACGTCGTGCTCGCGCACCTCGTGCAGCAGCGAACGGGCGTGCGCGTCATCTGCCACATCACGTGCCGCGACCGAAATCTCATCGGGCTGCAGAGCCATCTCATGGGCGCGGACGTGCTCGACGTGCAGTATCTCCTCGCGCTGACGGGCGACCCCGCGCGCATCGGCGCGCAGCCGGGCGCGACGTCGGTCTACGATCTCGACTCGGTCGGGCTCATCAAGCTCATCGCGACGCTCAACCGCGGCGAGAACATGGCCGGGCATTCCATCAAGCGCTCGACGCACTTCCTCATCGGCGCCGGATTCAACCCGAACAGCAAGAGGATCGACCACCAGATCAAGCGGCTCGAGATGAAGGTGAAGGCGGGCACGCAGTTCGTGCTCACGCAACCCGTCTACGACGCCGAAAAGATCCGCGAGACGTACGCGCTCACGGCGTCGATCGGCGTGCCGATCTTCATCGGCGTGTTCCCGCTCCTGTCGGCGAAGAACGCCGAGTACCTCCACAACGCAGTGCCGGGC
>JACOTG010000205.1 GCA_016178505.1 Planctomycetota bacterium
CCGCAGCGGCCGCTCGTCGGGCGGGTCGCGCGGATCGGTCGCGAAGTGGACCGCGAGACCCGCGAGCTCTTGGTCGACGTGTCGCTCGATCCCGTCCCCGACCGTTTCGCGATCGGCCAGCGCGTCGATCTCTGGATCGAAATTGCCAAAAAGGGTGATGTCCTGCGGCTGCCGCCCGCGTTTGTGGCCTATGCGAATGGCCGCGCGGGGGCATTCGTCCTCGAGGATGGCAGCGCACACTTCCGCCCGATCGAGATCGGCGGACGCGGACGCGACTGGGTCGAGGTCGTCGGAGGCCTCGATGTCGGCAGCCTGGCGGTGCGCCCGCTCGACGCGATTGCGGCGCCGCTTCGGGACGGCGATCGGATCCGTCCAATCGAGAAGTCCACGCCATGAACCTCGCCCTCCGTGACGTGAGACACGACCTCGCGCGCTATCTCCTCACGGCGTTGGGCCTCGGCCTACTCCTCACCGTCGTCCTCGCAATGATGGGGATCTACAACGGCCTGATCTTGGACGGAACCGCCCTCCCCGACGCACTTGGCGCCGACCTCTGGATCGTTCAACGCAACACGAGAGGCCCCTTCGCCGAACTCTCGCAGATCTCCCACCGGCTGGAGGAGCGCGTACGGGCCGTCGCGGGTGTGCGCCTCGCTCGCTCCTACAGTGCACAGACAATCCAGCGCGAGCGCCCTGGCGGAGGGAAGCTCCGGTTCGCCGCGGTGGGCCTCCCGTGGCCAGACGATCACGGCGAACGCCTTCCAATCGTCTCGGGCCGTGAACTGAGAGATCCGCATTTCGAGGCGATCGCGGACCGCTCGCTTGCGCTCGCGCTCGGCGAGCGAGTTCGACTCGCGCGCGACGTGTACACGATCGTCGGGCTCACCGAGGGAATGCTCGCGTCAGGGGGCGATCCGATCGTCTTCTTTACACTCTCGGACGCTCGGCAGATCCAGTACGACGTTGCCAACGAGGCGGTGCGCCTCGAGCGCGAAGCGCGGCTCGCGCGCGTCCGAGCGAGCGAACTCGGGCTCAACCCGGAGAACCTGCGCCGTGCCCACGGCCTCTCGAGCGGAGTTCCCGCCCTCGGTCCGCTGCCAGTCGCCGCGATCATGGTCGACCTCGCGCCCGGCGCGGATGTCGACACCGTTCGCGCGGCGATCGGGGCCTGGCCCGATGTTACGGTCCACACCACCCAAGGCGAGCGCGATCTCCTCCTGCGAGGCAGCCTCGACCTCATGTTGCGACAGAACGGCCTTTTTCGCGTCCTCCTCGTCGTCATCTCGACGATCCTGATGGGGCTCATCATCTACACGATGACCCTCGAGAAGCTCCACTCGCTCGCGCTGCTCAAGCTCCTCGGCGCCCGGACGACGGTGATCCTTGCAATGATCCTCGAGGAGTCCCTGCTGCTCGGAGCGATCGCGTACGGAATCGCGCTCGTTGCGGCGCGGTTTGCATTCCCGTACTTCCCTCGACGGATCATTCTCGGAGACGCGGATCGCGTCGCGCTTCTTGGCATTGTCGTTCTGATTTCCGTCGTCGCGAGCGCGGTCGGCATCAGGAAGGCGCTCGCAGCAGACCCGAACCAGGTGCTCGCATCATGACCGTCCCGCTCGCCATCGACGCCCGATCGCTCGCGAGGCATTACGGAGAGGGCAACCGGCGCGTCGATGCGCTGAAGAACGCGACATTCGAAATCGCGCGAGGTGAGGTGGTCGCGATTCTCGGCCCGTCAGGGTCTGGGAAGACGACGCTCCTTACCGTCCTCGGGCTCATCAACCCGCCCGACGCGGGCTCGCTTCGGATCGATGGGCACGAAGTGCTGCGCGAGGGCGCACGCGTAACGAACCTCGCGCTCTTCAGGCGCCGTTACCTGGGTTTCGTCTTTCAACGATCGAACTTGATCCCGTTCCTGAACGCACTGGAGAACGTGCAGCTCTCGCTCGAGCTCGACGACGTACCTCCCCGCGAAGCCCGCGGCCGTGCGCGAGAGATCCTCACCTCGCTGGGCCTCGCCGAGCGCCTCGATTACGTTCCGGCCATCCTCTCCGGCGGGGAGCAGCAGCGCGTCGCCATCGCGCGGGCACTCGTCAACGCGCCTGCCGTGGTGCTTGCCGACGAGCCGACCGCGGCGCTCGACAGCGAGCGCGGTCGTCAGATCATGGAGATCTTCCGGCGGGCGGCCCGCGAGCGGGGGGCAGCGATCCTGTTCGTCACGCACGATCACCGCACACTCGATCTCGTCGATCGCGTTATCGAAATGGAAGACGGCGCCCTCACGGTGCGGGCTGGTGGGAGTACTTGAATAAGATGATCGTGCTGCGGCACAGGAGATGTTTCGCTTCAATTGCGGCAGCGGCAAAGTGCGCGACTTGAATCGCGCTTAGCTGGCTGCGGTGTGCGCTCTATCGAGGCCCGAGCTTCACCGTCGCGCCCGAGCGCTGCGATTCGAGCGCGGCTGCGAAGATCGCGTGGCATTGGCGCGTCTCGTCGGGCGTCGCGGACGTGAAGGATTGCTTCATGCCGGCGTCGCCGTGGACGAGCTCGTCGCAGAACGCAGCCCACATCTGCAAGATCGCGTCGGCGTAGTTCACGCGCTCATGTCGGATATGGAAATCGGGCGATGAGAGTTGCAACATCGGTTGTAACGTACTTGACTCAAATGGAGACCCACCATAACCAAACTCGCGATTCGAAAGATCGGAAACTCGCTGGGGGTGATTCTCCCGAAGGAGATCCTCGAGTCGTTTCGCATCGATGAAGGAGACGTTCTCTACCTCGTCGAGTCTCCCGACGGACTGCGGCTGACTCCGTACGATCCCGAGTTCGAATCGGACCTGAAGGCCGGGCGCGCGATCCTCAAGCGCTATCGCAACGCGCTTCACAAGCTCGGACGGACGTGAAGGAACCTCGCTGGTTGACGGCGGAAGGCTTGCTGGCGCTCCACGATCTGCTGATCCTGGAGCACGGCGGGCTTTCGGGGCTACGAAGTCGACAACTCTTGGAATCGGCGCTCGCGCATCCCAAGAACCTGTTCGCTTACGAGCGCCGAAGCATGGCCGTGCTTGCGGCCGCATACGCGGCCGGCATCGTTCGGAATCACCCGTTCGTCGACGGCAACAAACGAACCGCCTTCACCGCCGCCGGATCGTGCTTGGAGAAGAATGGTTTCACCGTCCGCGTGCCGGAGGAAGAGGTCGTCCCGATGATGCTCGGCTTGGCGGAGAAGAAGATCAGCGAGAAGGCGTTTGCGCTGTGGCTCGCCGATGGAGTCAAAGCGCGACGTCGCCGGCCGCGTTAGCCCACGAGCGACGCAGTAGAGGGGTCGCCTTCGGAACGAAACGACGTCGACCTTCCTCGCGGCCGTGAAGGGTGGGCGAGTTCATTCGACTCCGGTTGATGCGGCCATGCCAAATGCGTCGGGCGATTCATCGCGCCAGGGCAGAGGTCGGTTCGCCAACCAATTCGTCGACTCGCCACTCCACGTCCTCAGGCAAGTTACGCGACCGCGTCACGCCACACGAGCCAGCAAGACTTCTTCGCTGAATCGTCCAACCAATGCGAGCTAGGTGGAGAAAACGGCGACCGTCGTGCCTCTACGCTGCGACTCGAGCGCGGCTGCGAAGATCGCGTGGCATTGGCGTGTTTCCTCGGGCGTGGCGCACGTGAACGGCTGCTTCATGCCGGCGGCGCCGTGGACGAGCTCGTCGCAGAACGCGGCCCACATCTGCAGGATCGCGTCGGAGAAGCCGACGCACTCATATGGGACATCGAAATCAAGCGATCGCGGTCGCCTCAGCGCCCGTCGAACTCGTCCGCGTCCTTTGAGCGGGTACGCCGCAGGCCGGCATCTACTTGCCGTGCTCGGACCAGGCTGATGTCCCGTCCGGTTGAAGAACGAGGCTCGCACGTTCGACTCGATTGCGGTCCATGGCGCGGAATCCCAAAGACCCGTCTGCTTTGAGTTCTAGCGAGGCTCGAGGTCCGCCAGGTCCTGTCATGTCCGTGAGCGAGAACCCGGTTGTCCCAGACCGCTCGTCGCTGACCAGCCCGATCGCG
>JACOTG010000206.1 GCA_016178505.1 Planctomycetota bacterium
ATCACGCCCGCTTCGTGCGCGGCCTCGAGGCCTTCGGCGATCTGGCGACACACATCGATGGCTTTGTCGACGGGGAGCGCGCCGCGCGTCAGTCGGTCCTGGAGCGATTCGCCGGGCACCAGTTCGAGCACGAGGAAGCAAACGTCTCCGTCGCGATCCACTCCGAAGATCTGCGCGACGTTCGGATGATTGAGCGCCGCGAGCAACGTCGCCTCGCGCTGAAACCTTCGCAGGCGCTCTTCGTCGTCGGCGAAGTGCTCCGGCAACACCTTGATCGCGACCTCGCGGCCGAGCTTCGTGTCGCGCGCTCGATAGACTTCGCCCATCGCGCCTGCACCGAGCGGTGCGAGGATGGAGTAGTGTGCGAGAGTCTTCCCCGTGGCGAGCGTCATGCGGCGCAAGCGTATCGATCGCGGCGATGACCAACCAGGAACGACTCCGCGCGCCGGCTCCGCGCGACGTGGACCTCGTCCGCTCCGCTCGCGCCGAGCGATTCGAAAATCTCGCACCAACCGGCGCAGACGTTCATCAGCTCGATCGTCCGTTCACTTCGCCGATGCCGACGCCAATCCAAATGTCGTTCACTCCACGCTTCTGTTTGTTCGATGCCCGCGGCTCCCCGAAGAAAGGCGCGCAGATTCTGCCGCCCGCGCACGCAAGAATGCAACGGTGAGCCGCGCGGGAGGATGTTGGGGATCGGCCGTGAAACACGCGGCGAAGATTCCAGAGGGCGCCGCGTCACTGCACTCGCAAGAGGATCGCGTTCGTGATGCTGACGTGCTCTGGGATCGCGGACCCGTCGTCTTGGATGAACCCTTGAACGGCGATCGTGATGGGGCGCGGGATGCCGCGCGGCAGGCGCGCGATCTGCGTCGGCGCTGGGTGTGTCGGGAACGTCGCGGAGCCGAGCCTAGCCGCGAGGTCGTTCGCGATCGCGATCGGCTGCGGTGACGAGCCGACGTCGAGCGGCGTCGGAAAGATCATCGGCCCGACGTGCCGCGGCTGAACACGAAGGCTCGTCACATCGGGAACTCCCAGCCACGCGTACAGGGCAAAGCGCGCGCTCGCTCGGCTCGACGGCGCGGCCATCGAGAACGAGATCGACCGACCGACTCCGACGCGGAACTCTCTCGTCACCGGATCGCCGGCAAGCGGGTTCACGAACAGCACGTCCTCGCGCCCGCGGAAGGCGACGCCGACGTTGCCGTAGCGCACGGCAAGCGACGCATCGACGAATTCGTAGGCGGACGGGATCCGGACCGACGCCCTCGAGTTCGCGACCGAGACGTCGACGACTCCGGAACCGCGAGGCGTGCGCACCGCGATGCGGCCCGAGCCGATCCCGAGCACTCTTGCGCGTGCGTCGCCGAAGAACACCTCCGTGTCGTCGCCGCCGATGGCGTTGAACCCATCGAGAAGGACGAAGTCCCCGCCGCTCTCCGATCCAGACGGCGTGGTGATCGGCGGCACATACGGGCCGAGTTCCCACGTCCCCGAGCCGAGAGTCTGGAAGACGAGCCGGTCGCGCTGCGAATCGTACACGAACCCGTTGCCAGACGGCACCGAGGCTGACGTCGCGGTCTGGAGTCGCCTCCAGTCCACGCCGTCCCACTCCCAGAGTTCCTGCGTGCTTTCCTCGAGGCTGGTTCGTCCGAACAAGACGACGGTTCCGCGAGCGGGATCGTAGGCCATCGCCGATTGTGAGAGCACCGGTGGGCGAGTCGCGGAATTCACCTGCATCCACTGCTGCCCATCCCACTCCCACGTGTCATCGGGGACACCGCCGGAACCGACCGCTCCGAAGAGGACGATTCGCCCGCGCGATGCATCGTAGGCCGTGGATTGTCCGTCGTACGTCGTCGGCGTGATCGGCGGCGTGCGCGGGTTCCAGTTGATGCCGTCCCATTCCCAAAGACGAGGCCCGCCGCGGAAGGATCGACCGAAGAAGACGACGACTCCGCGCGCGGAGTCGTACGCGAGATCGCCTCCGATGGATCCGTACGCGAACGACCATTCAGGGGTCGTCGCCGGCTGTCGCCGCGTCCAATTGACTCCGTCCCACTCCCACGTCCGCAACGCGGTGCCGTTCGTATCGCCGCCGAGGAGCACGGTGACGCCGCGCCCGGCGTCGAACGCGAGTGCGTAGTCCGCGAAGTAAGGCGGGCTGGTCGCGGGGAAGGACTGAGTCCACGTGCTTCCGTCCCACTCCCAGGTAGAAGCGTCTGGAGGCGGGACGAGGTAAACCGTTCGACCCCGGATCGAATCGTACGCGAGAGATTGCCGCGAGCGTCCCGCAGGCAACGGAAAGTGCGGGGCGACGCGCTCGCGCCAAGTGCTTCCGTCCCACTCCCACGTGTCGAACGAACCCGGCGTGCCGCCCGCGAGAACGACTCGGCCGCGGTTCGCGTCGTAGGCGAGCGCGTGATACCCGCGGGCGTGAGGCGAAACCGGCGTCGCGACCTGCGTCCAGGTGACGCCGTCGTAGACCCACGTGTCCGAGAGATACGTCCCCAAACTCGGAGTCCCACCGAAGAGGATGGTTCGACCTCGAGCCGCGTCGTAGGTCATCGCAAACCCCGCGCGCCAAGGAGGCCCGATGACGTCGCTGCGATGCACCCACGTCGTGCCGTCCCACTCCCACGTCTCCGCGCTCGGGACGTTGGGCTGGGAGTATCCACCGTAGAGAACGGTGACGCCGCGCCTGGAGTCGTAGGCGAGCCGGTGGCCCTCGTAAATCAAAGTCGGCGACGACGTCGGGGATCGCTGCATCCAGCTCGCCCCGTCCCACTCCCAGGTCTGGCTGTACCCGTAGAGCACGATCCGCGCACGAGCGGAGTCGAATGCCATGACGTAGCCGCTGCGAGTTTGCGGGCGTGTCGGCGGCGTGAATTCATACCAGCGGGTTTCGTCCCATTCCCAGGTCGAGCCGGCATCGGTGACGAACACCGTGCGCGCGCGTGCCGTGTCATAGGCGTAGGCAGCGACGGTGCCCAGGTTGCGGGGCGCGGCTGCTTGCGGCTCCCGCGGGATCCACGTCGATCCGTCCCACTCCCACGGCGCAGAGTAATCAAAGAGGACCGAGCGTCCGCGAGCCGCGTCGAAGACGAGGTCACCGGTGTAAGGCGTGTTGGCCCGGAGGCGCCAATCGAGCTGAGCCCGAGCGGTCATCGCGATGATCGGGACGAGCGCGATGACGAGCGAGATTCGTCGAACAGACGCGGGACGTGTCATACGTCAAGCGATTGTAGCCCCGCGCGGACGGAATGGCTCACGCTGCGTCGTACGCTTGATTCAGCCAGCCGATCAGCTCTGCGTCGACTTGCGACTTCGATTCGAGGTGGACGCGGTGGTTCACCATCGCGTTGAAGCTGCCCGACGCTTCGAGTAGCGCCGTGGGCTTCACGCCGGGAAGGTTGATGCCGACGTCGACACGAGTTGTCGTGGAAGGTTGCACGATGGCGAACTGCTTCCTCCGCCGCACGCTGACGTAGACCTTCTTCGGCGCGAACTCGACGTCCTTGCCGAGCTTCTTCAGCGCCGCGGCGAGCGCGGCGTAGATCGGTCGCAGCGCGGCCTTCGCGCCCGAGTGCTGCGCGTCAACGAGATCGTCGGTGCTCGCCGGCGGGGCGTCGCCGCGAAGCGTCTGCTGCGCGATTTGGTTGGCGTAGCCGTGGCCGATCCCGTAGGTCGACTTCAAGTGCGCGACGATCTCGCCGTGCTTCGCAAGCTTCGTTGCGCGCGTGATGACCAGCCACTCGTCGATCGACTTGCCCGTCGTCGCCTTCAAGTTTGCGATCATCGCAGCCAACAACTCTTCAGGCGACTTCGCCATGGCGGTGCCTCCTATTCCAACGGTCAGAGATTTCCCCTCTTCAATCGCTCGCCCAGCGTCTCGCCGTCGACCCGCTCCATCACGAGGAAGTCGACGCCGCCCTCGCTGCCGATGTCGTGGAGCGTGCAGGTGTGCGGATGATTCAGGCTGGAGACGGCTTTCGCCTCGCGCTCGAAGCGTTAGCGAACGTCCGCGTTCGCGGCGAAGCCCTCGGGCAGGACCTTGATCGCGACCGATCGGTCGAGGGGCACGTCGCGCGCGCGATAGACCTCTCCCATCCCACCCGCGCCCAGCGGCGCGACGATCTCGTCGTGCGACAGCTTTTGTCCCGACGTAAGCGAAATCGTCAGAGAGTCCCCATCCAAGCGCCGTCTCGCAATGCGCGTTTCGCGTCTTGGCGACGACTGAGTGTTGTCTTGGCGAGCTTCTCAAAGTTCCGGAGCTTCGACTGACCTACCTGCATTGGAAACCGGATGTGATTGGTCTTCACGTCCGTAAATCCCTTCGTCGCGCAGCGTGATTCGGGTTCGCCGCATCGTGGGGCGACCGGGTGTGCTTTTGAGATGCCTAGTCGGATCCGCCCCAGTGGTTCCCCAGGGATTCGCCGAGTGTGTCGAGGCGGGTCTCAGCTTCAGCGACTGCACCGCCTGCCATCCGAATCCCGGCTCGGCGCGGAGCCGGTCGCGATCGGATGAAGATCGGTTCGCGCCTCCGAGCCTCACGGAGCCGTGTACGTGAAGACGTCCGAGAACCGCTCGAGACTTTGACGGTCCTGCGCAGAGACTGCGAAGCGAATCTGACGACCGCTCGACACGCCGAGGCCAGGCAAGTTGAGGCGCAGTACCGTTTCGTCTCCATTCTGAGAAAGCAGCACGTTTGGATTACCCTGCTGGAGCCAGTCGCGAATCCTGCGGCCGACATTGCGGCTGCCAACCAAGATCGTGATTTGACGAAGCGCCGGTCGATCGCGGAAGGTGAAGAGAACGTCGCCGGGTCGGTCGACGTCGTTCTGACTGGCGTCGACCCGCCACGGCCACTCGACCAAGTGGGAGTGAGCCAAGTCGGGATCGGTGTACAAGACTTCGGCAAAGCCATTCTGGTTCAAGTCGGCCGCGACGATGTGTGAGCAGTCGCGCCCTCGCGCCGGGGCTGCCCAAACCATCGTCCAGGTGTCGTCGGCGATGGCCTTCCAGATTTCGACGTCCGTACCGTTTCCGAGCACGATCTCATTTCGTCCGTCACCGTCCACGTCGGCCGCGCGCACGTCGTTCGTACACGTCGGAATGCTGGTCACGAACACCGGAACGTACTGATCGAGACCGACCGACTCGAACACCCACAATCGGGCACCGATGGCAGCATCGCTCGCGGCTACGGCAAACTCGTGACGTCCGTCGCCGTCGGCATCCCCGAGATCGCCCAACCCGTCGACGTTGAAGCGTGTCATCAGATTCATGTGCCAAACCAGCTCGTACGCATTGTCCGCGCGGTTTGCGATGACGTAGATGTTCCCCGAGCTATCGCCGACGACGATGTCGCCCTTCCCGTCGTCGTCAAAGTCTCCTGTTGCGAGCTGGCCGGGATAGGCCGACCCAGTTGAAAAAACGGGACGCGCGACTTCCTGGTAAGAGTCGTCCGCCGTGTTCTCCAACACGACAACCTCGAGTCCGGCAGAACTTGAAGTCGAGAAGACGATCTCGCGAGCCCCGTCCCGGTCGAGGTCGTCTGCGTAGCGCAAGGGAGCCTGGAAGAAGCCGATGCCGGGATTCGAATAGACAATCTGCGATGGATACGTGTTCGCGTCCACGCTTTCGACGACCAGCAGCCCCGCCTCCGCGCTCGCAATAAGCAGCTCGAACTTTCCATCGCGGTCGCCGTCGCCCGCATCGTCGAGCCGGCCCATGTCTGGGGACACCGACACGAGATTCCAGTCGTTGATTCCGCGGCGTTCGAAGACGACGTCGTCTGCGAGGTTTGGCGGAATCAGTCGAGTACACAGCAGTTCATCGCGACCATCGTGATTGGAGTCACCGACCACCGACGCGTTGAATCCGTCCGCGAATCCGTGGATCTCGCGCATAACCACCGACTGAGCGGCGACTTTGGCCGAAGTGCCAAAAACGAGAGCGAACACGCATTGCATGACTTGGATGGAAACGCTCAAGCAGCGTACTGGCTTCATTGAGCGCTCCGCACCATCTGCCAGATCTCGGATTTGACAGAGCCGTTTGGACGGGTGGAACGGAAGAGAATGGTGTTGCCGACGATGCAAGGCGCCTTGTCTGTCGACTGTGAATCATCAGACAGCGCGATTTGTTGAGGTGCGCACCACTTGGGGGGCCAAAGCAACGGAGGCGTCAGGTCGCGTGACGCAATCCAGACTCCGTCGACTGTGATCACATCGAGATCCCGAGGATGTCCTCCTGATCCTGTCGTCTGACGAGTAAGCACCATGTAGTTGTAGTCGGAGGAGATGTCGGGGTCGATGTCGTCCATCGATGCATCGGAGAGTGTGACGTCTTTGACCCTCGCACCAAAAGGTTGGTTCGGGTCGGTTTGCCAGACGTGATAAATGTCGTGCGTTCCCGTCTCGGGCCACGGCGTGACATCGAAGTAGAGTAAGGTGTTGCTGACGGAAATTGATGGCGCTTTCGAGCTGCTATTTGGATCGTTGACGCCGATGGAGCTGCCGTTGGTCGGTGTCGGATACTTACCCTGTACGGACCAGAATTTTTGGTCCGATCGGAGCGGGTCGCGTTTCGCCCACCAGATGAAGAACTGACCATTCGGCATGCAATCGTCAGTTTTCGAGTAATACAGCGTCATCTTGTCTCCAGAAATCGACGGCTGGGCCCCGCAGATCGTTGACTGGGTGTCGATGTCAATCAACTGGCTCGGCTGACCCCATGCCGAGGACATTGTCGGTCGCTGTGCGAACCAAAGCCCAACTTGATTCGGATCGTCGCAACTCTCCTTGAAGAAATAGAGCTCAAGCCCGTCGCTGCTGAGATCGGGACTCTTCTCGCTACACTCGGACGTATTCACCGGCGGACCGATGTTGACGGGCGGTGTGTCCCAGCGCGAGGCAGGGTTCGGATCGAAACAACCCAGGAGATTCGCCTACACCGGCATGAACGTTCCGACAAGAACCAATGCGATGAATACGATGACCAGCGGAATCCACTTCATTTCCCACCTCCCTTCGCGATTGTCGCGCGATCAGCCTTCCAGTTACGGGGACCACGTTACCACTGTTCGGCCGAGAGGGCCACGCCTTCGACCGCAATTGATTCGATGAGAGGCGCTGCGGATGCGACTCATCATCGACGCAGTGGCGTAGTGCGTCGCGCAACGAGTGAACGGTTCCAATGGATGCCGAACGACGTCGTATTGCGACGGCGTCGGTGCATGCACTTCGGCTGCGAGCGTGCAAATGTGCGGATCATTGAGGCTCGAGACGGCCTTCGCCTCGCGCTCGAATCGCTGGCGAACGTCCGCGTTCGCGGCGAAGCGCTCGGGCAACACTTTGATCGCGACCGAGCGATCGAGCCGCACGTCGCACGTGCGGTACACTTCGCCCATCCCGCCGGCACCCATCAGGGAAACGATCTCGTAGTGCTACAGCTTCTGTCCCGACGTGAGCGCCATGGTTAGCGCGACTCCTGTCGAGGGCCGTCGGCGACGTCGCGCTTCGTTCGCGGCCGATGTGCTTCCGTGCGATCCTCCTCGTCCTCGACCTTCGTCCGGGCAGCACAGGATGGGGATCGAGTGCCTTTTGATCCACGCCAAGGCGCATTTCGAGAGCGTTCGGCGCACTTGCATCGAGCGATGCGTCCGCGTAGAAGAAGTCGCGCCGCAGCCGCGGCGACACTCATGAGCCTCATCGACGAATACAAACGACAGTTCGCGTGGCGGGACTGGCCGACTCTCATCGCCGCTCTGCCTCCGCTTCGAGGCCAGACCGTCCTCGATCTCGGTTGCGGCGTCGGCGATCAAGCGGCCCTGCTCGTCGAGCGCGGCGCGCGCGTGATCGGCATCGACGCGAACGAGGAGATCCTCGCGGCCGCGCGGTCCCGGTCGCTCGAGAACGCACAATTCCTCAAGGGCGACCTGCGTGCGATTCCGGATCTCGGCGTCCAGTCGGACGGCATCTGGGCGAGCTTCGCGACCGCGTACTTCGTGGACCTGCCGCCGACTCTCGAATCATGGGCGACGTGCCTGCGGCTCGGCGGCTGGATCGCGCTCACCGAGATCGACGATCTCTTCGGGCACGAGCCGCTCGGCACTCGCGCGAAAGAGTTGTTCGATGCCTACGCTCGCGACGGGCTCGCGGCGAAGCGCTACGACTTCCACATGGGCCGCAAACTCCGCGGGCATCTCGAGCGTGCAGGCTTCACCGTAACGAACGAGCGGACCGCCTCCGACAAGGAGTTTGCGTTCACGGGGCCGGCACTCCCGGAAGTGGTCGCCGGGTGGCGAGCCCGGTTCGAACGCCTCAGTCTTTTGCGCGACATCTGCGGCGCCGAGTTCGAGCGCGTGCGCGACGAGTTCCTCGCCTGCTTGTCGCGCGAGGACCATCGTTCCAATTGCAAAGTCGTTTATTGCATCGCCACGCGATAACCAGCCGGAGTGCGTAAGATCGCCAATCCAGTTTCTCAGGAGCAGGAGCCATGGCAGCCAAACCCAAGACCATCGACGACTACCTCGCGGCATTGCGCGATGACCAGAGAGCCGCACTCGAGAAACTTCGAAAGACCATCCGAGCTGTGGCGCCAAAGGCTGAAGAGTGCATCAGCTACCAGATTCCGGCTTTCCGCCAAGAAGGGATGCTCGTCGGCTTCGGCGCAACCGCGAACCACTGCGCCTTCTACCTCATGAGTTCATCCACAGTGGGAGCCCACGCGGACAAACTCGAGGACTACGACACCAGCAAAGGCACGATTCGCTTTCAAGCGCACAAGCCCCTTCCCGTTGCCCTCGTGCGAACGCTCGTGAAGGCTCGGATCGCGGAGAACTCGAGTCGACATAGAACCCCGAAGCAAAGTCACATGGTGGTCAAGAACCGCGTCGGGGACCCGAAACCTGCAAGCTCGCAGACGGACCCAGCCGTCGTCGCGTTCCTGCGCGATCTGGATCATCCGCTGAAGAAGGAGATCGAGGCCGTCCGGCAGATCATCCTCGGCGTCAGCCCCGAGATTCGCGAAGGGATCAAATGGAACGCGCCGAGCTTTCGCACGACGGACTACTTCGCGACCTTCAACCTGCGCGCCACGGACAAGGTCCAGCTTGTCTTCCACAAGGGAGCGAAGGTGAAGGACAACTCGACGAAGGGAATGCAGATCGCGGATCCTGCGGGCTTGCTGAAGTGGCTCGCCAAGGAGCGTTGTCTCGTGACGCTCGGCGTCGGCAAGGACATCTCGGCAAAACGAGCGGCGCTGCAGTCCATCGTTCGCGAGTGGATCCCGCAATTCTAACGCACGGCCGCGCACGATGGACGGCTTCGCGCGCGGCACTACGCGCACGCGAAGCTACGACGTCGAATCGGGGCGATCCACCTGCGATCTCGAGACACCACTACTCGCTGTCGAAGCGCCGAGAGACCAGCGAGGACGCGACGTCCGCACGCTGATCCCTCGGCATGTTGCAGCGCCGATGACGTCGACTACGGCCCGACCTCGACCTGGATGCCGTTCGTCACCGAGTACGAGTGCGGGCCCGCCGCGCGATCGTCGCGAACGATCCCTTGGAAGTACAGCCGAAGGCCCGGATGGCCCGTTCCAGTGGGGAGATTCAGTAGCGTGTACGGCGCCTGGAGCGTGTTCGGGCCGGGCCAGTTTTCCGCGCCGAGCTGCGCATTCGTCCCCGGGATGTTGTTCGCGATGTAGCGCGGCTGCGGCGCGCCGCCCGTGAGGCGCATCGGCATCGCGATCTGTCCGAGCTGCGCGGGCAGCGTCCGCACCGTCGTTCGTCGCGCGGTGCCCAACCACGCACCGACCCAATAACGCGCGCCGAGTCCGACGCGGCTCGGCGGCTCGACGATTTGCAGTTGGAACGGATCGGTCGGCGCGACGGCGACGCGACCGCAGTCGACGCCCACCGCGCCGTTCACTAGGAGCACGCCCGCCGGGCCCGCGCCGCCGGCGCCCGTGTCCACGTTGCCGGCGATCACGTCGCACGGCCGCGAGGAGACGACGAGGCGACGCGGCGTCGTGTCGCCGGCGATCTCGAGCCCGGTCACCTTCACGACGCCGTCGGCGTCCGCGGTCGTCGAGCCCGATTGCACGATGCGATTTCCTTCGGTGAGAGCCCAGGCCAGCATCGCGCCGGGCGCCGGCTGGAACTGCTGGGTGCGTCGCAGCGCGACGCTCGCGGTCGACGTCGCAAAGGGCGCGTTGTCGATCGACGTCGCCGACGTCGTCGTCAGGAAGATCGTGCACGCCCAAACCTCGGTCTCGTCGACGATCGTCGTCGTGTCCCAGTCGTAATAGCCGCACCACGTGCCGTACGGCGGCGGTTGGTTGGGGTCGCCCGTGCCGATATCGGGCTGGAGCCCGTTGGCGTTCGGGTCCTGGTCGTCGTCGAAGAACGCCGGGAACGACTGGTCGTTGCGATAGCGATGCAGCGACTCGGCGGTCGCCTTCTCGGTGCGGACCGGCGAGACCCACTGGCCGATGTCGATTCCCGGGAGGTTTGGATCGTCCGTATTCCAGTCAGCGACGCCATGATCGCGATCGTCCCAGAAGAGGTGAAAGCCGTACGCCGTGTCGTTGCACGCGTGGAATTCGGTGACGTGGTCCGCGTCCCACTCGACCGTGGGATCGAGGAGCCCGCAGTAGATTCGAGTGGGCGGAAGGTCGCGGACGGTCGGCGAGATGCGCTGGCTCCAGCGCAGCACGTCGAGCAGATGGAGCGGCGTGCCGCCGGGACCGATGAGCGTCGTTTCGAGGTTCTGCGCGGTCGATCCCTGGAGCGGGCTCGCCGGCGACGGACTCGGTATCAACGCGGGCGTGAACATCGTCGTCGCGGCAAACCGCTCGGGACGAGCGCGAGTGAGGATGCTCGTGCCGCGTCCGCCGGCGCTGTGTCCGAGCATGCTCACGCGAGCCGGATCGACGTGGTAGCCGGAGTTGGGCCCGAGGATCCAGTCGATCAGCCAGTGCGTTCGCCTCACCGTGTAGTCGGTGACGATGGACCCGACCGGCGGATCGGTCGGAACCCCGGCGAAGAACGGATCGAAATTCGAGACGTAGCCGAGCCATCCGGTGACGTCCGAATGCGCGGCGGGACCGACTTGAAAGACGATGTTGTCCGACGGCGCGATGAGGATCCCTTCGGTGATGTCGAGCCCGATGTTCGGGAAGAGTCCGGGCCGGAAGTAGAAGAAGTTGCCTTCGCCTCCGTGCATCGCAAAGACCGCGGGGTACGGACCTGCACCGGCGCCGCTCGTCGGCTCGTACACGGCGAACACCTGCGGCGCGCCGTTCTTCGCCAAGTTCGCCGTGACCGGGAAGTCGGGCCGCGCGTCCTCGACGTCGGCGCGACCGTCGCTCCACATTCCGTACACGACGTACGGGTAGCCTTCCTGCGACGTCCCGGAGAACTGCACGTGGCAGGTGATCGGATCGGTCAGGGGGTCGTAGCCCATCGCCACCGCCGACGCGGTGATGTTCGTCGCCGTGACCGCGGTATTGCTGTGCTTCACCACCGCGAAGTACTCCGTCGACGCCGCGTGCGGCGTATAGACGAAGAGGCCTTCGTTCGTGGCGAGCTGGTAGGTGCCGCCGACGCCGTTGGTCGGGATCTGCCACGTCGCGTCCGGGTTGGGGCCGCGAAGCGGACCGGAGATCGCGTCCAGCCGCTCGCCTTGCCACTCGTCCTTGAAGAGGCGGCCGGCGAGCGTCGCTTGCGACACGTCCGTGAACGACGACGTCGACCGATAGATGTCGTAAGTGAGCGGGTTGACCGCTGCTTCCTGCCAGACCACGAACGTCTGGCCCTTCGCGTAGTAGGCGCGGACACTGCTCTGCGCGGCGGCCGATCCTGCAAGAGCGGCGCTCAGGAGCGCGTAGGCGCACACGATTCGTCGATTCATGGGATTCCTCCAGCGATTCGAAAGCGACCACGTCACTCCACTATGAAACGAAACGCAATCCGACGCCGAGCCCCATCACGTCGGCGACGGATTTCCGGCGATTACTTGTCGAGCGAAGCTCGGACCACCTGGGCTTCCGCGACGAGGCCTTGCGAATCGAGCGCCTCCGCGAGCCAGCGCCGAGCCACGCGAAGCTGCCACACGTGCACGCCGTTCGGCGACTCCCATCGATCGACGATCGAGCGAAGATGAGTGACCGCGTCCGCGGGCGCGTGCCGAAGGTGCTCGAACCGGACGACGGCAGCGCGCGCGATTTCCAGGTCTGGGTCGCCAGGAGTCAGCGTTTCGGAGGCCCGGGCGACCGCGTCGCGGAGCGAAGCGGACGAGCCGGCGGTCTTGGCGTCGGCGGATGCCACGGCGATGAGGAGGCGCACGCATTCCGTCTCGCCGTCCACCTGGGTGGCATCCGATCCTCGGTCGATCTCGCCGAAGAGGTCCACGGCATCCCCCGCGCGATCGAGGGCCAGCGCGCACGCCGCCGCGGTGAAGAGCCCACCCAGCACGTTGGGATGCCTTGCACCCAGAATCCGCTTCCAACCGTCGACGGCCTCGCGCTCGAGCGCGTAGGCTTCGGCGAAATGGCCGAGGTCCGCGAGGATCGCCGCGAGATTGTGCGCGCCGGACGCAGCGGCCAACGAGTCCCGCCCTTGCGTCCGGCGCGACGCTTCGAGAACGGCAGCCGCGTCCCGGTACGCTTCATTTAGGCGTCCCATTCCTCGCTCGACCTGGGCGATGTTGTTGCGCGTCGTGAGCGTGTCGGGGTGATCAGGCCCGAGGAGTCGCGTGTTTTCCGCGGCCAGCGGCTCGAGCAACGCGAGCACTTCCTCCGGTCGTCCCTGCATGCCGAGACTGCTCACCAGGTTCTGGCGGACGGCGAGGCCGTCGGCCGTCGAGTGGAGCCCGTGGCGGCCGAGGATGTCGTCGGCGAGGCGGAAGTGCGGCTCGGCCTCGGCGCCACGTCTCAGCGTGAGGAGCGCGAGGCCAAGGACGTTTTCGGCGGTCCCGCGGTCGAGGCTCCACGGATCGAGCTTTTCGGACGCGATCGCAATCGTCTGCTCGAGCGTGATGCGCGCCTTCTCCCACTGGCCGATGTCGAGGTAGACGTGACCGATGTCCGTCAGCACGACCACTTGGAGGTCCGGCTGTTCGCGGAAGTAGGCCCGAACGTCGGGGACGATTGCATCGAGCCCGTCGAGGAGCTTTACGTCCGGTCCGCTCAACTGCGGCGAGGCGAGAATGAGCATCGTGTGGAGCACTTGCCGGATCGCGTCCGAGCGTCGCGATTGATCGCGCGCCGCGCGCTCCTGCTCGAGAGCGCGACGCCAACCGAGGGACGTGCCGATGAGCCCCGCGCCGAGCAGCGTCGCGATGGCGATGGTGGCGGCGACGCCGACGCGGTGCCGTGCCGCGAACTTGCGCGCGCGGTAGAGCGCGCTCGGAGGCACGGCGACGACCGGCTCGCCCGCGAGGTGACGCTGCACGTCCGCGGCGAAGTCGGCGACCGACGCGTACCGCGCGTCGGGATCCTTCTCGAG
>JACOTG010000207.1 GCA_016178505.1 Planctomycetota bacterium
AGCCGTCGGCGGCAAGATCTACATGGCGCGCGACGGCCTCATGAACGATCTCGACGTGTGCCTCGCGTGGCATCCCGCGGACAAGACGCAAGCGGACACGAACAGCTCGCAAGCGATCATCGACTTCATCGTGGAGTGGCACGGACGCACCGCGCACGCAGCGGGCGATCCGTGGAACGGACGCAGCGCGGTCGACGGACTGCAAGTGTGCACGACCGCGATCGAGTTCATGCGCGAGCACATCAAGCCGACGTCGCGCATCCACTACGCGATCGTGAAGGGCGGCGACGTGCCGAACGTCGTCCCCGACTACGCGAAGCTGTGGTGCTGGGTGCGCGACTGGGAGCGCAGCGAGGCCGACGCTCTCTTCGCGCGCGTGAAGAAGGCGGTCGAGGGATCCGCGATCGCGACCGAGACGAAGGCCGAGGTCACCGTGCAGTCGGGCGATTGGGAGATGCTCGTGAACAAGACGGGCGAGAAGCTCCTGCACGCAAACCTCGAGTGGCTCGGCCCGATCGCGTACACCGACGAGGAGCAGGCGTTCGCGCGCTCGATCCAGAAGGCGTGCGGCATCGCGGAGAAGGGGCTCGACGGCAAGGCGCAACCTCTCGAAGGTCAGGAGATGGAGGGCGGTTCATCGGACGTCGGCGACGTCAGCTGGATCGTGCCGACGCTCCACGTGTCGGTGACGACGGCGCCCATCGGCGTGCCGTGGCATGCGTGGCCGGTCGTCGCGTGCGGCGGCATGTCGATCGGCCACAAGGGGCTCGTGCACGCGGCGAAGACGCTGGCCGCGACGATGGTCGATCTGTTCGACGACCCGGCGGCGGTCGCGGCCGTTCGCGCCGAATTCGAGAAGAGCACGAAGGGCATCACCTACGTGCCGTACATTCCGGCAGGCCCGCCGCCGCTGCCCCACGACTGATCGACTCCGACTCTTTTTTTCCCGGCGATCGCTGAACCCCATGCGCGGGTGGCGGGATCTGTGACTGAGTCGGCGGAGCGTGAACGTCCCTACGCTTCCGCGTGAGATGGACGAAGGGGTCCCGATGAATCGACTTGCCGCCACGACTCTGGCCGCCACCCTCGTCGCCGGATCGGCCGTACCCGCGCGCGCACAATCGCGCTTCGACTTCGACACGGGGCGTCGCTGGTTCGCCCTTCGAGGCGCCCAGCCATGGATGGTGGGGGCCGGCGATTTCGACGAGAACGGCGTCGACGACATCGCCATCACGGATCGATCGAGCGGCGAGCTGACGATCTACTGGAACGACCGCTTCGGAAACCTCAGGCTTGGTCCCTCGGTGCGCGTCGACGACACCGCCGCGTACCTGGCCGTCGCGGACTTCGATCGGGACGGACACCTCGACGTGGCGGTCGACTCGCTGCACGGCGGCACGTCGGCGATGCTGACGGTCCTCTATGGCGACGGCACCGGCGGATTCCCGCGCCGTTTCACCTCGGGCGTGCCGGGCCTCATCGTCGGAACCGTGCTCGCGTTGAACCTCGACGCGGACGGAGCGCTCGATCTCGTCGCGACCTGCCCGCTTCGAGACGCCGTCGAGGTGTTTCGCTCCAACGCTGCGGGCTCGTGGGACGGTCCGACCGAGTTCGCGGCCGGCAACGGCGCGGGGATCGCGGCGTCGGGAGACTTCGATCGCGACGGGCGAGTCGATCTCGTGGTGACGAACAGCGACGCCGGCGGCGCGGGACGACTCACGATCCTCGCCGGCGACGGAGTCGGTGGATTCCAGCCGCCGCGCTCGTTCGCTACGGCGACGACGCCGCGGCAAATCGCCGTGGCGGACTTGAACGGCGACGGCCGGCTCGACATCGTCGTTTCGCATCCCGGAGCAAACGGCGTCTCGATCCACGACGGCGCCGGCGCCGGCGGATTCGGGCCGCGACGGACGCTCGACACGTTTCTCTGGGAAACGAACGACCTGATCGTCGGGGACTTCGACGGCGACGGAACGGTCGATCTCGCCGTGGGGCACCAGGCCTCCGATGGAGATCGATACTCGATGTTTCGCGGCAACGGAGCCGGCGGATTCGCGTTCCTCTCCGAGGCGACGGTGGGCGAGGCGCCCGCGGATGGGATCGCCCTCGATCTGAACGGCGACTCGCGTCTCGACATCGTCGCCGCCAACCGGCTTTCACGCGACATCGCGGTCGCACTCGGGACCGGTCGCGGCCGGTTCGGCGACGGCACCGTCGTTCCAGCCAGCTCGGGCTCGGCCCGCGACGTCGTGCTGCGAGACTTCGACGAGGACGGCGATCTCGACGCCGCCGTGACGAGAAACGACGCGAACGACGTCGCGATCTTCCGCGGCGACGGCGGCGGCGGATTCGTCGCGGGAGCGACCTTCCAGTCGGGCGGACAGAGTAGCGCACTCGTGGCCGAGGATTTCGATCGCGACGGACACGTCGATCTCGCCACCACGGACTTTGCGGGGAACGGCGTCGCCGTTCTCTCCGGCGACGGCACGGGACACTTCGGAGCGCTTCGCCACTTCGGCGCCGGGTTCGCACCCGTGACATCGATCGCCGCCGATTTCGACGAGGACGGCTTTCCTGATCTCGCAGTCGCGAACACGGGAAGCGAATGCACGTTCACCCAGTGTCTCGCAGACGGAAGCGTGTCGATCCTGCGAAACGACGGGACCGGCAGCTTCGTGCCGCTTGCCGACATCTCGACGAACACGAGGAACGACTCACGCCTCGCCGTCGGGGACTTCGACGAGGACGGTCACGTGGACGTCGTCGTTCTCAGCGGGCTTCTCAACGTCTCCCTATTCCGCGGAATGGGATCGGGGACTTTCAGCCCCGGGGCGACGGTGGTGAGCGGCGCCAATTTCACGGGCCTGCTGGCGGCGGATCTGGACGGCGACGGCCACCTCGACCTCGCCATCGCCGAGGCGAACTTGCGATCGCCGGGATTCGTTCACGTCACGCTCGGGATGGGGAATGGAACATTCGGTCCGATCCAGTCCAACGCCATCCGGGAGGAGCCGCGCTCCCTCGCCGCAGCCGACTTCGACGGCGACGGCGTTCTCGATCTCGCGGTGGGCTGTGCGCCGACGGGTTTGAACGCGAACCCCATCTGCGTCCTCGCGGGCGATGGCGCCGGCGGCTTCGGTCCGACCCTCGAATTCGGAGTGGCGTCGAATCCGATCGAGATGCGCACGACCGATCTCGATCTCGACGGGCAGCCCGATCTCGTCCTTCCGAGCAAGGGGACCCAATCGTTCACCGTGCTCTACGATCGCACTTCTACGTTTCTTCGGTGCCGCGCCGGAAACGTGAACCGAAAAGTCGGGCCCGCCGTCGACACGTTGTTCGTGAACGGCTCCAACGGAATCGGGGACGAGCGACGATTGATCGTCAACCCGGATGGCATGCTCGAGATTCGAATGGAGGCTCCGCCGTCGAATCGATTCGGTCCCGCCCCGTTCCTCCTCGCGGCGTGGAACGGAGAGCCCGGGCCGAATTCGTTCACGACGCTCCCGCTTGCGCTCGGCGTGACGGCAATGCCGACGTACCTGACGGACGTCGCGCCGCAACGGCTGTTGCTGCAGTGGAACAACATCGGCCACGCGCCGGTCCTCGGGCCCGCGACCTTACGATCTCGCCCCGCGCCGAGCACCGTGTTTCGAAAAGCCCTGAACGGACGGGAATTCACGATCACCCTTCAAGGGCTCATCGTGGACCGAAACGCGCCGAACGGTCGCGTGGGGGTGACCAACGGGATCATCGTCGCGTCTCGTCGGATGTGACCGCATCCGCCGGCGTCGATCGCCGCTTGCCTTTCACGCGCGATCCAATGCTCCATCGTGCGCGTGATCGTTCCCTTCGAATCGAATCGAGTCACGCCGAGCGCGGTCGCGTCAGCAGCGCGCGAAGAACGAGCGGCAGCGTCACGAGGAAGAGCAGGATCACGGCGAGCGCGGCGACGTAGCTTTGCTTGCCGGTGTGGATGAGGTTGTAGAGTCGGAACGGGATCGTCGAGTATCCCTGCGAGAGAACGCACAGTGTGTCGAGTTCGCGCAGAGAAAAGACGAAGCCAAGGATCCAGCCGGTCAGCACGCCGTCGCGCGCGAGCGACAACACGATCCGCCGGAATCGCCGGCCTCGCGGCACGCCCGCCACGGCCGCGGCCTCTTCCATTTCCGGATCGATGCGCTCCAGCGCCGAGCGCTCGGCTTCGAACGGGAACGCGAAGAGCCGCGCCGAGAGCGCGATGACGACGATCGCGACCGTGTCGTAGATCGCGTCGAAGAAGGCGCCGCCTCGATTCCACACGTGAACGAGCCCGATGCCGAGCGTGATGCCGGGGAACGCGAGCGGAGCGAGCGCGGCGATCTCGATCGATCGCGAGACCCACGCACCGCGCCGCACGGCCGCATGCGCGAGCGGCAGCGCGACGAGCGCCATCGCCGTCGCAGCAGCCGCCGCGATGCCGAGGCTCGTGAGGATGTCCCATCGCGCGAGGTTCACGGCCGCGCGATAGCTCGCGGGCCCGCCGGCCCACACGAGATAAATGATGAGCGGCCCGAGTGCGGAGATCGCAACCACGATCGCCCCCGCGACGACGATCCCCCACTGCGCACCGCGCGGCGGCTCGCGTCGCAGCGGCGCGAACTCGCCGCCGATCGTCGTCACTCGCCCCTTGGTGCGAAGGCGCCACACGGCGACGATCGCCGCCGCGGACAAGAGGACGAGTGGCAACGACGCCGCCATGGCCTCCGGCCGCGAGCGCCCGCGCGTCCAACGCGAGAACACCTCGGTCGCGAACACGTTGAACTTCGTGCCCACGGTCGACAGGTAATCCGGCACCGAGAAGTCGGAGATCGCGAACAGGAACGCGAGGAGCGCGCCCGCGAGGATCGACGGCATCGCGAGCGGCAGCACGATGCGCCGGATCGTTCGGCCGTCGCTCGAGTGCAAGCGCGCGGCATCGAGGAGCGGCGCGCCGATCGACTGGATCGCGCGCTCGCACAGGAGCGTGACGAACGGAAAGTACGCGAGCGAGAAGATGACGACGGCCCCGATCGGCCCCGACAGCGGAACGTGCCGCGTCCACGCGATCGCGTGCACGAACGGCGGCAGCAGGAGCGGCAGCGGATAGAGCGTGCGCACCAGCGTGCGGCCCGGGAACTCGAAGCGCGTGATGGCAAGCGCGACGGGAACGCCGAGGAGTACCGCGCCGATCGCAGTGGCGATTCCGACGAGCAGGCTCGACTCGAAGAGCGACCAGCGTCGCGAGTCCAGCCAGACGTCCCCGTACGCCGCGAGCGACAGCCGTCCGTCGACGACGAACGAATCGCCGATCATGAGAAGGAGCGGCGCCAGCGCACCGACGAACCAGATCGCGAGCGCGATCCAGAACGCGAGACGCGTCCCCTTCATGCGCCGGGCTGCTTCATTGCAAGTACTTCTTCTCGAGCTTTTCGGCGATCCGGTCGACGAGCGCGGCGGCCTTCTGCCAATCCGCGTCGAGAAGCTTCAGCGAGCCGAGAGCGGGCATCCCCGCGGGCCGCTTCACGGAATCGCGCACGGGGATCTGCGCGCAGCGGCTCGACGCGAGCGCGGCCTCGACCTCCTCGGACAGCAAGTAGTCGATGAGCTTCTTCCCCGCATCTACGTGAGGCGCACCCTTCACCAGCGCGACGGTCGCGGGCAACAGCACGGTCCCGATGCCGTCCGAGCCTTGGTCCGGGAAGATCATCGTCACGTGCTTGCCCTCGAGGATCGCGACGTTCGCGTCGTCCGTGTCCGTGAGCCCGAACGCCAATCGACCATCCATCACCAGCTCCTTCACGTGCGCGTTGCCGGGCGCAACGTCGACCTGGTTCGCGAGGCAGCCGTCGAAGAACTGCAGCGTGCGATCCTCGCCGAGCGTCGCCGCCATGCACGCAGCCATGGTGAGCGTCGAGCCGAAGAGCGGTCGCGCGATTGCGACCTTGCCGCGCCACTTCGGAGCCAGGAGGTCGTCGATCGACTTCGGCCGCTCGCTCGCCGGAACGAGGTCGTCGTTCACGAGGAGCACGCGCGCGCGCGCCGAGAACGCCGTCCAGAGATGGTCGGGCGAGCGAAACTTCGCCGGGATCGTCGCCGCCGACGGCGAGTCGTAGGGTTGGTAGAGCCCGGCCGCGGCGAGCTTCACGGTCTGGATCGGCTCGTTGTTCCAGTGCACGTCGGCTCGCGGATGATCCCTTTCTTCGATCAGCGCGCGGGTGAGACCGACGACCTTGTTGGCCTCGGCCTCGAAGACCGAGCGCACGTGAAGCCCGCTCTTTTCTTCGAATTGACGAAGGACCTCCTCCGCGAACTCTTGGTCCGTGGAGCAGTAGACGACGACGTCGGTGCGACCGCAGCCTCCGACGCCGGCGACGGCGAGCGCGGCGACGATCGATCCGAAGCGGCTTGCTCGCATGCTTCACCTCCAGTCGGCGGGGCCGACGTTCGAGAAGTCGAACTCGGTGCGGGTGACCGAATCAGTCCGGAGCCCGAAGCGCGCGCGGCCCGACGCCGAGCTTGCGCATTCGATCGAGACCTCGCCGTCCACGAGGACGACGACGGCCGGTTCATGCATCGTGACGTCGGGCCGGCAGCAACCCGGATCGAATACGTCCCATTTCGCGTGCGTAACGTCGTCCGCACGAGGGAACGAAATCGGCGGCTTCCCGTCGGGCGTGCAGCCCGTCTCCAATCGACTCGCATCGGCGTCGAATCTCGTATCGATCGCGGGCTCGATCCGCACACGGACCCGGCCGGCGTGTGCGGTTCGCGGCTCGTCCGGCGGACGCACGCGGGCGCTCCGTGAATCGCCGAAGGCATTAAAGAGGATCATGTTATCCGGAACTAGACTCGGTTCACCCATGATGCGGGACTCTCCGCGCAACGAGGAAAATTACCCAGTCGAGTCCTCGTCGCATCCGCCGCAGCGCGCCCACCCCGAGGTGTCGGGGACCTCAGCCAGGACGTCCTGAGCGCCGCTCGACTTGCTGGCATGGCGCTCGCGGCGGAACCACGACGTGAACCCAGAAACCTCTCCTCGGCAAAGCGCATACCCGCTGGATTTCCCGTTGGCGCAGACCATCGATCTCGAGAGGTCGTTCGGCGCGACGCGAGCCCTCGTCAACGTCAACCTCGACGTGCGGCGCGGAGAAATCCTCGTCGTCCTGGGCCCCTCGGGTTGCGGCAAGACGACGCTGCTTCGATGCCTCGCGGGACTCGAGCGGCCCGATGCCGGCGAGGTTCGCATCGACGGCGACGTCGTGAACGGAGCGAAAACGTTCGTCGCGCCCGAGAAGCGCGGCGTCGGCATGGTCTTCCAGTCGCTCGCGCTGTGGCCGCATCTCCGCGTCGCCGAGCAAGTGACGTTCGTGCTCGAGGGCCGCGGCCTGTCACGCGGCGAGATCGAGACGCGCGTGCGCGACGGCCTCGCGAGCGTGGGCCTCGCCGAGCGCGCACGCGCATATCCGCACGAGCTCTCGGGCGGCGAGCGCCAGCGCATCGCGCTCGTGCGCGCGCTCGCGACGCACCCGCGACTGCTCCTCCTCGACGAGCCGCTGTCCGACCTCGACCCCGGACTTCGCGAAGAGATCCGCGACGAAACCGCGGCGCGCGTTCGTCGACTCGGCCTCACCGCCGTGTACGTGACGCACGATCAGGAGGAAGGTCTCGCGATCGCGGACCGCATCGCGGTGATGCGCGCCGGACGCATCGAGCAGGTCGACACCCCCGACGAGATCTATCGCCATCCTAGAGACCGATTCGTCGCCGAGTTCCTCGGTCACGGCACCGTCGTACGCGGAACGGTTTCGCGCAATGGAGTGGCGCAAACCGTCTTCGGCGACGTTTCGTTCGCTGGCGCGGCGCTCGGCGAGGCCTGGCTCGCGCTGCGCCCGGAGTCGCTGCTCGCTCATCGAAACGGCGCAGGGACGTCCGGCGTCGTGACGTCGCGGAGTCTTCGCGCCGGACGCCACATCGTGCGCGTCGACCTCGGCGAGTTCACCGCCGTCGCCGAGAGCGATCAGGCGTTCAAGCCGGGAGACACGGTGCGCGTGCGCGCCGTGGGCGACGGGGTGATCGTCGATGAATAGGAACGTGCGCATCGTTTCGCTCGCGGCGGTCGCGCTGCTCGTCGTCGGCTTCGTGTACTTGCTCGCGTTTCCGACCTCGTCCGACGAAAAGTCGAACGCGACCCCGACGGGGAGCGCGAGCACGGTGCCGCTCGATCGTGGCAGCACCGTTTGCCAACCGTGTCACGCGGACGTCTACGCCGAATGGAAGCAGTCGTACCACTCGATGGCGTTCACGGATCCGGAGCCGCGCAAGCCCGAGTTGTCCGACGACTTCAAGAACAAGGACTGCATCCCCTGCCACGCGCCGCAGCCCATCCTCGAGACCGGCATCGGCAACCGCGCACTCGCTCGGCTCGTGTTCCTCGACGAAGGCGTCGATTGCCTCGCGTGCCACCGCGTCCCCGGCCGAGTCGCGTCCGTTCGTTCCGGCATGACCGCGGCGTGCAACCCGATCCAGACGCCAGCACTGGGGACGGTCGAGCATTGCGCGGTGTGTCACGATCAGCACAACACGGTCGGCGAATGGCGCGCGACGGACTACGCCAAGAGCGAAACGGATTGCCTCGCATGTCACATGCCTGCCGTCGAGCGCGCGCCGCTCACGCCAGGCGGCCCGAAGCAAAAGGGCCGAGACCATCGCTCGCTTGCCGCGCACGACCCGAAGCTCCAGGCTTCGGCGTCGAGAGTGGACGTGTCGGTCGCGAAGGACGCGGTGTCGATCGCGATCACGAACGAGCGCGGCGGACACAACTTCCCCACCGACGAGCGGCACCGCGCGGTCGATCTAGTGACGACGTTCGCCGATGCCGCCGGCCGCGAGCTGGCGGCGCACAGCGAGCGATTTCGAAATCCCTACCGCGACGAAGTCGGGCTCGTCGACACGCAGATCCGATGGAACGAGACGAAGCGCTTCCGCTACGACGTTCCGTTCGGCGCGAAGAGCGTGCGCGTCCGCCTCTACTACAAGCTGACGCCGATCACTCCCGACGCCGAAGGAAACCTCCTGCTCGATCGCCAGGAGACGATTCCGTGATTCGTCGCATGGCGGCACTCGTGTTCGTGGTGATCGTCGCGGGATGTGCGCGGCCCTCGACCGAGCGGCGGGGGCTCTCGGCGGAGAAGATCGAGCAAGTGAACGCGTCGCTCGGCCGCATTCGCCGCGGCGCCGACGTCGACGAGGCTTACGCAATCGAAGACGCCTTCGTCGCCCTGGGCGCGGCCGCCGTACCCGTCCTCGCGAAGAACCTCGTCGATGCCGACGACGACGTGCGATTTCACGTCGTCCGCGCCCTCGCTCGCCTGAGAACTCGCGACGCGGCGCTGGCGCTCGTGGAGGCTCTGAAGGATCGGCGCGCCTCGGCTCGCATCGAAGCCGAGCTGGGTCTCGCCGAGATCCTCGACGGCTCGAAGCCCGTCGAAGTCACCGAGCTCGTCGCGCGCTTCACGAACGACACCGATCCGGTCGTGAAGAACACCGCGGCGTACGCCCTCGCGAAGCTCGGATGGCGCGTGGGCGTCCCCACCCTCGTGGAGAACCTCGACGCGAAGCTGTGGCCTCGATCGGACGCCGACCGCCGGCTGCGCGAGATTTCCGGGAAGGACTGCCACTTCGATCCGTTCGCGGGCGAGACCGACCGGCGCGCGGCCGTCGCGTGCTGGCAGGAGTGGCGCGACGGCTACACGCCGATGTTCGACGACCTCATCCGGAGCCTTGGCCTCTACAAGTTCCTCATGTCCGACTACGCGAAGAAGACGCTCATCAAGCTCGGACGCCCCGCGATCCCTCACTTGCGACGCGCGCTCGGCGATGGCAACGCGTACGTCCGAACGCACTCGATCGAGATCCTCGACGCCATCGGCGCAGCCGAATCACTGGTGGACGTGCGTCGATGTCTCGGCGATGCGTTTGCACCCGCGCGCGCGGCCGCGGCAGCGGCGCTCGGGAAGTTCCGCGACCCGGAGCCGGGCGTGGGTCTCGCAAGAGCGGCGACGTCCGATCCCGACGCAAGCGTGCGCTGCGCGGCCGTCGCGGCGCTCGCAGACATCGCGACGGAGGCGGCGATCGCTCCGCTCGCACGCGCGCTCGAGCACGACGCCGGCGTCCGCGAGATCGCGATGGCCGCACGGGCGGGACTGCTTCGCGCCGGCCGAGCGGCTGGCATCCCCGAGGCGATCGCGGCGCTCACTGGGACCGACGAGGCCCTCCGCGATCAGGCACGCAAGCGACTCGGCGAACTGTTGGGCGATGCCGTCCCGACCGACGCCGTCGGTTGGTGGCGTTCGATCGAAGCCAGCGCACCGTAGGCCCCGGCGCAACGGGGAAGGACTGATATCGATGATCTTCGACGTCTCGGTCACGGTTCTGACGGTGCTCTCGTTCGTCGTGCCGCGCGGATCGCTGGACGACGGCCGCGCTCTCCTCGCCGCGCAGAAGTTCGACGACGCGAAGCGCACGTTCGAATCGGTGCTCGTCGACCACCCCGACGATCTCGACGCAGGGGCCGGTCTCGGCCGCGCGCTCTATGGGCTCGGCGACCTCGACGACGCGCAAACCGCGGTCGAAGCGGTCCTCGCGAAGTCGCCGCGCCACGCGGAAGCGCGCTTCGTGCTCGGGCTGACGACGATGGCGCGCGCCGACGCGTTTCGCGAATCCGCGAGCGAGACGACTCCCGGCAGCTTGATCCGGGCTCGTTACGAAGACGCCTGTCGCTGCTTCGAGGCGGTCGTGGAAGCGGATCCAACGATGATCGACGCCTGGATGAAGCTCGGTGAAGCGCGGATCCTTCTCGAGGATTTCGCGGGTGCCGCGAGCGCCTATGCCTCGGTGCTCGCGACGATGCCCGGCGACGTCGAGGCGCACACTCGCCTCGGCGAGGTCTACTGTCGCTACCTCCACGACGGGTCGAGGGCCGTGCCGCATCTCGAAGCCGCTCTCGTCGCCGCGCCCACGCGGCTCGACGCGCGACGCTTGCTCGCGGAAGCACGCCTCGCCGAAGGTCACGAAGCCGAAGCGGTGGCCGAGTACCGGCGCATCCTCGACGGGCAGCCCGACGACGAAGAGACGTGGAACGCACTCTGGGCGCTCTACGGTGCGAAGCGCCAATACGACGAGGCTCGGACGACTTGCAACGAGATCGTCGCGAAGAACCCGACGAGCGCCTGGGCGCACTACCAGCTCGGGTACGTCGAGTTCAGCGAGAAGAAGCTCCCGCGTGCGATCGACGAATTCCAGAAGGCCGTCGAGCTGAACCCCCAGTTCGACGCGCTCCATCGACTGCTCGGCGACTGCTTCCTCGCTCAGAACGATTCCACGAACGCGACGAGCCATTACCTCGCGGCCGTTCGCATCAACCCGCGGAACGACGAAGCGTTCATCGGTCTCGTCACCGTCGCTCGGCAGCACGCCAGCGACAAGCGATACGACTCGGCTGTCGATGCCTTCCAGCACGCGATCAAGGTGCGCCCGACCGACGCGGTCACGCACGCGAACTTGGCGCTCACCTACAAGGACATGGGGAGAACCGACGATGCCGTCCGCTCCTACCAAAAGGCGGTCGAGCTAGCGCCGATGGACTCCCAGACGATGAACGATCTCGGCCTGGCTTACGAAGCAAAGCGCGACGACGAAACGGCGATGGAGTGCTATCGGAAGGCTCGAGCGATCGACGGAAACCTCGACGCCATGGAGAACATGGGCGCGCTCTTCATGCGACGAGGCGACTGGGCGTCGGCCATGGCCGAGCTGAAGGCGGTACTCATGCAGGATCCAAAACGCGATCGATCGACGCACCTCTACAGCGAAAGTCGCCGAGCCGCCGGCGAGAAGTCGCCGCAGTGACTTCGCGCCATCGAACCGCGATCGTTACGGTTCACGCCTTCGGTTACTGCCGTGAAACGCCATCGCTCCGGGCGACGATCGTCCACCTGCCGTATATCAGGATCAATTACTCCACTTTACCGCGTTGGTCATTGAGCTTTCGTCGACGACAGGAGCAACGAGATCGCAACGGCACGGTTGTTGCCAACCGAATCGAGGAACGACTGTCGATGCCGGGATCGCGGGGAAGCGAGTTCGAGAAAGAGGCGACCGAATGAACCTCGCCCCGTTCGTGTTGGGACTGTGCAGCCTCCTTTTGGATCCGCCCGATCCGCAAGCCAAGCCCCTCCCGGACGACAAGGCCAAGGCCGAGAGCGCGGCGGCCACGCAGACCCCGAGCGAGCCGGCGAATCAGGCCGCGAAGCCCGACGAGGCGCAGACGATGCCCGAGACGATCGTGACCGCGGCGCGGCAGTCCCGCGATGCCTTCGAAACCGGGCGCTCTCTCACCGTCGTCGACGAGAGCGAGCTTCGAGAGAAGAACGTCCTGTCCATCGCCGACTCGCTCCAAGATCGAATCGGCATCACCGTGCAGCGGCGGTCGACGACGGCGAGCGATCCGATCATCCGCGCGTTGTCGGGCCGAAACCTCCTCGCGCTCGTCGACTTCAACACGCTCTCGACGCTTTGGGGTGAAGGCGGCGACAGCACGTCGGACCTTTACGCCAAGGTCGATCCAGAGGCGATCGAGCGCATCGAGGTCATTCGCGGACCGGCGTCCGTGCTCTACGGTTCGAACGCGCTCGGCGGCGTCCTCAACTTCATCACGCGGCGCTCCCCCTTCGATTTCACCGAGAACGGCTTTCGCGTCGGCGAGCGCACGCACCTCACGTACGGCACGGCTGCGCAGGACAAGCGGCTGCGCCAGGAGGTCTACGGTGCGACGCCGCGACTGCGCTTTTTCGGCGGATACTCCTTGAAGGACTATGACGACACGACCGGCGGCCGCGGCGAAGGCGCGCTGGAGCCGACGAGCGGCAAGTTCCGAAGCTTCGACACCGCGACCGACTTTCGACTCTCCGACACGTCGACGTTGTCGTTCACCTCGGCCAACACGCGCGTCGACAAAACGCACCGCTTCCACTTCCCCAATCAGACGAACGCGTCCGACCGCGACGCCTATTCGCTGTCGTGGAGCGTCGACCAACAAGGACCGCTTTGGGATCGCTTCGAATGGCGCGCCTATTACCAGTGGAAGGAAGACCGGCGCGACTTCCTCGACACGGGCAATCGCGGCGTCTCGAAGGTCAACACGTACACGACCGATTTCCAGTTCACCGCCAACGCGAGCAAAGAGCACACGCTGACCTACGGCCTGCACTACGAGCTCGACCGCGGTGAGAGCCCGGACAACGAGCAGTTCACGATCACGACGCCCGCGGGTGTTCGCACGAAGGCGTCGCCGGACTCCGACTGGCACAACTGGGGCGGGTTTCTCCAGGACGAGTGGAAGGCGACCGGCTGGCTCGATTTCGTCGGATCCGTCCGCTACGACGCCTTCTACTTCAAGTCGAACGTTGACGCGTTCTACCGCCCGCCGGGCGGCCAGGATCCGAGCCTCGACGAGATCACGGACACGAAGGACGCCGTGAGCGGAGGCTTCGGGGCCGTCGCGCACGCCACCGACCAGATCAACGTCTTCACCGACTACTCGCGCGGCTTCCGACAGAACGCGCCGAGCTTCGGCGTGCGGCAAGTCGCGTTCGGCATCATCGTGCCGAATGGATTCCTCGATCCGATCACCGCGGACAACGTCGAAGTCGGCGTGAAGACGCGCTCGGAGAAGTTGACGACGTCCACGACCGCGTACACCACCTGGTACAACGACTTTCAATCCAACACGCGCGGCACGTTTCTCGGACAAGACTGGTTCGACTTCAACCAGAACGGAACGCGCGACGCGGGCGAAGACGTCTTCGTCACGTCGAGTGGCGACCGCGCCGAGGTGCACGGCATCGAGGCGGAGGGCCGGCTGCAGCTCGACGCCGTGAACGACCTCTTCCACACCGATCTCGTCGGACCCGAGTGGTCGCTGCGCGGCGGCGGCGCGTGGGAACTCGGCATCAACTACGGGCTCGGGAAGCCGCTGCGCTTCGCGCATCCGCCGTACGGCGTGGTCGCGCTGCGATGGGAGCCGCCGGTCACGAAGGGACAGCATCGCGTCTTCTATGAGTTCGGCGCGACGATCGTCGACTCGCTGTCGCGCATCCCGGACGACATCTACGCGAGCGATCGCGCGTTCCGGAAGAACCCGCAGGATCCGACATCGCCGCTCTTGCGACCCGACGGCCGCGTCCCGGGTTACACCGTCTACGACTTCCGAGCCGGCTACGAGATCTCGGACCACGTTCGACTGGATCTCACCATCGAGAACCTCGCGGACAAGAAGTTCCGCGTCGCTTACAGCCGAATCGACGCGACGGGGACGAACGCGCTCGTGTCTCTCAACGTCGAGTTTTGACGAGGTGGATTTCGCCATGACCCCATCGCTGTTTCGATGCCGAAAGATTCTCGGCCCGCTCGCGGCGCTCGTGCTCGCCGGACCATTCGCATCGCGCGAAGCTCGAGCCGACGACCCGCCGACGCCCACGCACGCCTTTTCGATCCGCAACGACCGGCCGTGTCTCGACGGCCAGGAGATCGACCTCTGGGGCATTCGTTGCAGCAACGCGCTCCTGAGCGACGCGGTCACCGAGCGCCTGATCCGCAACCTCGACAACTACGTCGAGCACGGCGTGAACTGCGTCGGCGTCTACGTTCAGGGGAGCAACGGCGGCTGGCCGAACGTCGACGCGGGCCCGAACGGCTTCACGAACGAAGGCTCGCTGCGGCCCGAGTTCGCGCGCCGCATCGAGTGGCTCGTGCGCGAGGCGGACAAGCGCGCGATGGTCGTAATGGTCGGCCTCGTCTCGCCGCGCAAAGATCAGTTCTTCATCAACGAGTCGGCGATCCGCCGCGCCATGGAAGAAACGGCGAAGTTCCTCACGGCCCGCAAGCTCCGAAACGTCTTCTGCGACCTGTGCCACGAGTACAACTGCCCGCGCATCGATCAGGAGATCCTCCGCGAGCCGAACGGCGCGGAGAAGAAGGCGAAGCTGACCGCGTGGTTCAAGGCGTACGCGCCCGACGTGCCGGTCGGCATCTGCGCCACGTTCCAGGGCGAGACCGCGGACACGTATCCGGGCATGGACGTGCGGATCATCCAGAAGGGTGCGGACATTCCGGCGACGGGGTTCGTCGTCAACGTCGAGACGACGCGCGAAGACCCGTACGAGGACGAAGGCCTGTTCGACGCGGACGCACGGAAGCGTCTCGTCGCGGTGTGGGAGGAGTTCAAGGCGAAGCCGAACGCGGTGATGCTCTTCCACAGCGCGTACCTCCAAGGCATCACCGGCCGCGAGGGAACCGGGCCGCATCCAGAAATGGGAGGGAACGGGACGGGCCCCAACGACCGCGGCGTTCGGTTCTACTTCGATTGGGTCCGCGACAACGTCGGGCCTTATCGATTTCCGAAGGCGACCGTCAGCCAGAACTCGTGAATCATGAGCCCGACCGTTCTCGAGAGGCCGCCGCGACAGCGCGCTGAGCGGCTGCCCGGATTGCCGGCGGAAGGCGACGCGAGACGGAGTGACTTCGACTGGCGGACCGAGCGCCGACACCGATCGCGCTCTTCGCTTGGCTTCCCGTGGGCTCTCGGATCGTCCGTGATCCTGCACGCGGCGGCTCTCGGCATCGCGTGCTTCACGCTCGTCGCGACGAACGTCGCGTCTCGGCGCACGATGGAGGCCGTCGAGTTCCCCGTGACCGTCACGTGGGTGAGGCCGGACCCCGACGCGTCTGCGTTTTCGACGATCGTCGACGAGACCGCGTTCACGGCGTTCCTCGATGACGACGCGGCCAGCGTGCGCATCGAGCTCGACGACATCCAGATCCCGGACCCCGCCGAGCCGCCCACCGAAGAAGGCGCGGCCGCGGCGCCCGAAGAAGGTGCAACGGACGATGCGATCCTGACGAGCCGAGTGCTGCCGGCGCTGCCCGATCGGATCGATCGCTGGAGGGTCGCGGGCATGGAGGGTCGAGCACGGGGCTGCGCCGTTCGCGAACCCGAAGCGTCAGCGACCGAGGCCGGCACGGGCGCGGGCGCCGGCGCCGCGGCCTTGGGCGCGACGAATCCGTCGGCGGCGGTTCACGGAGCAACCGGTCGAGGTGGAGGGAACACCGGAGTCGCCGTCCAGCCCGGAAACGCGAGGCCGCGCTATCCGCTCGAAGCGCAGCGGAACGGATGGCAAGGCGTCGTTCGCGTCCGCGCGTGCGTGGCTCGCGACGGATCGTGCGCCGATGCGCGCGTCGAGGAGTCGAGCGGATTCGACGCGCTCGATCGCGCCGCGCTCGACGCCGTCCGGCGATGGCGATTCCGCCCCGCGACGTGCGACGGCGAGCCGATCGAGGCCGACGTGATCGTGCCGATCCGCTTTGCGCTGCAGAATCCCGCGCGTTGACGGACGCGCTGGGCGTCGGCGAGCGGCTCACGATGAAAGCGCGCGATGCGATCTCGCACGAACCCCCGCGTCGCACGTTGCCGTCTTGCACTTCGGCGAGAATGCGGCACGCTCACGGGCATGAATGCACGCGCCTCCTGCTCAGCGCGATTGAAACGCGCATGAGCGATTCGCCTCCGCCGATCGACGCGCTTCTCCGCGAACGCGGCATCGCCGCGACGTCGATCCGGCCGAGCCTCCCGACGCCGACGGTTGCCGCGGCCGCGCAAGCTCTCGGCGTCCCGGAATCGGCGATCGTGAAATCGGTGCTCTTCGAGAGCCGCGACGGCGGCCGCATGGTGCTCGTCGTGGCGCGCGGCGGCTCACGCATTTCGCCGGCGCGGCTCGAAGCCGAGTGCGGTCTCACGCGCCCGCGCGTCGCGTCGCCGGAAACGGTGCGGCGCGCGACCGGCTACCCCGCAGGCGGCGTCCCGCCCGTCGCGCTCCCCGAGTCGCTCGAGGTCGTCATCGACCGCGCGGTCCTCGACATGCCCGAGGTCATCGCCGGCGGCGGCGACGAACACACACTCCTGCGCCTCGCGCCCACCGAAATCGTACGCGCCTCCAACGCCCGCCCCGTCTCCGTCGCCGGCTAACGGTGCCAGGCACAAAACGACGGACGTGTCACGGTGGTCGCCGGCAGCATGTGCCTGGCACGATTAGCCGGTGGATTTGACGTTTGGGGCGCTCGAGCATCTGATGGAGGTCGGCCATCGGTGAGCCGACGGGAGAGCGGATGACGCGGGATGCGGGCGAGTTGACGGTGAAGCGCGCGCGATTCGATCCCGAGCCGTGGCGCGGCGAGATCGTTGCGTTCGTCGCGCGCATGGGCGCCGCCCGCGACGCCGACGACGTCGTGCAGGAGACGTTCCTGCGCGCGCTCGAGCGGCCGCCGGCGAC
>JACOTG010000052.1 GCA_016178505.1 Planctomycetota bacterium
CAGGAGCGCGGGCGCGCCGTAGACGAGGAGCAGCCCGTTCAGGACGGGCGTGGCTCCGACGTCGTCGTGCTGCCACGCCGGATTGCCGACGACTCCGGATCCGACTATGGCGATGCCTGCCGCCACCGTGATCGCGACGGCACCGCCGAGTCGCCACGGTCGACTGTCTCGCGCGCGCGAGGCGACGAGCGCGATCCATCCGAGGAGGATCCCCGCGATCGAGTACGCGCCCCACTCCGCGAATCGCACTCCCTCCTCGCGAAGCTCCGAGCGATGAAAGCCGTGTCGGATCTCGAGGCCGACGAGCGCGACGGCAACGGCGAGCGCGGCGAGTTCGAGCCCTTCGGCCATCGTGACTTCCGCGTCGCGGCGAACGCGGCCCGACGCGATCACGAACGCGACGAGCGGAACTCCATAGCCGTAGAGGATCCAGTTCCAGACGGGAGCCGCTCCTGCGAAGCGGTCGAGGACCGCTGGATCCATGAAGAGTCGAAACGCGACGAGCGCCGCGAGCGGCCAGATCGGCCAGCGCAGCATCGGCAGCAAGAGCACACGCGCGGTCCACGCGAGAAGCGGCAACTCCACGGCCCACGCCACCGCGAGCCACTCTCGCTTCAACTCGATCGGCACGGCGAGGCTCACGAATGCCGTCGACGCGAACGCGAGCGCCGCGAGAACCCAATCGCTTTGCAGCATCGCGGCTCGTCGGCGCAAGATGGGAAGGGCCGCCGCCGCGTAGGCCGCCGCGAGCCCGAGCGCAACGACGCCGAGGTGTGACGTCCAGCGCAGCTCGTGCAGGCCGTCGTACGCCAGTAGAAACGCGGTCACTCCGCTCGCCGCGGACAGCGCCGCCCAGCGTCCCGCGTCCGGCGCCCGCAGGTGCGCGACGTACGCGCCCGCCGCGAGGAGCACGCCGAACGCAGAAACCGTCAACAGGAATCGCTGGCCGTCCGCGGTCGTCCGCGCGGGGATCCACAGCGCGAGAAGCCCGAACACGCTCGCCGCCGCGACCCACGCAACGCCTTGCTGTCGCGCGTCCCAACGCGCGAGCACGAACGCGCCGGCGACGAGCAAGCCGAGGAAGAGCCACTCGGTCGTCGTGCGGCCGCCCTCGTTCGTGACCAGCGCCATCGCGAGAAGGCTCCCGGCGACCGCGATTCCGTCGAGCCAAATGGATCGCAGCGCCGTGTCCGTTCGCACGGTGACGACGAACGAGATCGATGACGCCACGAGAAACGCGCCGATCCACGGCGCATGTTCGGAACGGAGCGGCCCGAGCGTCCACACGACGACCCACGCAATGCCGGCGAGCACGGTCGCCACGGCGATGGCCGACCAGCCGCGCCGTCGCGTCACGCCGAGGAGCCCGACTTGAAGGAGCAGGAGATAAGCGAACAGGGCGGCCGGTCTCGGTTCCTCCGACCGAACCAGTGCCGGCGTGAGGAATCCTCCGACGAGTCCCACGAGCGCGACCATCACACCGTGTCGCAGCGAAAGCGCGACTCCCGTCGCCGTGGTGAGCGCCATGAGACCGAAGCCGATCGTCGGCGTGAGCAAGTGGTAGAGATTCACGGCCGCGAAGAACGCCGCGTAGAGCACGGCGATGCCTGCGGCGGCGAGCCCTTGCGCGATGCGGCTCCCGCTGCGACGGAAGCGCTCTCCCGCAACGATGAGGGCAAGCCCAAATGCGATGCCGAGCGCGATCCGCACGGCCGGGCTCAGGAGCTTGCGGTCGAAGCTGTACTTGACGAGGAACGCGCCGGCCAGTGCAAGCGCGATCGAGCCGATCCAAACCGGCAATCGCGTTCCGAGTTTTTCTTCGAGCGGCTCGAAGGCGGCACGTTCGCGCACGTGCGGCCGGGGCGGCAGAGTCGGCCGCGCTGCGGCTGAAGGCATGGGAGTCGGCGGCGCGCTCGGCGGCTTCGGGACGCCGGGGTCGCGAGCCGGCGGCGGCGCGACGTCCGCCGGCACAACCGCGGCGACGACGGGCGGCGGCGGCGGCGCGACGTCCGCCGAAGAGCGCAAGAACGAGACTCGGCGTTCGAGCGCCGCGATCTCGCGGCTGTTCGCGGCAACGCGCATCTCGAGATCGTGAACGCGCGTCCGCAACCGCATCGCCGTCGCAAACGCGATGATCAGCATCGCGAGGAGCGCGAGCGGAACGAGGACGAAGAAAGGCTCCATCGATGGTTCCGTGGCCGCCGCCATGGACGGCCGGGCGATTCTCCTTCGCCTAGAACGCTATCGGCTGCTGCTCTCGGTGAGCAGCTCTTCGATGATCGACTCGAATTCGGCGCGAAGCGCGCGATTCGCGGCGCCGGTTGCCGGTCCCGCGAACCCGGTGTGCACCGCGCGCACGCGGCCGTCGGCGTGCAGGAAGATCGTCGTCGGGTACGCGCGAACGCGGTCGAGCGCGGGGAATGCGGCGCTCGCCTTTGCCTTGTCCGACGTGCCGGCGACGAGCAGCGGATACGTCACGCCGTCGCGCGCGGCGAGCTTGCGCACCTGCGCCGCGTCGCGCGTGAAATCGCCGGTCACTTCGAACGCGAGGCCGACGATCGACAACCCGCGCGATCGGTAGCGACGATCGAGCAGGACGAGATACTGCGTCTCGTCCTGACAGTTCGGGCACCACGAGCCCATGACTTGCAGGATGCGCGCCTTTCCGGCGAACGCGGAGTCGGCGAGCGAGCGCCGCTTGCCGTCGAGGTCGGGGAAGACGAGCTTCTCGAGCGACGCATTCCCTTCCCATTTCGTCAGGGCGAAGGCGTCGGGAAGCGCTGCGTTGTCGTCGCGGCGCGCGGTCCACGTCTCGTGCGAGCTGTCGCCGGCCCAGAAGTCGCCCGTGATCGTGCCGTCGGATTGCACGCGCGCGTCGAAGAGGAAGGCGTGCGCGCCGTCGAAGCACGAGAGTCGAATGCACGCGCCGTCCTGCGTGCCCGCAAGGTAGCGGTAGTCGCCGGTCGGCGTCAGGAACGTGCCGCTCAACGACCGGTCGGCCTGCGTCTCGAAGATCGCAACGGCGAGTTCGTCGTCCGGCGCGAATCGAACGGCCCAGCGGCCGTCGACCCGCTTCGCATCGGCGCGTGTCGAGTCGCTCGGAAACCGTGCGGCGGTCCCTGCCGTCGCGTGGAACGGGAGCTTCGCGTACGCGTCTGGGCCGCGGCGCTTCTTCCATTCGCCGTCGAGACGCGCCCCGTCGGCACTCGGTGTCGCGCGCACGATCGAGTCATAGTGGTCGACGTCGAGGACGATCTGTCCACCGACGAACGACACTTTGGGGATCTCGATGCGCTCCGGCCCGTTCACGAGCCACGCGCGCCACGTCGCGTCGCGCTCTTCGACGTCGAGACCGAACGGAAGCTCGCCGCCCGGACTGTCGAGCCAGGCGCGCCACGGGCCGACGCGGATCGACGCGTCGCCCGCAGCGGCGACGAGCGCCGCGCAAGCGAGTGCAACGCCAAGCATGCGCAGCACGCTACCGCGCCACCTCGTTTGTCGCCAGGGTCCGAGTTGGAGATTCCGTCGCTGTCGAGCCCGCGATGAAGACCGGCTCGGCGGTCGGCGCGCCGTAAGTGGGAAAAATGTTCCAGGCTCCGTACGCGTCAGTTGCTGGGACGGGTCAGGTGGAGAAGGTGACGCCGGTTGGGGACAGGGTTGCGCGGATGGTTCCCAGGTCTTCGCCGCGGGAGAGGACCTCTTGGGCTAGCGGTTGACGGATCACGCGGTCAAAGACGCGGCGCAGCTCGCGCGCGCCGTACTGGTCGCTCTCGCCGAGCTTCAGGAGGTGATCGTAGACGGCGTCGTCAAGCACGAGATGCAGGTGGCGCGGCTCGAGAAGGCCTTCGACCTCGCAAATGTGCTGGTCGATGATCCGCCGAAGCGAGTCGCGCTCGAGGCGGTGGAAGACGACGACCTGATCGAAGCGATTGATCAACTCGGGGCGGAAGTGTTGCACGAGTGCGGCGCGCGGATCGATCTCGGCAAGCGAAACGCTTTGCTCCTCCGCGTGGAACCCCATCGATGCGCGTCGCTGCACCTGCACGTCGACGTTCGACGTCAGGATCACGACGGCCTGCGTGAAGTCGGCGCTCTTTCCGTGCGCGCCCGACAGGCGCCCCTCGTCGAAGATCTGCAAGAAGAGATCGAACACTTGCGGGTGCGCCTTCTCCACCTCGTCGAACAGCACGACGCTGTGCGGATGGGTTCGCAGCGCCGCGATGAGGAGCCCTTCTTGTTCGTGACCGACGTATCCGGGCGGCGCGCCGATCAACTTTGCGACCGAATGCGGTTCGGTGAATTCGGACATGTCGAATCGTACGAGCCGGCGCTCGTCGCCGAACAGAACCGACGCGACGCTCTTCGCGAGCTGCGTCTTGCCGACGCCCGTCGGACCGAGGAACAGGAACACGCCTACTGGCCGATTCGCCGGCGCAAGCCCTGCCTTCGCCGTCTGGATCGCGCGTGCGACGGCGCGCACCGCGTGATCTTGTCCCACGACGCGCGCGCGAAGCTCGTCCTCGAGGCCGAGAATCTGGCGTGCCGCTTCCGCGGTCAATCGCTCGAGCGGAACGCCGGTCCACTGCGCCACCGTGCGCACGATGTCGTCGCGAACGACCTCGCCGCGAGCGGTCGTACCGGCCCCGCGCCCTTTCGACGCCTGCCGGTACGACTGCAGCCGCTTTCTCGCGCACGATTGGTCGATCGCGTCCATCGCCTTGTCCGGGAGGCGGCGATCGGGAACGTGCTGCATCGTCAAGTCCACCGCGGCACGCAGCGCGTCGGCGGTGATCGTCACCTGGTGGTGCTCCTCCAGCGACGGCCGAACGCCGTCGAGGATCTCGAGGGTCTCGGCGACGGAAGGCTCCTCGACGAGGATCTTCTCGAATCGACGCTCGAGCGCCGGATCCTTCTCGATGTGTCGGCGATATTCCTCGATCGTCGTCGCGCCGATGCAGCGCAACTCTCCGCGAGCCAGCGCCGGCTTGAATATGTTGGAGGCATCGAGCGATTCGCCGCTCGACGCGCCCGCGCCGACGAGCGTGTGGATCTCGTCGAGGAAGAGAACGATCTCGGGATGGCGCGCGGCCTCCTCGGCGATGTCGAGCAGGCGCTGCTCGAATTCGCCGCGATACTTCGTGCCGGCGACCAACGTCCCGACGGACAGCTCGATGACGCGGCGATTGCGCAGCGGCTCGGGGCAATTCGCGGAGAGGAGGCGTTGCGCGAATCCCTCGACGACCGCCGTCTTGCCGACACCCGCCTCACCGACGAGGACGGGGTTGTTCTTGTTCTTGCGGAGCAGAACTTGCGCAATCAGATCCATTTCCTTTTCGCGGCCGATGAGCGTCGAAAGCCCGCCGGTGCGAGCGAGCGCAGTGAGGTCGCGGCCGTACCGACTGAGGAGCGGCGTCGAACTTCGCGTCGGTTTCGACTCGACCGTCAGCGCATCCTGAAGCTCGGCGACGTCGATGCCCGCGGAGTGCATCAGCCGCACCGGCACGCTGCGCCCTTCGCGCAGGATCGCATCGAGGATGTGGCTCGGTTCGACCTGTTGCGAGCCCGCGCGCGCCGCCACGCGACCCGCGAGCTGCAACACGCGGTTGCAGCGCGGCGTCACGACGAGCTGGTCTCCGATCGACGGGTGCGGAACGCTCTCGAGATTCTGCCGCAGCGTTTCCGTCACGCGCGGTAGATCGACGCCCTGACTTCGAAATGCTTCCGAGAACCCGTCCTCCGCTTCGCGCGCAAGACCGAGGAACAAGTGCTCGACACCGAGGAAGTGGTGTTCGAGTTTCTCGCTCTCCTCGGACGCGGCAGCGAGCACTTTCTCGGCCGCGGGAGACAGCTTCGGGTAGCTCATCGTGAATTCCCCTGTCGGTTGTCGATCCAGTTCAGCTCGGCATGAACTCGATGCAGGTTCGTCCGACGACGAACAATGCGCCCGTTGCGATGAGCACGCGCGCCTTGATTCGCTTGTCGCCGACGAATGTGCCGTTTCGGCTGTAGAGATCCTCGAGCCAGTAGTGCTCGCCTTCTTTGACGATTCGTGCGTGTGCCGTCGACACCATGTCGTCGAGCGGAAGCGCGAGATCGTTCTTCTCGCCGCGCCCGATCGTGAACGCGGCGCTCGACAGGCGGCGGTGGTAGCCGTCCATCGGTCCGCCGACGACCTCGACCTCGATGTGGTCGAGCTCGGCGGGGACGAGGTGCAGGTCGGGGCGCGCCGCGGTGAGCGACACGACGGTCCGACTGTGAGCCTCCGTTTGCTTCTTCGGTTTCTTGGGATCCGACATGATGCCCCTCTTCCGTCGGGTTCTTGGATCCTTCCCGTTCGTCTCGTTCGCGTCTCCCACCGCGCGGTTAGTGTAGCGGAATGCGTGGCGGCGACGCCAGGGTCAGGCGCTCGGCGGGTCGCCGTGATAGGCGCGGTCGACGAGCTCGATGGGATGCACGACCTCGATGCGGAGCCCGCGACGCTTCGCACCGACCACGATCTGCAGAAGGCATCCGGGATTGCCCGCAGCGACGACGTCGGGCTTCGCTTCGGCGATGCAGTCGATCTTGCGCTCCAGCACTTGCATGGCGGATTCGTACTCGACGACGTTGTAGATGCCGGCGGAACCGCAGCACTGGTCGCTGTCGCGCAGCGCAACGAGTTCGACGCCGGGAATGCGGCGCAGGAGTTGGCGCGGCTCGCGCACGATCTTCTGGCCGTGCGCCAGATGGCACGCGTCGTGGTACGCGACGCGGCGCGAGACGCGATGCGGCATCGGCGGTAGCTCGATCGACGCGAGGAGTTCGCTGACGTCGCGTACTCGTTTCGAGAACTCGGCGGCGCGTGGTGCCCACGCGGGCTCGTCCGCGAGGAGGTGCACGTACTCCTTCATCGCGGAGCCGCAGCCTGCGGAGTTCACGACGTAGACGTCGGCGCCGGTGCGTTCGAAGTTCTCGATCGTGTGACGCGCGAGGTCGCGCCCGTGCTCGAGGAAGCCCTGGTGCAGGTGAAGCGCGCCGCAGCACCCCTGTTTCTCTGGAGCGATCACCTCGAATCCCACGCGAGCCAACACGCGCACGGTCGCGCGGTTCACCGCGCCGAACATCTGGCTCGCGAGACAGCCCTCGAGCAGAGCGACTCGACCGCGCGTCGTACCGACGGCCGCCGTGCGCCGAGGAATCGGCGCCCGAAGGCTCGCCGGAGCAACGGGCGGGAGCTCCGGCTCGAGTGCACCGACCGCGGGTCCGAAGAACCGGCGCGGCAGCCCGAGCGAACGCCCCATCGCGACGAGCCCGGTTCGTTGCATGAATCGGAGCATCGCAAACGTCGCGCGGAGCCGCCGCGGGTGAGGGACGAGAGCACGCAGCGCAAACGGCTCGCGCGGCGCGCGGTTCGTTTCGTGGCGCATGAACTCGAGCATCTCGCCGTAGCGCACGCCCGCCGGGCAGACCGACTCGCACGCTCGGCAGCCAAGACAGAGGTCGAGGTGGCGAAGCGCCGTGTCGCTCGGCTGCATGCGCCCCTCGGCAATCGCACGCATGATGACGATGCGGCCGCGCGGCGAGTCCGGCTCCATCCCCCACGAGCGATAGGTTGGGCACGCCTGCAGGCAGAGCCCGCAGTGCACGCAGTCGAGAGTCCGCTCGTACCCGAGCAGCGCCTCTCGCGTCCCGATGCGCCCGACCGAGTCGGTCGTTTCCATTCTCTACTCGACGCTACTCGTGAACGGTGTTCGTGTGGCGCTTCGAGCCGTTTTTCGCCCACTTCAGCCACACACTGAAAATGGGTCGGCCGATGCCCATATTGGAGGAACGCATCCCTCCGGCGCGAAACACTCTACTTCGAAAGCAACTTTGCCCCGAATCCAGTCGGACCGGACAATCGAAAGACGCCGTTGCGATCGCGGGATTCGACTCTACACCAACGCGTGGTAGTTTGGTGTATCCCGAACAACAGGAGCCAAGCGCCATGGGACGAACGAACATCGTGATCGACGACGATCTCATCGCGAAGGCCATGCGTCTAACGGGCGCGAAGAGCAAACGCGAAGCCGTCGAGATCGCACTCCACCGCCTCGTCGAGCGCGGGAGCGTGTATCGGGCCATTCGTCGGCTTCGAGGGAATCTCGTTTGGGAAGGCGAACTCGACGCATGGAGACGGGGTCGACGGTGATCGTCGTTGACACGTCGGTTTGGGTCGCCTACTTCAACGGCCAAGCGAACCCGCACGCCGATCGCCTCGACGTGGCGCTCATTCGGGAAGAGCACATGGCCATTCTTCCGATCATCGTCACCGAAACGTTGCAGGGCTTTCGGACGGACAGTGGATTTCGCAAGGCGAAGCAGGTCCTTCTCTCGATTCCGTTGCTGATTCCGTCGATGCACGCGCACGTGCGCGCCGCTGCATTGTTTCGACTCCTTCGATCGAAGGGTGTCACCGTTCGCGGAGCCATCGACTGCATCGTCGCGCAATCGTGCCTGGATCACGGCGCCGAGCTGCTCAGCATGGACGGCGACTTCAAACGAATCGCCGAGCACACGCGCCTGAAACTCTGTGCTTGCTGAAACCATTCAGATGCGGCCGAGGAACCGGCCGCGGTTGAAGATGCGGTTCGGATCGTAGAGCTGCTTGATCTTGCGCTGGATCTCGATCGACTCGGCGGGTTCACCCCAGACGTCGATTCGTTCCTTTACGGCGGGAGGCGCGGCTTCGACGATGACGTTGCCGCCGCCCTCGGCCGCGATCTTGCGAACGGCTTCGATGAGCGGCGCGGCGGTCTCGATCTTCGGCGGACGCGCGAGCCGCAGGTACGTCACGCCGAGCGCGGGGTGCAGGAGCATCGCAGGCTCGAGCGAAGCCGCGCGCACGGCGTCGCGCGCTTTCGCGGCGAACGGAAGGAGTTGGCCCGGCAACGTCGTTGCCCGCAGCACGATCTTCCCCCACGGAACGGGAAAATCGGAGATCGCCGTCCAGAACTTCGCTTCCTTCTCGCCGGTGAGCGGTTCGCCGGCCTCGACGAAGCCGTGCGCTGCGGCCATGCGGCGCGTCTCGTTGCATGCCCACTCGACGACTTCGGCGGTGTCCGCGAAGCGAACGGCCACCGCGAACGCGTCCGGCCCCGGCTCGGCCAGCGGCCCGGCGTCGGCGTGCAAGTCCTTTCGGGCGGCGGCGTCGACGGCAACGAACGCGGCGGGCTGGAGCGGCGTGAGACGTCGCACCTCCTTCAGGAATCCGTCGACCGCGCTCGCCGACGGCGCGAGCCCGAGGAGCGCGATGCGATTCTCCGGAATCGGCGCGAGCTTCAAGTTGAGGCTCACGAGGACGCCGAGCGTCCCGAGCGATCCGATGTAGAGCTTCGTGAGATCGTATCCCGAGACGTTCTTCACCACTCTCCCGCCCGCCTTCGAGGTCGAGCCGTCCGCGTGAAGAAGCGTGGCGCCAAGCACCCAATCGCGCATGGTGCCGTATCGCAGGCGCGCGGGACCGTAGCGGTTCGCCGCGGCGAGTCCGCCCACCGTCGCCCTGAGGCCGAACGGCGGGTCGAGCGGCAGGAAGAGCCCGTGCACCGCGACGAGCTTCTGCAAGTCGACGACCGACATCCCCGCCTCGACCGTGCACGTGAGGTCCCGCGGCTCGAACTCGACCATTCGGTTGAGCTTCGTCGTGCGCAAGACCATGTCGACGCGCTCGGGAATGTTGCCGAGGTGCAGCCACGAGCCGTTGCCGGCCGGCGCAACCTGCAGTCCCTCGGCGTTCGCCAGCTTCACCATCTCGGTGATCTCGCGAAGATCCGCCGGCGTCACGACGGCGAACGGAGCGCGCAGGTCCACCGACCAGGCGCCGGTGCCCCCCTGCGTTCGCACGGCCTCCTGGCCGATCAGCAACCCGATGCGCTCGCGGAACGCATCTGAATCGATGGTCATGGCTGTCGCCCTCCTGTTGCCAGGGATGGCGCTCGTCGCGTGGGCGGCGTCGACGGAATGGAAGTCCCCTTCGCCTCGATGCAACGCGGCGTCGGAAAGACCTTGCCCGGATTGCAGAGATCGGCCGGGTTGAAAATGTCGCGGACGCTCTTCATCACGGCGAGGTCGTGCTCGTCGAACGTCCACGGCATGAACTCATTCTTCTCGAGGCCGACGCCGTGCTCGCCGGTGATCGCCCCGCCCAGCTCGACGCACACGCGAAGGATCTCCTCGCCGGCGCGCATCGCACGCTCGCGGTCTTCGGCCTTGCGTCCGTCGAAGGTGAGGATCGGGTGCAGGTTTCCGTCGCCGGCGTGGAAGACGTTCGACACCTCGAACCCGTGGCGCGCACCGACGGCGGTGACCCGACGTAATGCTTCCGGCAGTCGCGAGCGCGGCACGACGCCGTCGAGCACGTAGATGTCGGTGTTCATTCGGCCCATCACGCCGAACGCCGACTTGCGGCCGCCCCACAATCGCTGCCGGGCTTCCTCGTCGCGAGCGACCTCGATCGCGATCGCCGCGCGCGCCTTCAAGATCGTCACGATCGACGAGACCGCGCGCTCGATGCCGGCCGCGGCGCCGTCCACTTCGACGAGAAGAACGGCGTCGGCGTCGGTCGGATAGCCGGCTCGGTAGACCGATGCCTCGATGACCTGGATCGTCATGCGATCGAGGATCTCCATCGCCGCCGGGAGGATTCCCGCAGCAATGATGTCGGACACGGCGTTCGCGCTCGCGTCCATGGTTCGAAACGATGCGAGCATCGTGCGCACGATCTGCGGCAGCGGCGTCAGCTTCACCCAGATGCGCGTGGCGATTCCCATCGTCCCTTCCGAGCCGACGAATACGCCCGTGAGGTCGTAGCCCGGCGAGTCGATCACCGGTCCGCCGAACCGCACGACGTCGCCGGTCGGCAGCACCACCTCGACCCCGATCACGTGCTGCGTCGTCGCGCCATATTTCAGGCAGTGCGGACCGCCCGAGTTCTCGGCGACGTTGCCGCCGATCGTGCACGTCGACTGGCTCGAGGGATCGGGCGCGTAATGGAAGCCCGCGGCCGAAACAGCGCGCGTGAGATCGAGGTTCACGACGCCGGGCTCGACGACGGCGAATCGATTCTCGAGATCGATCTCGAGGATGCGCTTCATGCGCGCACATTCGATGAGCACGCCGCCGCGAACGGCGACCGCGCCGCCGGAAATTCCGGTGCCGGCGCCGCGCGGCAGAAACGGGACCCCGTGCTTCACGCACGTGCGGACGATGCGCTGAACGTCTTCGGTCGAACGCGGGAAGACGATGGCTTGCGGCGCATGGCGACGGAGCGTCAGACTGTCCGACTCGTAGACGAGCAGGTCTTCCGGCTGCGACAGGACGGCGTCCGCGCCGAGAAGCTGCTTCAGTTCTTCGAGCCAGGCGGGCGAAGGTGAAGGTGATGACACCATGAGCCACGACACGCTATCGGCGTTGGATCCGACCGTCAACGTTCGCGTCGGACAAAATACAGGACCATTCTGGTACCATATCGCGCTCTTGGACTGAAGACTCGCGATTCGGCGTCATCAACACGGCCTTACAATCGAGAGGTTCGACGATCATGGCGACCTTCAAGGAGTACATCCGTCAGGTCAAAGGTCAGATCCGCGAGGTCACTCCGGACGACGTGGCGCGGCGAGTCCAGCCGTCGAACGGCGGCGGCGCGCCGGTAGTCATCGACGTTCGCGAGAAGGACGAATACGCGCAGGGGTTCGTGCCCGGCGCGACGTGGATCCCACGCGGCTTCCTCGAACCGAAAATCGAGGAGGCGGTGCCGGACAAAAACCGCGAGATCGTCCTCTATTGCGCGGGCGGCACGCGCTCGGCACTCGCCGCGAAAGCGCTCGGCGACCTCGGCTACGCCAACGTCGTTTCGATGTCGGGCGGGTTCGGCAAATGGAAGGAGCTGGGGCTTCCGTTCGCGATGCCGAAGATCCTCGACGAGCGTCAGACGGCGCGCTACAGCCGGCACGTGCTCATCCCCGAAGTGGGCGAGCGCGGACAGTTGAAGCTCCTCGACTCGAAGGTCTTGTTGATCGGCGCAGGAGGACTCGGTTCGCCGGCCGCGTTCTATCTCGCCGCCGCGGGTGTCGGCCGGCTCGGCATCGTCGATTCCGACGTCGTCGACGAGTCGAACTTGCAGCGACAGATCCTCCACCGCACGAGCGGCGTCGGCATGCCGAAGACCGACTCCGCGCGGCAGACGCTGCGCGACCTCAACCCATCGATCGACATCGTTCCGTTCCAGACGCGGCTCACCAAGGATAACGCGCTCGACATCGTGCGCGCCTTCGACGTCGTCGTGGACGGCTGCGACAACTTCTCGACGCGCTTCCTCGTGAACGATGCTTGCGTGTTCCTCAAGAAGCCGAACGTCTACGGCTCGATCTTTCGCTTCGAGGGACAGATGACGATCTTCGTCCCCGGCGAAGGACCGTGCTATCGCTGCCTCTACCCCGAGCCCACGCCGGCGGAATTGGCGCCCTCGTGCCAGGACGCCGGCTGCCTCGGCGTGCTGCCCGGAGTCATCGGCATCCTTCAGGCGACCGAGGCGATCAAGCGCCTCATCGGCGCGGGCACGTCGATGGCCGGCCGGCTCCTCACGTACGACGCGCTCTCCTTGAGCTTTCGCGAGTACAAGATCCGTCGCGATCCGAGCTGTCCGGTTTGCGGCGATTCGCCGACGATCACGAAGCTCGTCGAGTACGAGGAGTCATGCGCGACGGCGCCGCCTCGCCAATGACGGGAGCGGGAACGGGACCGGTCACCGAGTCGATCCTCGACTTGATCGGCGGCACGCCGCTCGTTCGCTTGCGCAACTTGCCCGACGTGCCCGAGCGCGTTCGGGTCTACGCGAAGCTCGAGGGACGAAACCCCGGCGGGTCCGTGAAGGATCGCGCGGCGCTGTCGATGATCCTCGGCGGCGAGCGCGACGGACGTTTGCATCCGGGCAAGACGATCCTCGAGTCGTCGTCGGGCAACACCGCGATCGGGCTCGCGCTGGTCGGCCACGTGAAGGGCTACCCCGTCGAGCTGGTGATGCCGAAGAGCGTGACGATCGAGCGACGCCGCCTGTGCGAGGCCTACGGCGCCACGGTCGTCCTGTCGGATCCGTTCGAGGGCTCGGACGGAGCGCAGCGACTCGCGCGGTCGATGGCGACGGAAAACCCCGACCGCTACTTCTACACGGCGCAGTACGACAACCCGGAGAACCCGCTCGCCCACTACCGCACGACGGCCATCGAAGTCTGGCACCAGACGCGCGGGCAGATCACGCACTTCGTCGCCGGGCTCGGGACGAGCGGAACCGTTTCTGGCACGGGACGGCGCCTGCGCGAGCTGAACCCGGCGGTGCGCATCGTCGCGGTCGAACCGAATACCGGGCTCCACGGAATCGAGGGCTTGAAGCACATGGCGACTGCGATTCGCCCCGGCATTTTCGCCGAGTCGATCTACGACGAGAAAGTGCCGTGCTCCACGGAAGACGCCGCCCATCACGCCGCGCTCCTTCTCGAGCGCGAGGGGATCTTTGCGGGCCATTCGAGCGGCGCGGCCGTCTTCGGTGCCGTTCACGTTGCGCGAAAGCTCGACGAGGGCATCGTGGTCACGATCCTTCCGGACGGCGGCGAGCGGTATCTGTCGTTGCGGGAGGCGCCGTGATCGTCAAGGTTCCGCGCGACCTGTGGGCGCGCATCCGGCGGCAGCTCGAGACGGGATATCCTTACGAACAGTGCGGGATTCTCGTCGGCCGCACGCTAGGTGCGGACGTCGAGGTAGAAGCCATCCGCGAGGCGAGGAACCTCGTCGTCGATCGCAAGGCCGATCGCTACGAGATCGATCCGCACGACCAGTTGATCGCCGAGCGCGATCTCGCAGTCGACGGACGCGCGGTCGTCGGCTATTACCACTCGCATCCGGACCACCCTGCGCGGCCGTCGGAGACGGATGCGAAGTTCGCATGGCCGCGCACGATCTACGTCATCGTTTCGATCGAAAAGGGAGTCGCCAAGGCTGCCACCGCCTGGGTCCTCCGCGAGTCCGAGCAGCGCTTCGACGAAGTGTCGCTCGACGTCGAAAAGACAGAATGAGGAAGCATCCATGAGCGCGACGACGACGGTCAACGTGAAGATCCCCACGCCGCTTCGAAACTTCTCGCAGGGCCGCGACCTCGTGCCCGCGAATGGCGCGACGGTGCGCGAAGTCATCGACGATCTCGAGAAGAGCTGCAGGGGAATTCGCGAGCGCGTGTGCGAAGCGGACGGAAAGATCCGGTCCTACGTTCGCGTCTTCGTCAACGACGAGGATATCCGCTTCCTGAAGGCCGCGGAGACGCCGGTCAAAGCCGGCGACACCGTGACGATCCTGCCGGCGATCGCGGGCGGGCGTTGATGTTTCACGCAAGCGACTTCCAGAATCGTGCGTGCGTCGCGCGCGCGCGACGCGCGATTTCGCGGGCGGCGGCGCTGGGCTCGACGTCGGCGGCGGCGGCTCGACGCGCGCCCGTCATCACCTCGAGGCCCGCGCGCACGCCCGCGACCACGCCGGCCGGGTCGTAGCCGCCCTCGAGCGCGGCGACGAGTCGGCCGGGACAGTGCGCGTCGCTCCACGCTCGGAAGATCGAGAACAGCGTCGTGAAGCCGTCCTCGTCGAGCCGCATGCCGCCGCCGAGCGGATCGTGTTTCCACGTATCGAAGCCCGCCGAAACCAGGATGAGATCGGGCCGGTACTCATCGACGACGGGTCCGACGACCGTCTCGTAGAGGAATTGAAAGTCCGCGTTGCCGAGACCCGCCGGCAGAGGGAGGTTCATCGTGAATCCCGCGCCGCCGCCCGTTCCCACTTCGTCGAACCAACCCGTGCCCGGATAGAACGGATACCGGTGGCTCGAAACATAGAGCACGTCGCGCCGCGATTCGAAGATGTGTTGCGTCCCGTTCCCATGGTGTACGTCGGGATCGACGATGAGGACGCGGGCGCAGCCGAGGGCGGCAATCCCGTGCGCCGCCGCGACGGCGACGTTGTTGAACAGGCAGAAGCCCATCGCTGCGCCGGCCTCGGCATGATGACCGGGTGGGCGCACGAGCGCGAACGCGCCGCGTGCGCGGCCTCCGATCACGGCTTCAGCCGCTTGCATCACGGCCCCTGCGGCGCGAGTCGCGACGTCGAACGACTCTGCGCCCGTCGAGGTATCCGGGTCGAGTTGCATTCGCTCCCGTCCTGCCGTGGCCGTCACACGTGCGACGTAGCGCGAATCGTGCACACGCTCCAACTCGTCCTGCGTCGCCGCCCGAGCCGCCTCGACGCACGTTCCGTCGATCGGACGACGATCGAGATCTTCGTGCACGGCTCGCAATCGCTCGGCGCGTTCGGGATGTCCGACGCCTGCGTCGTGACGAAGGAAGCAAGCGTCGCGCACGATGAGCGTTGTCGCGCGATTCATGGACGTCACAGTAACGTCATTCTGCGGGTTGGCAAGCACGCGGCCCATTGCGGCCACAGTCGATCGATTAATTCGAACACTGTTGAGCGACGCGCGTAACCAGCTCGCCTCGCACGCCTGGATCCCGCGTTTTTCACGCGCCAAGCGCCGCGAATGACGCCTCCCGCTACGCAAGAAAAATACTGGTTCAGAAGCTTGACGGGCTTGCGTCGATGCGGTACAGGAGTCCCCGTCATCCGGGGAGCATTTATTGGCTGGGCACAGCGGGAGTTGAACGGGCCGCTCACTTCACTCAGGGCGGAACCCCAAGACAATCCCTGACTATCAGTACCCATATTCCCTGCACTGCGAGCGATACGGCGGCGTTTTCGTCGTGCGAGACGCTGCGTCGGCATAGGGTAAGAGCGAGTTTTTGAGGAGGGCAACATGACTGATCGGAGAGTCTCTGTCTTCACCCGGTCCAGTTCCAAGCTCATCCGCTTCGGGGTGCCGTTGGTGGTCCTCGCGGCGGGGAGCTTCGGTGCGTGGGCCATCGTGACGAACCTCGGACCCGTGAACGCCGTCCACGACCCGGCGTTTTCAGCGCACACCGATGCGTGTGCCCTGACGACGCTCGTTCAGAATGGTCACAACGACATGGCGTTCGACCAGGCGTTCGAGAATGGCGACACGTTCTTTTCCGCGTTTCTCAACGCGCTCGACGGCGTCGGGGCCAACGTTGGCCAAGGCAAGCGCTTCACGCGAACTCCGCGAGCCGACCTCGCCGGTGTCGGTGAATGGGCAAACCACGTCCCGGCTCGCGCGACGGGACCCAACTCCGAAAGCTGTGCGAACTGCCACCTGCCCCCTCACGACGGGGGCGGACCGTCCGGGTCGAACGCCGTTCGCGACCCGCAGCACTCGGGAATCCTGAGCCACTTCATCGAGCGCAACACGCCGCACCTTCACGGCCCGGGCGCGATCCAAAGGCTGGCCGAGGAGATGACCGAAACCCTGCAAGCACGCCGCCAAGCCGCGATCGCTCTGGTCTGCGCGAACGGCGGATCGGTGACCGTGCAGCTCAATGCAAAGGGAGTGAACTTCGGCTCCCTCACCGTTACGCGCACGGGAACGAATCCCTGCACGACCAACGTGAACACGTCGAACGTCGTCGGCGTGTCGTCGGATCTCGTCGTTCGTCCGTTCCAGTGGAAAGGCACCGTTGCGTTCATTCGCGATTTCAATCGCGGCGCCGCCCACAATGAACTCGGCATGCAGGCCGTCGAGATCACGGGTGACGGCGTCGACGGCGATTTCGACGGCGTCGCCGACGAGCTGAGCATTGGTGACATGACCGCCCTGGCCGTCTACGTCGCCGGGCAGCCTCGTCCGGTGACGAAGGTCGAGCTGAACAGCCTGGGGCTGCTCACCCCGCCGCTGACCAACGCCGAGATCCTGTCCATCGCCCGCGGCGCGAATCGCTTCAACCAGGTCGGTTGCAATGGCTGTCACATCCCGTCGCTGAAGCTGAACAACAACACGTTCAGCGAGCCGAGCCAGAATCCGAACTATCGCGACGCGACGTTCCCCGCCGGGCAGAACCCGGTCGCCCGTTGCGTCGACCCGGCGTTCCCGGTGACCTTCGACCTCACGAAGGACATTCCCGAGAACATCGTCACGTTGGCGAACGGTTCGACCGTCCATCTCGGCAACTTCGAAGCGGACAGTGCGGGTCGTGCCATCGTCCGGCTCTTCGGCGACCTCAAGCGCCACGACATGGGCCCAGGTCTCGCCGAGACAATCGACGAGGAGGGCACGGGCGCTTCGGTCTTCCTGACGGAAAACCTTTGGGGTGTCGGCACCACCGCGCCCTACATGCACGACGGTCGCGACTCGACGCTGGTGGAAGCGATCATCGAGCACGGCGGCGAGGCGACGGCATCGCGAAACGCGTTCCTCGCGCTCACGGTTGGTCAGCAGTCGGACCTCGTCGCGTTCTTGAACAATCTCGTGTTGTTCGAGCCCGCGCCGTAGACGATTTGCGGACGGCGTAGCGAGAAGTATTCTCTGGGGGTCGCCGCGTGTGAAACGCGGCGACCCCTGTTTTGTTCTTCACCACGCGAGTAAGGCCATGGGCTCGAAGCCGGCAACGCGCAAACGAACGGTGTCCCCGAAGCGGATCCTGCAGACCTCGCGAAGTTACATCGAATCGCAGATTCTCCTCGCCGGAGCGTCGCTCGACGTGTTCGGCTTGATTCACGGCGGTGCACGCACCGCGGCGGCCGTTGCGCGCAGAGCCGGGGCGGATTCACGCGCCATGGAGATGCTGCTCGACGCGCTCGTCGCGTACGGATTCTTGAAGAAATCGCACGCCGGCTACGCGAACACGCCTGAGTCCGAGACCTACCTCGTTCCCACGTCGAGCCTGTCGCTCGTCGACTCGCTTCGAATCTCGGAGCGCCTCTACTCGTCGTGGGCACAGCTCGCCGATGCCGTGCGAACGGGCCACTCGGTTCGCCGTCCGATGTTCGTCGCAGGCCACGAGCAAGCGTTCGTCGAAGGGTTCGCCCGCGGGATGCGTGCGATTGCGCGCTTGGTTGCGCCGGCGCTCGTTCGCGCGGTCGACTTGCGCGATGCGCGTCGCCTCCTCGACGTCGGCGCCGGGCCGGGCACGCTCGCCGTCGCGTTCCTCCGTCGATACCCTCGCCTCGAGGCGACCTTGTTCGACTATCCATGGACGCTCGCCGTCGCGAAGACGCTCGTCGCCGAGGACGGCGTCAGTTCCCGCGTTTCGTTCGTAGGCGGCGACTTCGAGAAAGACGCTTTGCCGAGCGGGTTCGACGTCGTGCTGGCGAGCCAGATCCTCCACGGGATCGCTGAACCCGCCCTGCGATCGTTGATGAGCCGCATGCGAGGTGCGCTCGTCCCTGGAGGCCGCCTGCTGATTCGCGAGTTCCGCCTCGACCGGTCGCGCACGAAGCCGGCGTATGGCGCAGCATTCTCGCTCAACATGCTGCTCGGCACCGATGCGGGCCGGGCGTACACCGTCGACGAGTACGTGGCCTTTGCGCGCGATGCTGCGTTTGCGACCGCACGGCCCCTCGCCGTCAAAGGATTGCCACCGGAACAAGTGGTCATCGAGGCCCGAGTGCCGCGATAATCCTCGGAGCGTGATGCGACTCCGGCAATCCCGACTCGTTGAAAGCGTGGTGGCTCGATCGCATGCAGAAGCCGGCGAACCCCCTCGAGGAGAAGCTCGCCTCTTCTGGCATGGACATTTTGCGACCAGCAATTCGAAGGTCGAGCGCCTCGACCTCATGCACGCGCAGAATCAACTGTTCCGACGCTATGCCGTCGGGCCGTTTCGGAGTCTGCTGGTCGGCGTCGCCAAAGATCCGGCGATGATCGTGTGGCTGGAAAGCAACGCCAACCAGAAGGGCAAGCCAAACGAGAATTCTGCGCGCGAGCGACTCGAACCGTTCACGACGGGGCCAGGCCCCGACACCGAGCAGGACGTGGTGGACGCCGCGCGCGCCTTCACGGGATGGCATCAGCGTGGCGGCGAGTTTCACTTCGAGAGCGACGCGCACGACACGGACACGAAAACGGTCCTCGGCGAAACCGGCGACCTCGACGTCGTGCTGCGTCGGCCGGAAGCGGCCCGGTTCCTCGCGCGCAAGCTCCTTGTGGACTTCGCATTCGACGCGCCCGAAGACGCCGTCGTCGCGGCACTCGCCGACCGACTCTTGCGGGCGCAGTACGCATTGCGCCCCGTGTTGCGCGATCTGCACGGTGCGACGCCGTCTCTGACCGACCTCTACCTGAACCGCAACTTGAAGTTCACCACCGACCTGCGATCGGTCTGTGCCACGGTCCTCGACCGGTGGCTCGAGCTGCCGTCCGAGGCGATTCGCGGCGCGAAGTACGAGCCGCTTCCGTTCGTTCGCGACGCCGCGGTGTCACCTGCTTCCGAACACTGATCGTTGCCTGTCCGCCGCGCGCCGCACGACACGCGTGCGGTATCGAAAACGATTGTGCTCTCTCCCCTGAAGCGGCGCGGCGCATCCCGTGGGTTCCCGCCGCTCAACTTCGGTCGGAAACCGGCGACTTCGAGTCGGACTTGGCCGCGTCGTGCGCGCCCGGGATCCTTCGCAGCAGGTCTTCGAACTTGAGGCCAGTCAACGCTTCGATCGTCGGTGGCAGCTGCGCGAGGATGTTCGTGACGTCGCGCGTGACCTTGCTCGCGCCAGCGCCGTCTTGCGGGTTGCCACCGTTGCTGACGATGACGATCTTGTCCGTGCGCGACAACGGTTCGGCGATCGCGCGCGCGAGTTCGGGCAGACGATCGATGATCATTTGCGCCATCGCCGCCTCGGTGTACGCCTTCCACGAGTCGGCCTTCTTCGCCATCGCCTCGGCTTCGCTTGCTCCCTTCGCGGCGATCACGGCCGCGTCGGCGAGACCTTTTGCCTTCGCCGCGTCGGCCTCTCCGACGCCCATGACGCGCGCAGCCTCGGCGTGGCCCTCGGCTTCCTGCTCGAGCTTGAATCGCTCGGCCTCGGCGAGCGCCTGGATGCGATAGCGCTCGGCATCCGCGGGACGGCTCACTGTGGCTTCCAGCTCCTTTTGGCGGCGCGTGATTTCTTTCTCCTGGATCTCGATCCCCTTCGTCTTTTCGACGATTTGCACCTGCATCTCTTCGTTTTTCACGGACTGTCCGGTTTTGTAGCGCTGAAGATCGTAGGCGAGATCCGCTTCCGCGCGCTTGAGGTTCACCGACGCCCCATACTCCGCCTTTTTCATCTCGAAGTCGCGGTTTGCCTCGGCGATCTTCGTATCGGCGAGGATCTTCGCCATTTGCCCTTCCTGCGTCGCCTGAGCGCTCTTGATCATCGAGTCGCGATCGGCTTGCGCCTGAGCGATGATCGCGTCGCGCTTGACTTCGGCAACGCGCGGCTTGCCGAGCGCTTCGAGATATCCTTCGTTGTCTTTGATTTCGCGCAGCGTGAACGAGATGATCTCGAGCCCCATGTTCGCGAGGTCCGTTGCGGCGACGTCTTGCACTTTCTGCTGAAACATTTCGCGGTTGCGGTAGATCTCCTCCATCGTGAGCGTGCCGACGATCGCGCGCAGGTGCCCTTCGATCGTCTGCAGCGCGATCTTCATGATCTCGTTGGTGGGCTTCGACAGGAACTGTTCCGATGCCGTCGCGATCGCGACGTCGTCGCCCTTCACTTTGATCTGCGCGACGCCGTCGACGAAGACCGACACGCCGGTCACGCAGTAGACGGCGGGCGTCTTGACGTCGAGCGTCATCAGCTCGAGCGACAGGATCTCGGCTTTCTCGACGACGGGCCACACGAACGCGCCGCCGCCCTTCACGATCCGATAGCCGACCGAGTGCTTCTTGCCGTCCGGCTCGAGGATGAGTCGCTTCCGGCCGGAAATCACGAGGACTTCGTTCGGCCCGACCTTCGTGTACCGGCTCGCGTACGTGAGCAAGAAGATGAGGAGCGCCGCGACGATCCCGCCCGCAACGACGATGACCAGTGGGTCGCTGACGTTCGCGAGCAGTACTGTTGGGACATTCACGGCCGTTCCTCCTTGTTCTGCACTGCCGAACAGTTCATCAATTCGTCACGCGGAGGCGCCCGCTGGCGACTCATCGCGAACACCTTTGCGCCCGGCGACGAGAAACGTGCCCCCAATGACTCGCCGGACGATGACGGATTCGTGCGCCGTGAATCGTTCGCCGTCGACGCCTCGCGCCGGTGCAGTGAAGCGCGAGCCGCGAAGCACATACGCGATCTGCCCGACGCCGTGTTCCGGAATGGCCACGGTCACCTCGGCTTCAACGCCAAGGACTTCGCCGTGCCGAGGTTCGCTCGAGCTTTGCGTGACATCGAAAAACGCATTGAAGAGGTAGACCGTGGCGGCCGCGACCACGAGGCCCGACACGGAAGCAAGGCCGAGATGTTCGACGGTTCCGAGCCCCAACAATCGCTTGCCGAGAAGCCCCACCCCACCGAACGCCGTGATGAACATGCAAATCGTCACTGGCGAGAGCGGCGAGAAATGAATCGTCCCCGAGTCGCCGACGTCGCCCGAATCCATCTGGTGTTCGACGTTGGCGTCCACGTCGTGCCCGACGTCACCGCCGACGTGTCCACCGATGTCGCCGTGGTGGCCGCCGAAAACGCCGCTCAGCACCCCGGACAGGATTGCGAAGATGAGTCCGACAGCGAAACAAAGCAGGTAGACCTGGTCCATTCCGATCTCCACGTCACACCTCCTATCGGGATGGAAGCCCCGGCGCCGGCACAAACGGCGCCTTATTCGCGCCCGCAATCCCGGAATTCTTCTGCGTCGGGGGCAGCTCCCCCGGAGCGAGCCGGCCGGCGATGTACGCCAGGCCACCGGTTTCGACGTCGATCACGAAGCCGTAGATGGCAATGGTCTTCGGAATGAACGGCGACGCCGCGATCGCTTGGACGACCTGCCGCACATTCTCGGATTCATCCGGAATGATCCCGAGCCACTCTCGCACGTCATGCACTCCCAGCGCCTCGCGCGGAATGCCGAGCGTTTTCATGCGGTCGAGCGCGTTCGCGACGTCCATGCGCATCCCGCAGCGCGTGTGGCCGATGACGAGCACCTCGCGGATGTCGAAGAGCAGGACTCCCGCGAGAAGGGACCGAATCACGCTGGAGTCGGTAGGAGTACGTGTGTTGCCCGCATTTCGAATCATGATCGCGTCGCCACGCCGCACTCCGATCGCACGCTCGAGGAAATCGCTCAATCGAAAGTCCATGCACGAGACGACGGCCCAGTGCTTTCGCGGCTCGTGCGGCTGCGGTTCCGGGCGGTTTTCCGCGAGGAAGCGCGCGTTGGTCTTGAGAATCTCCTCGAGCGGCATCGCATCCTCCGAAGAGCTGCGACGATGGAGAATCGTCCCCTATCCGGCCCGCGTCATTCTAGGTGACCAACGAGGCAAGTCAACGAACGGAGCACGCCAGGACGTCGAGACTGGGAGGGAGTGACGAACCGCTAGCTCGGCGATCCGCCGTGCCCGGCTCGGGACGCGTGCGACTTTTCGGAGGCGTGAGACTTCTCGGACGACCTCGATCGAGGCCGCGCCTTGGCCGCCTGGGTCTTCCGCTTCAGCTTCGCCATGCGCTGCTTGCGTCGATGAAGTCGTTTCATTTCCGCTTTGTGCTTACCCACGTCGTTACCTCCTCCGAATCGGTCGTTGCGATGAAGGGCGGAACTATACCGGCTCGTTGGGCGGATCGGAAGAGAGTTTCTGTGGCTCGGACGGTGCAATCCGAGAGATCCGAAAGAGGCTCACGCCGTTCACGAGCGCATGTGCCGTAATGACCGCGAGCAGGCTCTCCCGCCACATGACGACGCCGCCGAATGCGAACCCGACGCCGAGCGCGAACAGCGTCCACGCGAAGAATCGCCGATCAGGCCCCGTGTGGACGCAGCCGAAGAGGAGGCTCGCAGGCACGTATCCGACGATCGGTTGCAGCGCGCCACGGAACAGGACTTCCTCCCCGATCCCACTCGCGACGGCGAGCAGGCAGACTTCACCGAAGGCGAGGCGCCCGAGAATCCGCGCGAACTCCGCCTCCAGCTCTTCCATGATCGGGAATCGGCCGGCGAGCGACGTGAGCCCGAGGATGACGCCGGCCGCAGCGGCGCCAACTCCGACCTCGCATGCAATGGACGACACCGTGAGGGCGGGAACGAACACGAACCGAATGCCGGAGAGGTAGGCGATGCCGTAACCCGCGAGGATGAAGACGGCATAGAAAACGAAGACGAGGCGCGCGATCGTCCAATCCCTCCGAACGACCGTTCAGCGCGGCCCATCACCTCGCGAATGCGATCGCTCGGGCGCAAATCGTCGCAACTCGTGGAAGAATTCGATAGGCGGCAACGCTTCCAACCGGGTGCGTTCGTCGGTCGAGATCTCTTGCCACCACTGCGGCGGATGCTTGAGGAAGTCTTCCTTGTGCAGCTTGTCCCATTCCCCACGACGCTCGGCTTCCGGAAGCGATTCGATTCGGAGTCGTTCGGCCTCGTCGATCCCGTGGAATCGGCCGCGGCGATGCTCGGGCTCGTTCGGGTCGTCGCGATCCCTGTCACCATTCATCCGATGGCGCAATCGTCCGATCTCGGGGCCGCGAGCCGGCGGCGGCAGCGAAAGGATTCGGTCGCGTTCCGCGGCGTCCAGGCGACCCGCATTCACTTGATCGTCGAGAAACTGCCGCTGGTCGCGTTCGATCTTCTCGAAGAACAGGCGACGAAACTGCTGCTCGCGTTCAGGTGGCTGCAGCTGTTCCAGTTGTTGGCGCTGATCGTCAGGCAGGTTCTTCAGGAACTGCTCCTTCATTCGTCGCATCCGCTCTTCGACGACGCGATGCATCTCTCGCCGATGCTCGAAGGGAGGAAGCTTCTCGATTCGCTCGCGTTCAGGCGTCGGCGTTTCCCGCAGGCCACGCCGCTCCTGCTCTTCGAACGCTTCGTGCCGGCGGCGGACCTGTTCGCGCTCCTCGGCAGACAGCCGCTTCCATCTTTCATGATTCTCGCGAATTCGGCGTTGCTCTTCCGGCGGTAGCTTTTTCCACCGCTCGAAGTTCTCGCGCAGCGCGTCCGGCGGTGGAGGCCCGACTTCCTGCGCCGAGGCGATCATCGAGACGAGGAACGAGAGAACGAGTGTGATGAGCGCGCGCACGTCAACCCTCCCGATCGTTGGTGTCATCGACGTCCGGATCCGCCGCCCGAAGGTCTAGGTCGCTTCCGATGTCCGGCGCCATCAGGTCGTCGAGTTTGTCGTAGAGGTCGAGGTTCTGCACGATGTCGAGCACAACGGGGTCATCCAGCACTCCCGCGCTCGATGGTCCGCCGATATGCGGATGCCAAACGAGCGATCCGATCGTGACAAGCGCGGCGACGACGGCCGCAGCCGCGAGCCATCGACGAAGCTGGACGACGCGACGGGGTCTCGACGTCGCCTCGCGTTCCACGGCGTCGAGGATCGCCAACGTGGTCTTTGTCCGCACTTCGATGCCCGGATACTCCGAGAGCAAATCGCCCGTGGCCCGATGTCCGTCGGCGAGCGCGGCGCATGCCGTGCACGTCGCCAGATGTTCGCGAACGGACTGAGCCTCGAGCTGCGAGAGCTCACCGTCGGCGAACGCTACGAGTTCGAGTCGCGTTTCATCGCAGTTCATGACGTCACCTCGATTCGACTCATCGAACCTCCTCGCGGAGATAGGGCATGAGCCGTTCCTTGATCCGCTCGCGTGCGCGGAACAGAAGCGATTTCACCGCCATCACTGTCAAGTCCATCGCCTCGGCGACCTCCTCGTAGGAGAGGTCTTGGTACTTGTTCAACACGATCGCGAGACGTTGCGCATCCGGAAGCCCGTCGACGATTCCACGAATCCGCTCCCCCATTTCGTCGCGAAGCAGCGCGACCGGCGGCGCAGACGCCTTCGTGTCCTCGATCTGGATCGGCGTCGCGTTTCGTCCGTCGGCTGCAAGCCCCTCCAGCGACATCGCTCGTCGTCCCTTTCGCGCACGGAGCGCGTTGAGGCAGGCGTTCGAGGCGATCCGATACAGCCACGTCGTGAACTTGGCGTCCGGTCGGTACGACGCACGTGCGCGGTAAAGCCGAAGAAAAACGTCTTGCGTGAGGTCTTCGGCTTCGTCGCGGTCGCCGAGAAAACGGTACGCGAGGTTCAAGATCGGCTCTTGATGTCGACGGAGCAGAATCTCGAAAGCTGCGGTATCGCCCTTCTGCAGTCCAAGCATCAGGGCCACGTCGGAATCATCGTGCATCCGCCATTCCTCGAGGAAGCGGCCATGAAACACGGGCTGGTGCGCCGGGTTTCAGGAATTTCCCGCCGTTTCAAACTGGACCGGCGTCGGGGCTACGCAACTAGTCTATCGGAAACGGGCGGCTTGCAACGTCACTGAGATCCCCGCAGCAACCGGATCCGGGACGGCGGCCAGAAAATCATGAACGGGGTGCCGATGAGGTCCGACTTCGAAACGAGCGTGGCTCCCCATTGGCGACTGTCCTTCGAACTGGGACTGTTGTCGCCGAGAAAGAAGTAGGAAGGCGTATCGCCGCTCGGGAGCATTCGCACGGCGCGCTGTCGAACGAAGTCGCCCTCCGCCGTGTAGTAGACGTCGCGTGAGAGTTCGAGCGACGAGAACTCCGCGCCCGCGCCGTTCACTTCGACGCCGACGTCGTTGTGCCGGACCGGAGGTTGAGCAGCACGCGTCGGAACGTAGGGCGCGGCGTAGAGCGGACGACCGTCGATCTCGACGCGCAGCTCGCCGTCCACGTTCCAGAACAAGACCGCCGCCTCGCGCCCGGTCTCGAGCGGCACGCTGCCGATGGGCGTCACATCCTTTCCATTTGCGCGCAGCGTGCCCGCGCGCGATGTCGCGCCCATCTCCAGCATGAGCTCGAATCGATCGAAGCCTTTCGCGAGCGCAATCACGACGTCGCCGTCTCGCGACAGCGGTCGGACGCGGAGACGCACGGCGAGATCGGAATCGAAGTTATCGCCGCCCGACGGCGGGCCGTCGAGAAAATCGTAGCGATCGCGCACCTCGGAACGCGCCGACATGCGCAAGCTCGTCCCCGCGCGAACGACGAGGTGGCCGTCGACGACATCCCAGCCTGCCGCGTTCTCGGATTCGAGACTCCAAAATGCGGTCAGCTCGTCACGTGAGAAATTGCTGCGGTAGACCGGAAATAACAGCTCCTCTTGCACGTCCCTCGGCTTTCGTGCGATCGACCCGTCGACGTACACGTCGCCATCGCGAATCTCGATCGTTTCACCGGGGAGCCCCAAGAGGCGCTTCACGAAGATCGTCGGATCGTGGTCCGGTTCCTGGTAATTGAAGACCACGATTTGCCAACGCCGGGGCGGCGAGCGAAGAAACGCGAGCTTGTTGACGAAGACTTTGTCGCCATTCGGATCGCCACGCAATGTCGGCTCCATCGACGCCGTCGGGACGTGGTAGCCCTCGATCACGAGCCACCGGAGCAGCAGGAAAAACGCGCAAAGTCCGAGCACTCCAACTCCCCATCGAAGGTGACGGAATCGAGGTCTTGCGGGGGCGGGCAACGGGGGCGACGTCGTCATGAATGCTCCGCGTCGAGACGATGCGGCGGGATTATAGCGTCGCGTCGCGACGGGTCGTGGCCCACGTACGGCGCACTCTCGGTATTCCCGGGGCGCGCCCGCGCGCGCGACCGAAAACGTCTATTTTGGGTTCCCGTCTTTGGCTTTGGGCGGCGTGGCCGGAGGCTCCCCGATTCCGAGCCGATCGCGCGCGATCGATGCCGACGGTGTTGCCGGGAAGGACTGTATGACTTTTCGGTAGAGCGCTTCGGCCTTGTCGGTTTGCCCCTTCTGCATGAGGGTCTCGGCCTGCGCGATCATCGGGCGCGCCTTTTCCTCGAGGGCCGCGAGCTTGTGCGCCTCGCCCGCATCGGGGTTCTTCTCGACGTCCGCAAGGCGAGCGCGCGCTTCTTTCTCGGCGCGGACGCCTTTGAAGACGACCGCAATTCGCGCAAGCTGCGAGTACGCGCCGACCCAGTCTTTCGCCTGTGTTTTCTGATCCGCGGCCGTGATTTCGGCCGCGCCGAGTTTGTCGATCTCGCTGAGCCGATCCCGCGCGCGATCGACGGCGGGAATCTTCAGCGCCTTCGCCGACAGGACGAGGTACTTCGCGGCTGCGGCACCGTATGCCTTCGTGGCGAACAGTGACTCGCCATCCTTCAGCGTCTGTTGCAACTGCTCATATTCTTCCGCCCCGATCCCGGGACCGAGCTTGTCCGTCGCTTGCTTCATGAGCCTCATCAGTGCGGCTGAGTCGACGTAGTCCTCGGCCCGAAACATCTCCTTGCCGTCCGGTGACGCGAAGATGTGACAAGGAGTGTTGATCGAACCATTCGTGTATTGGCGGAACGCGAGCGTTTCGATCTTCTGGTGCTCGTTGCACGAGACGGCGCCGAACTTCGAGCACACGTTTCGCGATTTGCTGCCCGGCTCGGTCACCGAGACTTCGCCATGATCCTTCGCCGTGCCGCGACTGGCGATCAAGCAAACGAGCGCGCGCGACGCTTTCACGACCTTGGCATCCGGATAGACGACGGCCGGCTCTTCGTCGTTTTGCGCTTCGCCGTCCTGAACGAACGCAATCATGACGGGCACGTGTCGTTCCTTCGCCTCTGCGAAGGCCTCATCGAAGTCGCGCGCCCACCGAATCCCGTTCTTCGGCGGGCCACCGGCGAACGCCGGCTCGCCGTAGAGTTGCGCCGCGAGCACGGCCAGGATGAGGACAGTGCGGCGCACGACCGCGATCAGCCGAGGACGGGCGCGATGAATTTCTTCAACTGATCCACTGTCTTGAACCCGGCTTCCTGCTTCACGACCGATCCGCCATGGAAGAGCATCAGCATCGGAATCGCCGTGATCTTGTACTTCATCGCGGTGTTCGGGTTGTCATCGGTGTTGAGCTTGCCCACCTTCAGCTTACCGTCGTACTCACCGGCGATCACGTCGACGTTCGGAGACATGGCCTTACAGGGTCCGCACCAAGTCGCCCAAAAATCCACGAGGACCGGAGTGGTCGATTTCAGCACGGTTTGATCGAAGTTCTGATCGGTGATCTCGATGATCTTTGCAGACGTCGCCATCGGCGGAGCCTCCTACGTTTGGGGAATCGAAAACTCCGTCATCCTTACAAGCGGCGGAGGTGGACTGTCAAGCCGGAACTGCCTCTCATGCAGGAGGCGGCTGCGACTCGATGAACGGGTCGGGCGGGAGCGGTTTGGGGAACGGGCGTCGTCGTAAAACGATCTCGCCGAAGGGTTCCTCTTGAGTGACGATCGCCTTCCCCAGGCGAATCATTTCGAGCACTCCGAGGAACACTCCGATGACGTATCCGCGGTCGCGCCGATTTTGGAACAAACGCGAAAACGAGATTGTCTCGGACTGACGCAGGAGGGCGTCGAGGCGCTCGACGTGGGCCTCGATGGGCGTGTCGTCATAAACGATCTCGCGCTCAGAGGAGACGCGGATCTCCGAAAGCACCTTGGAGAATGCCTGGAAGAGGTCGTAGAGTTCGATCTCTCCGAGCGCCTGACCGAGATCGACGGTTTCCTCTCCGGCTTTCTGACGTTCGAACACTTCGTCGAAGCCGCGAGGGAACATGCGCTCGACGGCTTCCATCCGCTCGCGGAGCAGCGCCCCCAGCTCCTTGAACCGGCGATACTCGAGGAGCTGTCGCACGAGATCGGTCCGCGGATCGGGCGGCTCTTCGTCCTCGTCGGCCGAGAGCTCCGGCAGCAGCATCCTCGACTTGATGACCATGAGCGTGGAAGCCATCACGAGAAAATCGCCGACCCCGTCGACGTCGAGGTCCTTCATGCTGCGAAGGTGTTCGAGGAACTGGTCGAGAATGCGCGAGATGGGGATGTCGTAGACGTTCAGCTCGTCCTTCTTGATCAGGTGAAGAAGAAGGTCGAGCGGACCGTTGTAGATGTCCAGATCGACTCGGTAGTCCGCTTGCGTCGTGTCGGTCACCATGGCCGCAGCCTCAGAAACGCTTCGTAGATTTCCACCAAGAACAGCCTGCTGTGGCCCATCGAGGTCCAGCAGCCGATGATCAGGCTGGCAAACGTCCGTGATACCGCAGGAATCTGGAAAAGCGCCACCGCGAGAAAATAACCCTCGAAGCCGACGTGCCTGTAGATCTCGGCCACCGGCCGGGGCAGGAATGGTCGGATCACGTGCGACCCGTCGAGCGGCGGGATCGGCAGCAGGTTGAAGATCGCGAGAGCGATGTTCGTGAAGACGAGCATTCCCATGAGGAGCATTGCCGGGTTTTCGGCGGTTTTCTCTCCGAACAAAGGAAGGTGCATGAGCAACCCGAAGAAGATCGCGATCGCGACGTTCGAGAACGGACCCGCAAGGGTGACGAGAATGTCGTCGCGATGCGGATGGCGAAGCGCCGCGACGTTCACCGGAACCGGTTTCGCCCCGCCGAGCGCGTAGCCGCCGAGAAGTGTCGAAGCGATCGGCAGGAGGATCGAGCGGAAGGGGTCGATGTGAGGAATCGGGTTGAGCGTGATGCGCCCGAGCGACCTCGCCGTCGAATCGCCGCAGCGATCCGCCACCCACGCATGCGCAACCTCGTGAACGACGAACGACATGACGAACAGGAAGAAGTAAATGGCGAAGAAGACGATCGTCATCGAGTCTCCCACGAAGAGAGCGGCGGATTGTAACACAGCTCGCGGTTACACTTCGGAAGCCGGCGGCGGCGACGACGCGACGCGATGGTGATAAGATTCCGCCTCTTTTTCCCGCCGGCGGGCGAGGGCTCCCATGGAAAACATCGAGTACGGGAAACAGATCCTCGAGGTCGAAGAGCTCGCGGTGCGCAAGGTGCGCGAGTCGCTCGGTCCAAGCTTCGACCAAGCCGTCTCGATGCTCCTCGCGTGCACGAGTCGTGTGATCGTCACGGGAATGGGCAAGGCCGGTCTGATCGGGGAGAAGGTCTCGGCAACGCTCGCGAGCACCGGCACCCCTTCGCACTCGCTGCACCCGGCGGACGCGTACCACGGCGACCTCGGTCGAGTCGTGAAGGAAGACATCGTCCTCATCCTCTCGAACAGCGGCGAAACGGAAGAAATCGTGCGACTCCTTCCGCTCATCCGGCGGGTCGGCGCCAAGATCGTCGCGATCACCGGGTCGGCGACGTCGACGCTCGCGAAGCACGGTGACGTCGTGTTGTGCATGGGCGCGATCGACGAAGCGTGCCCCATCGGCCTCGCACCCACCGCGAGCACGACGGCAATGCTCGCGCTCGGCGACGCGCTGGCGATGGTCGTGGCAAAGGCGCGGCGCTTCACCGCCGAAGAGTATGCGGCCTATCATCCCGGCGGAAGCCTGGGACGGAAGCTCTTGCGCGTGAGCGAGATCATGCGAAGCGGTGACGCAATCACCGTCGTGGCGACCGACGTCGCGGTACTCGACGCGCTGCTTCGCATGAACCGGACGAAGGGTCGACCCGGCGCTGCGTGCGTCGTCGACGACGATCGCCGTCTCGTCGGCATCGTCACGGACGGCGATCTCGTGCGGCACCTCGAGAAGGGTCCCGGTTTTCTCTCGCATCCGGTGAGCGAAATCATGGGGCGGCAGCCCAAGCGCATCGGCCTCGATCGCCTGGCGACGGAGGGACTGCAGCTCCTGCGGGATCACAAGGTCGATCAGCTCCCTGTCGTGGACGCGGACGAGCGGCCGGTCGGGCTACTCGACATCCAGGACCTCGCGAGCGCGGGGCTCTTTTGAGCGTGGCCGATCGACGAACGACGAAGCGGGTCGACTCATCGCGCCTGCGCCGCGTTTCGCTGCTCGTCCTGGACGTGGACGGCGTGCTCACGGACGGGCGCGTTCAATTCGACTCCACGGGCAAGGAGACGAAAGTCTTCCACGTGCACGACGGTGCCGGCATCGCGTACTTCCGGAAGTGCGGTGGGCGTGTCGCGCTCCTGTCGGGTCGCTCGAGCGACGTCGTGAAGGAACGCGCGCGGGAACTCGGCATCGAGGATTGCCTGCAGGGATTCATGCAGAAGACGTCGCCGTACGAGGCGCTGCTGACGAAGCACGGCCTCACCGACGAAGCGGTCTGCTACGTCGGCGACGATCTCACGGACCTTCCACTCCTCCGCCGCGTCGGTTTCCCCGTCGCGCCCCGAAACGCGCGCACCGAAGTGCGTCGCGTTGCCGCGTACGTGACGCGGGCGTGCGGCGGCGACGGTGCCGTTCGCGAAGTCGTCGAGCTGCTCCTTCGCTCACAGGGAAAGTGGCAGACGATGGTGGAGCGCGCGGGAATATGAGGCCGCTCGTCGTGTTCGCGGTGGCGTTGGCGCTCCTGGTGGGCCTGCTTGCCCTCGGCTCGCGGTTGTTCGACGACCCGTCCCGTCACGCGCGGACCGTTTCGCCTGCCGCCGCGTCATCGTCCGGCCCGCCTACCTCGGACGAGTCGGAAGCTCTGACGGCGATCGACGACAAGTCCGGTGGAACGGTTCGCATCGGCAAGCTCGCGAACGGATCGATCGAGATCTATCGCGAGTCGACGGTGTACGGGCATCGCGTCGTGACGCGCTGGTGCCGGCTCGAGTTCGACGAGGTGGCGCTCCTCCCGGAGAAGAACGGCGAGCTGCATCATCCGATCACCACCTTCTACGCGATGGACGGCGAAACCGAGCTGCTTCGCCTGACTGCCGATCGCGGCTTCGTGAAGATCGCCGAGTCGTCGAGCACCGCCAATGTCATGACTCCGACCGCGGCGGACGTCCGGCTCGTCGGCAACGTGGTCGGCCGAGCGGCGCAGTCGACGGAGCCCGGCGTCAAAGGAGACGTGGTCGTCCTCGAGGCGGACCGGCTCGACGTTCCGTTGTCGGCCAAGAAACCCTACGTGCGGTCGCTCACCAGCGACGCGCGCGTGCACATCTTCGAAGATCCGGCGTTCGACGTCTCGGGTGCCGGGTTCCTGGCGACCGTCGACGCTCCCGGAGGCGACGCGACCGACACTCGCCCGGGATTCCACACGTACCGACTCGACCGAGACGCGCACATCGAGGCGCGCGGCAGCGCGGCTCAAGCGTTCGGCGACCAGGCGGGATCGAACGAGCCCGTCACGATCGACTCACCGGGGGGCGTCGTCGTGACGCGCGTCACCGAAGCCTCGCCGTCCGTCGATCGCCGCCGGCTCGAGTTCGCGGGGCCCGTGACGGTGACCCGTGCGACGATGCGACACACGGCGGCGCACGTCGTGCTCGAGATCGAACGCGATGCGCAGGCGCGCGATCCGCGGGCTTGGATGCCGACCGACGTCGCCTCGGACGGTGGCGTGACCCTCGACGAGCCACGTCTTCATGCCGTCGCACGAACGATGCACATGACGTTTCGTCGCGTGACGCGCGATGCGAACCCGACGCTGGGATCGACGAAGTTCTCCGGTTCGCCGCGCCTTTCGATCGCCGGCGCCTCGACTCCGCCCGGCCTCGGCACTCCCAAGGACGCATCGAACGCAGCCGAACCGCTCACGATCGCGTGCGCGAACGACATCGTGCTTCGCGCGCCGGACCCGGGTGTCCAGGAGCTCGACGCGACGAAAGCCGTCCGCGTCGTCATCCCTTCGGCGGCCATGACTCTCGACACCGGCGTGCTGCATGCCGTGCTGCGAGGCATCGATCATCCGACGCTGCAATCGATCGACGCCACCGACGGCGCGCACGTCGTCGCCCAAGACGTCGTCGCCGACGGCAAGACGCTGCACTGGTCGGCGGGCGAGAGCGATGGCGAGCCGAGCGCGTTCGACGTCGACGGTTCTCCGCGCCTCGACATCGCGAACGGCCGAGCGTTCCGCTCGGAGCTGATGCTCGACGAGCACGAGGACGGCACCGCGGAGCCCGTCAGCGTGACGTGCACCGGCAAAATGCGCATCGAGATCGCGGCGGACGGCAGCCGGCGAACGATCACGCTCGTCGATGACGTGCGTGTTTGGTCCGAGGCCAAGGCCGGCGACGAGGGGTTCGAGCTACGGTGCCGCGCGCTGCGGCTCGTGACTCGAGAGGTGAACGGGAAAAGCGAGGTTCTCGATCTCGTCGCGCGAGACGCCGTCGTGATCACGAGCCCGCGGCTCGAGGGTTCCGGCGACGTCTTGCGTCTCGAGCCCATCGAGGGTGGATCGCGACGCCGCCTCGTGCTCGAGGGCAAACCGGCCTCGATCGCATTCGTTGACACCCACGAGCAACGCCAGCAGATTCGCGCGCGAATGCTCACGGCGATTTCAGATCCGAGCGAGCCGGACGTGCGCCGCGTCGAGGCTCGCGGCGACGTCTTCGCCTCCCTGCTCGGGGCGACGGCAGAAACCAAGGGTCGCGTGAAGCCGGACGCGGAGTGGACCGTTGCGGCACCAGCCGCCGACGTGACGCTTCGTCGGCGCGTCGCACCCGAAACCGGATTCGCCGTCCAATCGCTCGATGCCCGCGACGGAGTCGCGATGAAAGTCGAGGACGACGAGGCGACGGGCTCGCGCTTCACCTATTCCGCAGGAGACAAGGAATCGACGGGCTCGCTCGTGGGATCGCCGAACGGGACCGAGCCCGCGCGATTGTCGCTTCGAAACGACTACGACCCGAGCCGGCACGACACGGCGGTCGCACCCGAGATGCAATTCGTCGTCGACGAACACGCACCGCGCGCTCGCCGACTCAAGCGAGTCTTCTGTCCGAAGGGCGGCGAGTTCACTCGCTACGCACCCGTCGAAGATCTGCCCGGCATTGCGCCACCGCGCAGCGCAACCGCCAAGGATCCGCCGAAGTTCCACGAGACGACGATCACGTGCAAGCGCTCGGCGACGCTCGTGCCGTACGATCACGTCGAGTTCCTCGGCAGCGCCGTCGCGAAGACCGAGGATGCCGGCATCATCGAAGGCGAGCGAATCGTGATCGGGCTCCTGCCCGTGGACTCCGGCTTGCGCAAGGCCGGGCAGATCGCCGGCATCGCGGTGACGGGCACGGCACACGTGCACTACGGCGACCTCGAAGGCTTCGCCGATCGCATCGAGCTGGACCCGTCAAACGAGTGGGTCACGTTCCTCGGCGAAAGCGGGCGCGACGCGCGCGTCTCGACTCGCGACATGAGCGACCATTCGTCGATGATCCACTACAACCGGCGAACCGGCTCGTTCAATACGGGGCCCTTCGAACTGACCAAACGGCCGGAAAAGAAAAAGAGCTGACCCTACCGCGCATGCCACGCCGCCAACAGCGACCGAATGTGGCGAGGTTCCCGCCGGCCCCGCATCATCGGATCGCCTCGATCGCCGTCGCTCTTCTCGTCCTCGTGTGCTCGGCGTTCGCACAGGAAATGCGCGACGTCCAGAAACGCGAGAGCGCCGCCGAGCGCGAGGCCCGCTATCGCGCGGCCGCTGAAGGAGAAATCCGTGCATCGGGCGGCTTCAAATGTGGGTACGTGGATCCTGACACTGGACAATTCGTCGTTGGCTTCGCCGGCAACGTCAGGATCTTCTCGAAGGGCCTTCAGATTCGGGCCGAGAATGTCGTCGTGTGGTGCAACCGCGAGAAGCTCGATGCGGCGCGGATGAAGTCCGGCGACGCAGACGCTGATCAAGGCGGCGCCGTGATTCCTCTGGAAGCCGCCGAAGAGATCTATGCCGACGAGGACGTCACGGTCGAGATGGATCACGACAAGACGCACGAGTCGGTTCGTGCGGATCGCTTCTTCTACGACCTCAAACACGAGCAGGCCATTTTCGTCGACGGCTACGTCGAGAGCTACGCCGACGTGCGCGGCCGGCGCGTGCCCCTTTTCCTTCGAGCCGAAGAGATCCGGCAGCTTGGCGCGGGCTATTTCGTCGGGACCAACGCCAGCATCACGAACTGCAGCTATGGCGAACCGCACTGGCACGTGCACGCCTCCGAGATCACGCTCGACACGCGCACGCCGGGCGCGGCGCTCTATCGCGCGGACAACGCGAGCTTCCGCATCGGCGACTTCCCCATCTTCTGGCTGCCTTTCGTCCAAGGCGATTTGAACGGCGGTTCGAATTTCTACTTCAAGGGCGCGCGCGTCGGTCACTCGACGAGGCTCGGCACGTACGCACTCACCGAGTGGGGCGACCAAATCCGTCTCGGCAGCGGCAAGGACCGATACACCTGGGGCGACTGGACGCTGCACCTCGATCCGATGGAGAAGCGAGGAATGGGCGTCGGCCTCGACGTCGACTATCAAACCGCGCAGTACTTTGGCCGATTCCGCTCCTACTACCTTCACGACACGGGTGAGTCGGACAAGAACGACCAACCGATCGACGATCGCAGCCGCGGGCGCGTTCGTTTGCAGCATCGGCAGGAGGACTTGCCGTTCGGCTTCGAGGGCACGGCCGAGATCTCCTACCTCACGGATGAGAACTTCCTGAACGAGTTCTTCGAGCGGGAAGCGAAGACGGGAAAAGAGCAGGAGACGGTTGCGTACCTCAAAAAGACCTTCGACGACCAAGCGTTCACCGTTCTCGGCAAGTGGCGGATCAACGACTTTCAGACGACGACGGAGTACCTGCCTCAAGCGGGCTACCGGGTGCTGTCGAAGCCGCTGCTACCGGGCACGCCGCTCGGGACGAACCTTTATTTCACCGACGAGACCGAGCTGGCAAACGTTCGCTTCAGTCCGAGCACGGACCTGGCTCCGGGCGTCGAGGAGCGCCGCCAGACGACTCGCTTCGACACCCGGAACCAGTTGAACGTCCCCGCGTCGTTCGGCGACTTCAACCTGAACCCGTTCGTCGAGGGACGCTACACGGTGTGGGGCGAGCCCGCGGACCCGCAGACGCAGGACGTCATCGCGCGCGTCGTGACCGCGTCCGGCTTTCGCCTCGATACCCAAGCGTGGCGCAACTACGACGCAAACGTCGGATGGATGCGAGTACACGGGGTTCGCCACGTGATCAATCCGGAGATCGCGTTCCTGAATCGCTGGGCCGTGACGCAGTCGCCCGACGAGCTGATCCAGTTCGACGAAGTCGACGCCGTCAAGAAGGAGCAGTTCGTGGAGCTGTCCGTGCGAAATCGACTGGAGACCCGCGGCGGGGAGACGACGCGGACCTTTTTCGATTGGCGCATGGCCAACCGGTTCTTCCCCGACGCCGAGCGCGACGACGCCGGCGATCCTTGGGGCCATCTCGAGAACGACGTGCGCGCGACGCTGTCCGACCGGTTGCTCGTTTTGTGGGACTCGGAATACGACTGGTACGAGCACGCGTTCGCGTCGATGAACACAGGCGTTCGCGTCCGCCCGACCGAAGAAGCGCGCGTGCTCTTGCAGCATCGCTTCGTGCGCGACACCTCGTCCATCGTCGCCGGTGGACTCGAGTATCGCCTGAGCGAGAAATGGATCGCGGACGTCTTCGAGCAGTTCGACACCGAGATCGGCCGCGAGCTGGAAAACCGATTCGTCCTACAGCGTTACACTCACGATTGGGTCTTCGAATTCGAGATCAGCGTGAACCACAACCAAAAGGACACACGAGTGTCCGTTGCGGTTTACCCGCGCGACTACTTCTTCGGCAGCCAGCGCCAAAAGCGGGGTTTCGACGAAGCGCCGTTCTTCGACCGTGGGGCGGGGCCTGTTCACGATTCGAACAGGTGACGGGAAAGCCTCGCGGCTCGGCGTTTGCCCGTCCTTGACGCGGCTCCGCGGGGAGGGCTATAGTTGGGCCACTCTCCTTGGAGTCGTCTCCCTCGATCGATATCGAAGTCGTCAGTTTTTTGGAGTGCGATAACCAAAGATGAATCTCGGCTGGATGGAAATGGTCGTGGTGCTCATCGTGGCTTTGCTGCTGTTCGGCAAGCGCCTCCCAGAGGTCGGCCGCTCACTCGGCAAGGGAATCCTCGAGTTCAAGAAGGGCATCAAGGGCATCGAGGATGACGTCAATCCCGACGAGCTCACGCGCGTTTCGGTGAAGCAGGATGATCGGTCGAGACAGCTCCCCAAGACCGAAGAAAAAGAGCTGAACAAGACCCCGGCCTGAGCCCCGATTCGGTCGAGTAAGCCCCCGTCAAACGTCGAGGTTTCGAACCTCGAGCGCGTGCTTTTCGATGAAGTCCCTCCGTGGCTCCACGGCCTCGCCCATCAAGATCGTGAACATCTCGTCCGCCTTGATGGCGTCTTCGAGGCGGACCCGCAGCAGGATGCGCTCTTTCGGGTCCATCGTAGTTTCCCACAGTTGCTCGGGGTTCATCTCTCCCAGACCTTTGTAGCGCTGGATGTCGAGCCCCTTCTGACCGAACTTCCTCAGGGTCTCGAGGACTTCTCGGAGGCTGCGCAGGTTTTTTTCCTCGCCGCCCTCGACGGTCAGCGTGAAGCGCGGCGTGCCGTCGTCGACCGGCGGCGCGACGCAATCACTCGCCTGGAAGCCGAGGTCTCGTAGCGTGCGAAGCAACGATTCGATCTCGGCTCTCTCGAAGAACTGATAGACCACCAGGTCCGCGCCCTCCTGCTCCGCGAGGCTGTCGCCTTCCTCGTAGATCTTCAGCTCCTCACCCTTTTTCGCTGCCGCCGCGTTTTGGAATCGTTCTAGCTCTTCCCATGACGCGAAGAAGTGCTCTTCGTCCCCGGCGAGCACGCGATACAGCGGCAGGCCATCGCCGTTGCCGTCGGCCAAGCTCAGGTATTTCTCGAGGGTGATGCCGTGACGCCGGATCTGCCGCTCGAACTCCTCGAACCTCGCCACGTGCCGGCCGAGGAGCTGCGAGAGCAGCGCATCGTCGAGCACACGCCCGTCGCGCTCGACCTTGAGCTTCGCGCCCTCGATGCCGAGCTTGAGCAGCGCGGCCTTCAGCTCCTTTTCGTTATGGATGTATTCCTCTTTGTTCCGTCGCTTGACCTTGTAGAGCGGCGGCTGCGCGATGTACAGGTGGCTGCGTTCGACGAGCGGCGTCATGTGACGGAAGAAGAACGTGAGGAGAAGCGTACGGATGTGGCTTCCGTCCACATCGGCATCGGTCATGATGATGATCCGGCCGTATCTCAGCTTCTCGATGGCAAAGTCGTCCGTGCCGATGCCCGTGCCAAGCGCGTGGATCAGCGTCTGGATTTCGGCATGGCCGAGCATTTTGTCGATCCGCGCTTTCTCGACGTTCAAGATCTTGCCACGGAGCGGCAGCACTGCTTGGAATTCACGATTGCGGCCGACCTTCGCGGAGCCGCCGGCCGAGTCGCCCTCGACGATGAACAGCTCGGTTTTCTCGACGTCGCGGCTCGAGCAGTCGGCGAGCTTGCCGGGAAGTCCTCCGCTCGCGAGCGCGCCCTTCCGCTTGACGAGTTCGCGCGCCTTGCGCGCGGCTTCGCGTGCACGCGCAGCGAGAATCGCCTTCTGAACGATTGCCTTCGCGCTTGCCGGATGCTCCTCGCAGTACGTCGCGAGAGCTTCGTTGACGATCGCCTCGACGGCGCCTTGGACCTCTCGGTTGCCAAGCTTCGATTTCGTCTGCCCCTCGAACTGAGGATCGGGCACCTTCACGCTCAACACGGCCGTCAGACCTTCGCGGAAGTCCTCACCCGTCGGTGCTTCGTCGCTCCTGAGAATTTCTTCCTTCTTCGCGTAGTAGTTGAACGTGCGCGTGAGCGCGCTCCGGAATCCGAAGAGGTGGGTCCCGCCTTCGTGCGTGTTGATGTTGTTGACGAACGTGAGGACGTTTTCTTGATAGGCGTCGTGGAACTGCATCGCGAGCTCGACGCGGATCCCTTCCTGCTCCTTTTCGAAGTAGATGATGTCCGGGTGGATCAGCTCCTTGTTCTGGTTGAGGTGCTCGACGAAAGCGCGGATGCCGCCATCGTAGACGAACGTCTCGTCCTTGCCGGTCCGTTCGTCGAGGACGCGGATCTTCACGCCCTTGTTCAAGAACGCGAGCTCGCGAAGGCGGCGGGCGAGCACGTCGTAGCTGAACGTCGTCTCGAGCATGATCTCGGCGTCGGGTTTGAAGGTGATCTTCGTGCCGGTGTGTTGGGTCTTGCCGCGTCGTTCGAGCTCGGTCTTCTTGTGGCCATGCTCATAGATCTGATGGTGAACGTGGCCGTCTTTGGAGACCTCGACTTCCAGCCTCTGAGAGAGTGCGTTGACGACGGAGATGCCGACCCCGTGCAGACCGCCCGAAACCTTGTACGAATCGTGGTCGAACTTCCCTCCGGAGTGGAGCGTCATCATGATGACTTCGAGTGCTGGCTTCTTCTCCTCTGGATGCATGTCGACCGGAATGCCGCGGCCGTCGTCTTGCACGGTGACCGAGTTATCCGGGTGAACGGTGACTTGAATATTGTGGCAGTACCCGGCCATCGCCTCGTCGATCGAGTTGTCGACGACTTCGTAGACGAGGTGGTGGAGCCCACCCGAATAAACGTCACCGATGTACATCGCGGGTCGCTTGCGGACGGCCGCGAGTCCCTCGAGCACTTTGATCTTGCTGGCGTCGTACGAGTCGTTCACCACGCTCTGTTCCACGTCCTCTCCCATCACTCGATCTCGAACCGAATGGATTGCACGGCAAGCGGGGGCGTTTCGGATTCCAACGCGGCTCTGAACTCTTGCGCGCGGTACACGCCCAACTCTTCGCGCAGCGCCGCTGACGCGGCGGTGAGCCGCAACACACCTCCACGAATCTCTCGGACCCGAACTTGCGCCGCGACGTCGCCGCCAACCAACCGCATCAGCACATGCGTCACCCGATCCTGAACCCGGCGGCGGGCGGTGTCCCGGCGGCGGAGAATTTGGCGAACGAGCGACCCGATTGGCTCCGCCTCTGCCACGTCTCCATCTACTCCAAGTTGATCGGCATGATGACGTAGCTGTATCCGTCGTTGACGACGATCTTTCCCGGCGCGCCTTTTTCCGTCATTTCGAGCGACACGTCTTGGTCGTCCGGCAAAACTTTCAGCCCGTCCACGAGATAGTCCGGATTGAAGTGGATCTCGAAGTCTGCCGCTCGGTATCCGACCTCGATTTCCACTTTCGCTTCTCCGACTGCAGTCGACCGCGAGAACAGCGTGAGGCGATTCTTCGACAGCACGAGGCGCACGCATCGGGACTCGTCATCCGCGAGAATCGACGCGCGTCGCAAGGCCTGTGAGAAGACTCCTGCCTTGACCTCCATGACCTTGTCGCCCTGCTTGGGAATCACTTCCGAGTAGCTCGGAAAGGTTCCCTCGACGACGCGAGTCGATACCTCGGCACGCGGCGTCTTCATCACGACGAGGTTGTCTTGGATGTCGAGGCGTCCGACCTCGTCCTCCGGTGCCAGCGAACGCTCGAATTGCAGGATGCCTCGAAGCGAAAGCAACACGGACTTTTCCGTGCTGTTCGAGTTGGTCACTTTTCCGATGCAGTAGGACAACCGCCGGCCGTCGGTAGCAACAACCTCGAGATCGTCGTTGCTGACGTGGAGCAGCACGGCATTCAGCGCGTACCGCGTCTTTTCCCGTGCCGCCGCAAAAGCGGTGCGGTGGATCATCTCGCGAAGCGCTGCGGCCCCGACCTCGACGACCGGCCCGTCCGAAAACGCCGGGATGACCGGGAACTCATCGGCATCGAGCCCGCGGATTCGAAAGTCGTCTGCGCCGACACGGATGTTGCAGACGTCTTGATCGATGTCGAGCAGCACTTCTTCCGCCGACGTCTCCCTGAGAATGCTCGTGAGCATCAGACCTGGAAGGACCGCAACACCTTCTCCCTCTATAGAGAGAGTCTCGCTCCAATAGCGCATCGATACGTCCAGGTCGGTTGCGAGAAGCTCGATGCGTGAGCCTTCGGGCGTCAGCTTGACGCACTGCAAGATCGGCTTGATCGCCTTCGGCGATACGACGCTCGCGACGGCTTGGAAGCCATCGAGAAGTTCCTTGCGACGGCACCGGATCTTCATGAGAAACCCTCTGCTTTTCCCTCTTCTATCTCAGGGCTTGTTGACTATGTCTCTCTTCATTCAACTGAAACCTACTCTTCATCATCTTGTCCACCGAGACAGGTTGTGGAGAACTCGAGCGTACCGCGGCTAACTCCTAGAACCCGTGGTGCCTCGGAGCCATCGTCGGTTCCGTCGAACGTGGAGTAGCCGTGGAAACCGGCTTCAAGAAAGACCCGCCTCTTCACACCTATCCCGTCGTCTGTCCGAGCAATCGCCGCCGCCGCCGCCATTCTCCACAGGCCATCCACCGCCGCCGAACGGTCTGCCGACAAGGATGTTCTTGGTTGAAAAACCGACCCATTGTACCAGCGTGCCGGAGCACCCACAAGAAAGCGAGTGGCGCGCAGTTCGAGCGTCATTGGCGCCCCCATCGGAAGACGTTCAGGAGACGAGTTTCTTGGAGAGCTGGTCGACCGTCGCGCGAGTTTCCGGGTTGGTCTCGACGAGGTGTTGGATCTTGTCCTCGGCGTAGAGGACGGTCGTGTGATCCCGCCCCCCGAAGAACCCGCCGATTTCCTCGAGTGAATAGGGCGAGTGCTTTCGCGCGAGGTACATGCAGAGTTGGCGCGGCAGCACGATCGATTTGACGCGACGCTTGGACTGCAGATCGCCCTTCTTCAAATTGAAGTAGGTCGTCACGACCGCGATGATCTGGTCGATGCTGTGGATGGTCGCGGGGACCAACAAATCTCGGAACGCTTCACGCGCGAGCGCAAGGTCGACACGCCGTGATGCCAAGGAAGCGTGCGCGAGCAGCTTCGTAACCGCGCCTTCGAGCTCTCGAATGTTCGTGTCGATTCGCTCCGCGAGAAAGAGTGCAACGTCGTCAGGAACTTCGCTGGACGCAAGGCGCGCCTTCTTCTTGATGATCGCCACGCGCGTTTCGAGACACGGCGGGTCGATCTGCGTGACGAAGCCGCACTTGAATCGGCTGACCAAACGCTCCTTCAGAGTCGGAATCTCTTTCGGCGGCGAATCGCTGGAGAGGACGATCTGCTTGTGCGCGTTGTAGAGAGTATTGAAAGTGTGGAAGAACTCTTCCTGCGTTCGCTCCTTGTTGGCCAGGAAGTGAATGTCGTCGATGAGAAGCATGTCGACGTGACGATAGCGGAAGCGGAATGACTCTAGCTCACCGCGCTCGATGGCGGCGACGAACTGGTTCACGAACGTCTCGCAGGAAAGATAGAGGATGTGAAACGTTCGTTCGCGACGCAGAACTTCGTGGCACACGGCCTGGAGAAGATGGGTCTTGCCGAGTCCGACCGATCCGTGGAGGAAGAGCGGATTGTACGCCCGCGCGGGTGCCTCGACGACGGCGAGCGAGGCCGCATGTGACAGCCGGTTTCCGGGACCCACGACGAAGTTCTCGAACGTGTATTGACGGTTGAGCGTCAGCTCCGACACCGGCCGGGATGGAGCCATCGGACTCGGCTGCTCCCCCGACGAAGGCGTTTCCGTGCGGTTCGCCGCGTCCATGGGGCGAACCGTGAAGCAGAACTCGGGAACGAATCCGAGGATTCGCCCGCACGATTCACCGAGCAACTCGACATAGTGCTCGCGAAGCCAATCGCGAAAGAAAGCGTTCGGCACTGCCAGCTCGAGAGTCGAGCCGTCGAACGCGAGAGCTTCGACCTTTCGAAACCAGGTGTCGAACTGCTGACTGCTGAGAGCACCGCGAAGCTCGTGCTGGGTCTGGGCCCAGATTTCTTGCGCGGAGACCGAAGACGAAGGCAGAGGCATTCGGTAGCTCCCGACGTGTGAATTGGACTCCGTGTCTCGTGCCGACCGAAGGTCGGACCCCTTAACCTTCTCGCAATGAGATGAGGGGCACGTATTCGAACACCCCACCCCGAGTGAACGCGCGGATCCTATCTCCGACCCTCTGTCCTTCAAGGAAAAAAGACGGCGTCCGACGACACGAGACGCGACGCGCAAACGCGGCGCGGAGTTGCGATCGTAGAACTGCAAAAAAAATTTCCGGAAGTGCCCGCCGCGATCGATCAGCTTCGGAGGCACCGCACGATGTCGATCACCCGCTGCGCCGCATTTTTCGCGGCTTGTGCGTCGATCGACGCACCGAAGCTGAAGCGTACGGATCCGCGCACGCGATCTTCGGGCAAGCCAAGCGCGCGAAGAACGTGCGACGGCTCCACAGCTCCGGATGAACAAGCAGAGCCGGACGACGCAGCGACACCGGCGAGATCGAGATGCACGAGCAGCGATTGCGCTTCGATACCGGTGAACGCGAGGTTCAGAGTATTCGGCAGCGTGCCGTCCGAACGAGGCGGCAGTCCGTTCACGGTGAACTCAACGCCCGCCTCCTCGATCGTCTCGAGAAACGCCGCAGTCGAGGCGCGGACGCACCGCGTCGTCTCGTCCAAGCGATCGACCGCGAGCTTCATCGCGACCGCGAGACCCACGGCCCCCGCGACGTTCTCGGTCCCCGCACGCCGGCCCCCTTCTTGCCTGCCACCCCGCAGGCTTGGCTGAAACCGGACGCCGTCTCGCACATAGAGGAGCCCGGTCCCTGGAGGTCCCCCGAACTTGTGGCCGGAGATCGACAGAGAGTGCACGTCGAGGTCGGAGACTCGCACGCTCATCTTGCCGAACGCTTGAACGGCATCGGTGTGCACGAGAACACCGTTGGACGCGACCGCACGAGCGACCGCGGCGACCGGTTCGATCGTCCCGATCTCATTGTTGGCGAGCATGAGAGTGACGAGTCGTGTGCTGGGGAGCACCGCGTCGACGACGTGGGTTACCGCGATACGCCCGAACTCGTCGACCGGGAGCACCGCTGTGCGGACGTCGGGTCCCTCGAGGGCCCGAACGGATTCGAGCGTCGCCGGGTGCTCGATCGCGCTGGTGATGACGTGGAGCGGTCGGGAGCACAGACCCAACAGGCCTTGGAGGGCCAGCGAGATGGACTCGGTGCCGCCTGAAGTAAACACGACCTCGGACTCCTTCGCTCCGAGTGCTCCCGCAGCGACCGCTCGGGCTTCGTGAAGCGCCGCGCGAGCTCGACGTCCCGGTTCATGTAAGGAGCTGGGATTCCCAGGGCCGGACTGCCAGTACTGGAGCATGCTCTCCTGCACCTCTGGGAGCATGGGCGCCGTGGCGTTGTAGTCCAAGTAATAGGAAGTCGAGGGCCGGGCCATGTTGCGGCCTGTAGCACGTCCGACGTCGCTGTGTCGAGGGGGTTGTGATACAAGCGTCGCTCGCATGGGAAGCGACGAATCGAGAAGCCAACGGCGGGTCGGGCTCGACGAAATCGCCGCGTACAAACGCAAGGAAGTCGCCGCCCGGAAGCGCGACACTCCCGTTTCGGAGTTGGAACGGCGCATCGCCGCGCTCGCGCCGGCGCGGTCGCTTGCCGACGCGCTTCGTCGTCGCGAGGCCGACTCCATTCGCGCGATCGCGGAAGTGAAGCGAGCGTCTCCCAGCCGCGGCCCGATCCGCCTCGATGCGAACGCGGCAGCGACGGCGTCGGCGTACGCTCGGTCGGGCGCCGCCGCGATCTCTGTCCTCACCGAGTCGCGTTGGTTTCGAGGAAGCGACGACGATGTGAGAGCCGCCAAGGCAGCGGTGTCGCTCCCGATCTTGCGGAAAGACTTCGTCGTGGACGCGTTTCAGGTGGTCGAAGCGCGCGCGATCGGAGCAGACGCCGTGCTGCTTCTGGTTTCGCTCCATCCGACGGCGGCCGCGTTGCGGATGCTCTTGACCACCGCGCGTTCGGTCGGCATCGAGGCGCTCGTCGAAGCCCACGACGAGCGAGAACTAGATGTCGCGCGCGAAGCCGGCGCGACCCTGATCGGGATCAACAACCGGAACCTCGCCACGTTCGCCGTCGATCGTGATCTTGCACTTCGACTCATCGGCACTCTTCCGCGCAGCGTCGTACGGGTCGCCGAGAGCGGCATCTCGACCCGCGAAGCCGTGGTTGCGCTCGAGGCCGCAGGGGCCGACGCGATTCTCGTGGGTGAAGCGTTGATGTCGAGCGCAGATCCCGGCCGCGCGCTGCGTCGACTACTCGGTGATCCCGGAGCCGATCAAGCCCGTTCGAACACGGCCACCGAAGAGTCTTGATCGCGAGCGTCGCGCAATGGAGCGCGTGCGAGTCAGCGTCGAGCGAGGATTTCGCGGTAGTAGTCTTCGTAGCGCGTGACGATTTGTTGCCGGTCGAAGAGGCGGACTGCGCGCTCTCGTCCCGCATCGCCGAGACGCCGATGATGTGCCGGGTTCTCGAGGACCTCGATCCCGCGGCGTCCCATCGCCTCGAAATCTCCGAGCTCGCAGAGAAAGCCGGTCACTCCGTCTTCCACGACTTCGACGAGACCCCCAGCACGCGCACCAATGACCGGCACGGCGCAGCTCATCGCTTCGAGTGCGGCGAGGCCGAAGCTCTCGCGTTCGCTCGGAAGGAGAAAGAGGTCCGAGACGGCGAGAATCTCCTCCGTCGCATCGCGCTTGCCGAGCGACGAGACGAAATCCGCGATCCCCAACTGCTCTGCTAGTTCGAGCGCGCGGCCCAGCTCCGGTCCCTCCCCCACGAGAACGAGTCGGCTCGGAACTTTCGCGTGGATCGCGGCGAACGTCTGCACGACATCGGGGATGCGCTTCACCGGGCGGAAGTTCGACACGTGGGTCACGATCTTCTCGCCAGGGCGCGCCAAGCACTCGCGCTTGAGATGGGTGCGGCCCGGGGCGAATCGTTCCGCGTCGATGAAGTTGGGCAGAACGCGAATGTCGCAGGTCACGCCGAAGATCTGACGCGTCGCGCCTTCGAGGTAGTTCGAAACCGCGGTGACGCCGTCGGAGCGCTCGATCGCGAACTTCGTCACCTGGAAGTACGAGGCGTCGTTTCCGACGATCGTGATGTCGGTTCCGTGTAGCGTGACGATCGTCTTCATGCTTCGCCCCGCGAGCATCTCTCTCGCGAGGTACGCACTGACCGCGTGCGGTATCGCGTAGTGCGCGTGCACGATGTCGAGACCGTGTCGCTCCATCACCTCGAGCAGCTTGCTGGCGAGCGCGAGGTCGTACGGCGGATAGCGGAACAACGGGTACGTCGTGACCTCGACTTCGTGGAAGAAGACGTTCTCCTGTAAGGGCTCGAGGCGAAAGGGCCGCGAGTAGCTGAGAACGTGGACCTCGTGCCCGCGCTGCGCGAGCGCGAGACCCAGCTCGGTCGCGACGACGCCGCTACCACCGAACGTCGGATAACACGCGATTCCGATCTTCATGATTTCGACTTTCCCGTCGGTGGCACGGCGTCGGGCCAGGCCGCGACGGGATCCGCGACGCGCACGGGTCCTTCGACCCAATAGGGCTCGCCGTATCGAACGCCAATGGCCGTCCCATAATAGCGGTCGCGGGCTTCGAGCTCGTCGAGGAACTCCTTGCGGGCAAGGTTCGTCGGGCTCTCGTCGCTCTCTCCCTTGAAGAACTGCGAACCATAGCAACGAATCGCAGCCATTTTCTCGCCGAACATGTCGGTGATGTCGACCACGAACGAAGGCACGAATCGCCAGTGCTGCATGAAATGGATGACTTGGTTCGCGCGGTGCGGCGGGAGGCGATCGATCGCATCCGGCGGAAACTTCGCCACGCCGGCGAGGAAGTGGCTCTCGACGACGAGTGATCCGGCGCGTGCATGGTCGGGATGAAGATCGCGAGTCGGTGGCGCGACGAGGAGCTGCGGCCGCCACTTGCGAATTGCCGCAACGACCCCGCTTCGAGCGGACCCGCCATCGGGGACGCTGCCGTCCGGCAGCTCGAGGTTTTCCCGGGCAACGATCCCGAGGATGCGAGACGCTGCGTCCGTCTCTGCGCGACGCGACTCGACGGTTCCGCGCGTGGACAACTCGCCTCGCGTGCAGTCGACGACGACGACGCGTCTTCCTCGGCGAACGAGCGAACGGATCAGGCCGCCGCAGCCCATCTCGATGTCGTCCGGGTGTGCGCCAAAGACGAGCGCGTCGGCGGGATCGGGCAAGCTCATGTCGAAGTCTCCATTCGCGGGTCCGATTGCGGCTGGGCCACGTGTACGAAAGCATGCGCGGCGGGAAACGCCGGAAGATCAGGCGAGCCCAAGATTTCTTCGATCCACGATGTGCGATACCGGACGACGAACGGAAGCGGGCCGAAGACGCGCTCTTGCGGGAGATCCCGCGGTAACACGCTCGAATAGAGTCGCCGCCACTGTGCTCGACCGCGGCCGCTTCCCTCTCGGAACGCGTCCTCCGCGCGACGCTCGATCAGTCGCAATCGCTCCTGGAGTGCGCCGAGCGCATTTTCGAATCCGGCTGCGGCGGAGTCGGAGACGCTTCGCAGCGTTTCTTTGATGCGAGCCATCTCGCGTTCGAGGGTCGATCGAACAGAGTCGAACGAAGCACGGACGTCCGGAGGCATGCCGCCGCTCTCCGGCATTTCGGCACCGATCTTCAGCAGCTCCTCGTAGCCGATTCCGAACGCGCGTCGCGCGGCGTCGACGCGATCTTCGAGTAGGGTTGCCGTGAGCCGCGGGGCAACGTACGGAATCGGAACGTGCAGCGCGTCGAACAGTCCACCCAGTTGCGCGACGTATGCAGCCTCGCTCGGACCGACGACGATCGCCGCGCACGGCAGTAGCGCACTCTGCGCGACGGGACGGAGCGCGACGTCCGGGCTGAAGAGTTCGGGCGATCGATGGATGTCGGCAGCGAGTCGTGCGCCGGACGTTGGTGCCACGCGCTTGCGCCGTCCGGCCTCGTCCAGGCGAAACAGGAACGGCGGCGACACGTCGCCGAGGCCCTGAGCGTGACCGAGGCGGCGCAGTGCTGCACCGCGCTCGCGGATCGACTCAGCGACTCCGGGATCGAGAAGCGCCGCTCTGCCGAGGAGCTCGGCCGACTCGCGACGCAACCAACGGGGCTCGAGCATCACCAGCCGATGGCCGGAGAACAGTCGGAGCATCGATCGACAACACCATTCGCCGAGACTTTCGTTGTCGTGCGGCTCGAGGAAGCCGAACGCCTCGTCGCGACGCGGCGTCGCGGGAAACGCGTCCCGCGCCTCGGCGACGAGCGCGCGGAGTGCGTCGTCGGTTCGACGCGCATGCAACGGCTCCCCCGTCGACTCCCAAGCGGCGCGCAGGCGCCGCACTTCGAACTCACGAGTGAGAACGTGCAGCTGGTTTGCCTCGTCGAGATCATGATCATCGGTGTGACACCAGAAGACCGGAACCGCGCGGAACTCCCCGCGCCGCTCGATCTCGGCCGCGACCCGAATTGCGGTGATGACTTTGTACACGGACAGAAGAGGACCGACGAAGAGTCCCGGCTGCTGACCGGCGACGACCGCGACCGTGCGCGGGTCGGCGAGTGATCGCGCAGCATCTATGCATTCGGAGCTTGCACCCAGCGCAGCGTTTTCGGACGCGAGCCTCTCCGCGACGGCGGCCCGAGGGACTTCCGTGCGGGCGACGGCGCGGGCTGTGCGATGCAACGCCTCGGCGGCAGTGGCGCCGGCGAGCGTCGGAAAGAACGGAGCGAGCGACGGCTCCCGTCGCGCCAGGTCGCCGAGAAGGGTCGGATAGCGTGAGAGCCGTTCCAAGGCCACCCAGTCGACGTTCAACGAGGGCGTCTCCGATGAGCGATCATGACGTAGTTTCGCACTCGCGGTGGTGCGATGGTCAGCGACCTAGGCGGCAAGCCGCTTCGATCTCGTCTCGAGTGCGATGCGCCGCGTCGGCGATGGCATCGATCGAACCGTCGCCGGGCGGATAGAGGATGGCCCGCGACGACGAGAGCAGTGCGCCCATGCCTTGTGTGTCGAACGCACCGCACGCGTCGCGAATGCTCGCGCCTTGCGCTCCGATTCCGGGCACGAGAAGCGGTGTCCAGGGCATCTCCGAGCGAATGCGTCTCAGCTCGTCGGGGTACGTCGCGCCGGCCACCGCGCCCACGGAACTCCACCCGGAATGTCCGCGGATTCCCTCACCCCACCGAGCGACGAGATCGGCGATCTTCAAGAACAGCGGCTCGCCGTCGCAGTCGAGGTCCTGCAGATCCCTCGCCGAGGGATTCGACGTGCGAACGAGGACGAAAACGCCTTTGCCGCGTTGACGGCATCGCGCGAGGAACGGCTCCACCCCGTCGAGTCCGAGCAACGGGTTCACGGTTACGGCGTCGGCGTCGATTCCGGGCGAAGGGTCGAGATGCGCGGCCGCGTATGCTTCCGCGGTCGAGCCGATGTCGCCGCGCTTCACGTCGGCGATCACGAGCAGGCCGCGGTCTCGAGCATCGCGGGCATTTCTCTCGAACGCGCGAAGGCCCGGTGAGAGCCAGCGTTCGTAGAACGCGATCTGCAGCTTCACGGCAACGGCGAAGGGCGCGACGGCCTCGATCACCGTGCGCCCGAATCGCTCGATGGCGGTCGCCGCACCCTCGGCCGGATCGCTGGCATCCTCGAGAGCGGCACGACGAATCGAATCGGGAATGCGTGCGAGGTCGGGATCGAGTCCGACGCAGAGGCGTGATCCTTTTTCGCGCGTGAGCCGATGGAGCCGATCCCCGAAGGTCTCGCCGGTACGGGAAGTCAAAGGAGCATTCACGTGCGGCGTCTCCGCGCGGTCATCACCGGCGCCCGGCGACGGCGGGACGCGAACTCGGAAGAAAGGAAGTTCTGCAGGAGTTCCGTGCCGGCTTCCGTGAGGAATGACTCGGGATGAAACTGCACGCCTTCGATCGGCAGTTCGCGATGTCGGACGCCCATCAGTTCCCCCTTCTCGGAGTGCGCCGTCGCAACGAGGCATGTCGGAAGCGACGCCTCGCGAACGATCAGCGAGTGATACCGCGTCGCCGTGAACGGATTCGGAAGGCCGCGGTAGACCCCCTTGCCGTCGTGTGTGATCAACGACGTTTTTCCGTGCATGAGGCGCATCGCGCGCACGACCTCGCCACCGAACACGGCGCCGATGCACTGATGTCCCAGGCAAACTCCGAGAGTCGGAATGCGCGAACTCAAGTGCACGAGGACACCGTTGCTCATGCCGGCCTCGCGCGGCGTGCATGGCCCCGGGGAGATGACGATGCGTTCGGGGCTCAACCGCTCGATCGCCGCAATCGTGACGCAATCGTTTCGAAAAACCTCGACGGACTCTCCCAACTCGCCGAATCGCTGGACGAGGTTGTAGGTAAACGAATCGTAGTTGTCGATCAAGACGATCATGCAGCCGTCATCCTGCCGCGAGAAGTCTAGAGGCGTGGGAGATCGGTGACAAGCCGCGTTTGCGGCGACGTCAGCGGATGAATGCCTCGATGACCGAGTTCGCGACGCGACGTCCGGCGTCGGTGAGAGCAATGCGATCGCCGTCGGCGGAAAGAAGTCCGGCGTTCATGAAGCCGACGATTTCCTCTGCAAAGCGCTCGGCGATATCGATGCCGAACCGTGCGCGGAGGTCGGTTCGCGATACGCCACGCTCGAGGCGAAGCCCGAGCATGAGTGACTCCCCAAGGCAGGCATCGGCCTGAAGCGCCTCCTCGAAGACGACCGCGTGGCCGCTTTCCCGAACCGCGGCCACGTACTTGCGCCACTCGGCGACGTTTCTCCGGCGTACGCCGTTCTCATAGGAGACGGCGGACGGCCCGACGCCGACGTACTCGGCGTTGTTCCAGTAGACGAGATTGTGGCGACACTCGCGGCCCGGCCGCGCGAAGTTCGAGATCTCGTAGGGCGCGTAACCGGCCGCGCTGAGTGTCGCGCGCGTCGAGTCGAACATTTCGCACCACGTCGATTCGTCCAGCTCGCAAAGCACGCCGTCGCGATGGAGGCGCCCAAACTCCGTGCCGGGTTCGATGGTGAGACCGTATGCCGAAACGTGATCGGGCGCGAGCGCAATCGCCTCGCGCAAATCCGCGGCCCACTCGTTGGGCGTCTCTCCCGGCACGCCGAACATGAGATCGAGGTTGACGTCGTTGCAGCCTTCCTCGCGCAGCGAGTCGACGGCACGCCGCGCGTCATCTGCGTCGTGTGCGCGCCCGAGAAACGCGAGCTTCGCCGAACGAAACGATTGCACGCCGACGCTGAATCGCGTCGCACCAGCGCCACGCCACAGACGCACCTTTTCAACGTTCACGCTCTCGGGATTCGACTCGACGGTGAATTCGCGAATCACGGTGAAGTCGATGTGGTCGTGGAGGGCGGAAAGAAAGCGCTCCGTCTGCGGAATGGAAAGGAACGAAGGCGTGCCTCCGCCGACGAAGATCGTCTCTGGTCGTAGGCCGTGCGCGCGTGATGCCAGTTCCCGCTCGAACGCACCGAGGAACTCGTCGATGGGCTCGCCGCGTTCGACCACGGAGTAGAAGTCGCAGTACGGGCATTTCACGACGCAGAACGGGAGATGAACGTAGAACGCCCGGGGGCGTGGGCCGACGCCGGTCAATCCTCGTCGTCGCGGCTCAGGATCGCGTGGAGTTTCCGTAGTGCTTCGTTCTCGATTTGTCGCACGCGCTCGCGCGTGAGGTGGACGTGCACGCCGATTTCTTTCAACGTCATCGGATCGTGCTCGCCGATGCCGTAGCGCATCTTCAGGATCGTCGCCTCTCGTTCGTCGATGGCGCCGAGAAGTTTCTCGAGCTGCTCGATCTCGAAGGCGTCGAAAACCGTTTCGTCCGGTCGCTTCACGGCGGGCGCTTCGATCGCTTCATTCGAAGCGAAGACAGAGTCGAGGCTGACGACTTGTGATGCTCCGTTCGACGCGCGAATCGCACGCTTGATGATGCGGACGCTTTCGCGCGGAATGTCCATTTCGGCGGCAACTTCTTGGACAGTGGGTTGGCGGGCGAGTCGGTACTGCAATTCCATCGCGACGTTCTTCCATCGCGCGATGAGCTCGACCATGTACGACGGAATCCGAACCGTTTTCACGGTGTTGATGAGCGCGCGACGAATCGATTGCTTGATCCACCACGTCGCGTACGTCGAGAACCGGCACTCAGCGTCGGGGTCGAATCGCTCGACGGCTTTCAACAATCCCAGATTGCCCTCTTCGATGAGATCGAGAAACGAGAGTCCGCGATTGACGTAGTTGCGGGCGATGGCAACGACGAGGCGCAGGTTTGCACGAATCATGCGCTCGCGCGCGGCCAAATCGCCTTTGCGAATCGCGCGGGCCAATTCCTTCTCCTGGTCCGCCGTGAGGAGGGCGACTTTGTTGATGTCGTTCAGATAAGTCTCGAGAGCCGATTCGCGAGCGATGGTCGAGTCCTCCTTGCGCTTGCACTCGTCACGTCTGGGCTCAGATCGTGCAGAAGCGATCGGCGAGTATAGGGCCGTTCGCCACACGGTGTCAAACAGCACCGTCCGCCCGAGCCCGGGCGCGGAGCGCGGGATCTCCGGCGATGGAACTTATCGGTCGTTCGAGCGAAAAGGATTAGCGGGAACTGGATCGGAAGCGGGTGTTCAGAATGCGTTCTTGTGGACGAACCCCCGAAGAAACGTCAGCAGCATGATGCGAAAGTCGAACCCGAGCGACCAATTTTCGATGTAGTAGAGATCGTATTGAAGGCGCTTTCGCAACGACGTGTCGCCGCGCCAGCCGTTCACTTGCGCCCAACCCGTGATTCCCGCCTTGACGTGATGGCGAAGCATGTAGCGCGGAAGCGAGTTCTTGAAGTCCTCGATGAAAACGGGACGCTCGGGCCGCGGACCGACGATGCTCATCTCCCCTTTCAACACGTTGAAGAACTGAGGGATTTCGTCGAGGCTCGTTCGACGGAGGAAGCGCCCGATCGGCGTCGCGCGCGGATCGTCACGTCGGGCGAAAGTCGCGCCGGTCTCACTCTCGGCGTCGGAGAGCATCGTGCGAAACTTGAAGATCCGGAACACGTGCCCATCGATGCCGACGCGCTCCTGGCGATAAAAGACCGGGCCCGGGCTGGTCGACCGAACGATGATGGCGATGACCGCGAGCAGAGGCGAGATCACGATCAAGACGATAAGCGAAAGGACGACGTCGATCGATCGTTTCAGTACCCGCTGCCAGCCGTAATACGGGCTCTCCTGAAGCGTGAAAACGGGCAATCCGTCGAACACCGCGACGCGCGCACGGAGCGTCACGAGCCCAAAGAAGTCGGGCACGAGCTTCACGTCGACACATTCCTGCGACAGGGACTTGATCAGCGGCTCCATCGTGCTGACCTGATCGAGCGACAGGGCAAAGTAAACCTGATCAATTTGTCCGGTTTTCACGAGGCTCAGCAGCTCGTCTGCGCGACCGATCACCGGAACTCCGCGGATGACGCGTCCGATCCGCTCCGGTCGGTCGTCGAGGAACCCGACGAGGTGGATTCCAGTCCACGGATTGTTCTGCAACGTTTCCGCGATGTTCTGGCCGAGCTTCCCGGCGCTGACGATGATCGCGTGTCGCAGATTCCAGCCCTTTTGCCGCATCTCTCGAAGGCAAAGGCGAATCGCGGAGCGCGCGAGACCGAGGAAGAGGACGTTGAACAGCAACCAGAAAAGAAGCACGGTGCGCGAGTACTCGTATCGGCGGAAGAAGAACGTTGTGGCGGCAAGGGCCATCGCGGCCAGAAGCGTGGCTTTGACGATGTCGAGCCACTCCCCTGCCAGAGTTCCCGCGCGGCGTGGCACGTAGAGTCGGCAAAGATGGTAGCAGACCATGCAGATCACGAGCGCGACGGGGAGAACCGTTACATACTCGCGACCATCGGGGAGTCCTTTCAGCAGTGGAACCAGTACTGCGGCGAATCGAAGGTCGTATGCGACGGAAAACGCGGCCGCCGTCATGGCGCAATCCATGACGAGGCACAACGTCACCATGAGCTGGCTGTGTTTCTTGAGCACGTCTCGGTCGAGTCCTCCAGCGGATGTTCGTCGGGACTCTACACGCCACCGTGAGGCGCGGAGCCAATCGCAGCAGCCAACGTGCGGAGTGCGCGGAAGCCCGGGTTCGCCGTACGAGAACTTCTAACCGCCTACGAGAGGACTCCCGCCGAACCGGGGAACCTACCACGACCACCATTCACGTGCAATCGCCTTGATGGGAGCATGTAACGTCGTCGCGCGCGCACCGATCAAACTCCGACTTTGAGTCGCTCGGCGAGGAGATTCGGCAGACCGGCCCGGATGATCTTGTCGGCGGCGGTGGCGATGTCGTAGGGAACTCGATGAATCTCGTACTCCTCGGATTCGACGTCGTAGATGGCACAGCTCGCTCGTGGATCCTGGTCTCGAGGTTGACCGACCGATCCCACGTTGAATAGCCCCTTCTTGAATTCGGTGAGCGCAACGGTTGGGTCGAAGTTGACATGCAGTCCCGTGTCGCTCAGCAAGTAAGAAATCGGCGCATGGGAATGACCGATGAACGCCGCACGCGTCGCTTGCTGTTCGAAGCTCAGGAGGGCGTCGTGTGGCGTTCGCAGGTACTGAAACCACTCCGGGTGGTGGAGGCTTGCGTGGGCGAAGCAGACTTCGCGTTCGCAAATGACGAAGGGAAGCTGCCGAAGGAATCGGAGGTGCGCCGGCTGCATCTGGGCCTGGGTCCATCGTATCGATGAAACAGCATAACTATTGAAATTATCTATATTTATGGAATTAGAAACCGCCGCATCATGATTTCCGAGCACGCACGAGACATCGAGGGCGCGCATTCGATCGATACACGCGCAGGGATCTGCGCCATAACCGACGATGTCGCCAAGGCAGACGAGCTTCTCGACGTCGAGACCCGAAAGGTGGGAAAGCACAGCCTCGAGCGCTTCGAGGTTCCCATGCAAGTCGCTCACGATTCCGTACCGCACTAGTCCTCGCACTCTCCAGATCTGCGGCAAGCCTACAGATCTCTCCGTCGAAAAAGGAATTCACAGCACACCGCGAAGGCGACGGTGAAAGAGGTGCCGTGTACGAGCGCAATCAAGAGATTCGAAGTACCCATTCGCCCGCGGTCATCCAAGAGATTCGCCGGCGTCAGATCGGCGAAATGCGGAAGGAATCTGAGCACGAACGCCGCGACGTCTGAAACAACCGAGCCGAATCCGACCGGCGCGAGGCCGACCGTCGCATGAGAGATCAAGAAAACGGCGAGCGTTGCAACCGATCCGAAGGCAGGTGAAAGGATGAGGGACATCATGCATCCGAATGCGCAGATGGCAAAGATCTGGATGCCAATGGACAAATATCCAGCGGCGAGCGAACAAAACCAATCCGCAAGCGCGACATCGCGTCCCGATTCCTGTCGCGCCCCCGGCCCGCCCTCGAGTCCCGCGAGGATCGCCGCGGGCGCCAAGACGATCAGCCATCGAGCGGCGCATAGTCCGGCAGTCACGATCGAAACGGCAGCGATTCGGTCTCGATCGATGGTCCGCACGAGGATGACGGGGCAGTTTCGGTCGTCGAGCACCGCCGCACAGACATGGTATGTCGACGCGATCGCAAGGAGCAGGCTCCCGAGTTGAACTGCCGCAAGAACGATCTCAAGGCGAGTCAGCCAGGCTCGGCCGAATGCGTAAGGAGTGATGAAGGGCAATGCGGCGATGCTCACGGCTGTGATCCCGGCGATCCAGTACGACACGTAGTCTCGGGAGCACGGCGCACGCAGCCAGCGCCACTGTGCGATCAAGCGGTGGATTCGGAAGATCATCAATATCGAATCTCGAAGTCACTGAGCGACGGGGTTTCCGATTCGTAGTTGCCATCTTCCCGCTGAATGTGCCCGACCATTTGCCCGCGGAGATCGTGGAGGAAAGCCGCGATCATCGGTTCGGTTCCCTGCACGCAAAGCTCGACACGACCGTCGGGTAAGTTCCGTACCCAACCACTGACCCGATGGCGCAAAGCAACTCCACGAGCGACGAACCGAAAGCCGACGCCCTGAACTCGGCCGCCAAAGAAGCAATGGTACTGGGTCATGAAGCCGCACTCCTATCAATCGTGAATTGAACGGGCAAGTCGAAATGCACTCTCTTGGTCGCTTTTCCAGTGCGGCGACTTCGGGACTCCGCCGAAATCTAAGGATACCGATGTTCCACGTGGAACATCGTGGGCGAGGCAGAGCGCGCCACGTTCCGAAGTTGCTCCGAACTCCTGGACGTCGTAGGCTGCTCGCCCGTCGTTGAGTTGATCGAATCGGCACCCGGGCGTTGGCCTCTCGGGGCGCATGCAATGCGAGTGTTCCACGTGGAACACCGGATCGAGGTCGAAGGGCGTCAATCGAGGGAGGGAGAAAACATGGCAGAGAAGCGCTTGGGTCGGGGGCTCGATTTCCTCATCAGCGAAGATTCTTCATTCAACGGGGATGAGGTCCTCGAAGTGGATATCAAGGAGGTGCGAGCGAACCCGCGTCAACCACGAACGAGATTTGATGATCAAACCCTCCGTGAGTTGGCCGATTCGATCAAGGAACAAGGTCTCCTCCAGCCGATTCTCCTGCGGCCCGTTTCGAATGGATACGAAGTCGTTGCCGGGGAGCGACGACTTCGAGCCTGTCAGCTTCTGGGGCTCGATACTGTCCGAGCGATCGTCCGAACGATTTCGGATTCTCAGCTTCTCGAGTTGGCTCTCGTCGAGAATCTGCAGCGACAGGATCTCAACCCGATCGAGAAGGCAACAGCATGCAAGCGACTGATCGACGAATCCGGGCTGACGCAAGCTGACGCCGCGAAACGCCTCGGCAAAGACCGATCGACGTTGGCGAATCTCCTCCGCCTCTTGGAGCTTCCGACAGAAATCCAAGAGCTGATTTCCGCCGGCGCGATTCTGACGGGACACGCGAAAGTGCTGCTCTCGATGCCGGATCCCAAGGTCCGGATCGCAGCGGCCAAGCGTATCGTCCTGGAAGACCTCTCTGTCAGAGCAGTCGAGAACATCGCGCGCCTTGCGACGACTCCGTCACCCGGGTCGAGCGTGGCGAAGAAACCGGCGACACTCACGGACCTGGAAGAGAGGCTCCAATTGAGGCTTGGGACGCGAGTTTCGATTCACGAAGGGAAACGAAGAGGGTTCATCCGGATCGAATTCACATCGCCCAAGGATTTTGAGCGAGTGTTTGCTCAGCTTATGGGTGAGTCGCGCTGAGCCTACTTCTTATCGGTCGCGCCCGGCAACTGGCTTCCAGGAGCACCTGATGGGGGCCCGGGAGCATTGCCCCCAGATCCTGCTCCCGAAGTGGCTGGTGGCTTTGGCCGGGGTCGAGGGTGTTCCTTGGACCACGCGAGTTCGCTATCGCAGTCTTCAATTGCTGCATCTACCTTTGAAACCATGTGATAGGACGAGTCTTTGTTGACGAGGACGTGGTCCTTGAATCGGGTCTTCAAGTCGACGAAGACGTCACGCGCTTTTTGAGCGTCGCCCGAAGCGAAGTATGCGTTTCCGAGATCGAACAGCACCCATGGTTCAGCTGAAGTATTGCGGATCGAAGGGAGCGCCGCCTCGATGTCGCGGACGGAATCCTCGGGCCCTTTCGGCGCGTTCGCGGCGGGTGGAGCCGCGAACGACAGATTGGCACGCGTCGTCGCGTAAGTTTCCCAGCCTTTGGTATTTGCGCTAGCGACAAGATAGCTGCGAATTCCGACTCCCGCCATCGCCAGGAGCACGACGGCCAGCGCAGCACCGATCCCGAGAAACAAGGAACGATTCCGACGAAAGCCCTCTGCGCTGAGGAAGGGCGGCTCTTCGGGGATGGCTTCGATGGGCGGCGTCTTGAGTCGCTTGGGCTGAACTTCAGGCTTCATTTGTCGGCTCGACCTCTATCTGAACGAAGGTGAAAATGTCCTGCGTGTAGATGCTCACGGTACTTCGTGAATTCGGTTTTCGGAACTTGAGCACGTTCTTGCTGCCTTCCAACGTTTCCGGGAGCGCGGTCCAGCCGTAGGGCGGTTGGATCATCTGCGACCGGTAGAACGCCGCGATCTTTTGCGCCGAGTCCGTTCCCTTGTAGAGGAGCTTCCCACGTCGGAGCTCGCCGTCTTGATAGGTGAGCGACCGATTGCCGCTCGTCTGGAGATCGAAGCCGAACGGAGCTGGAACGTCATTGAATTGGACCGGGCGCAACTCCGAAGAAGTGGCGTCCGGTAGATCAGAGCCCGTCCAGTGACGGGTTTCGGCGCACGAAACGAGAACCGCCAGCGACACCACGAGGATTGCCACGCGATTCGTACTCACGACCCCTCTCCCTCCCAAGAACGAGGCGGTCTCCACGAAAGAGCCGACTCGATTAGCCCTGCGAGCCAACCTCGGTACAGAAACTCTCCGTCGAGGATCGGCTCGAAACGGCGCGATTATAGAAGAGGAGAAGGGCCTTTCAAGCCGAAATCACCGGCCGTGGCGTGGGGATCGATGAAGGCCGGAGCCGCGTCGAGTCAACAGGCGGTACGGCTGCCGGAAGAAGGAGAGTCGGAGCCGCTCGTCGGGACGACTTTGATCAAGACCTTCTTGCACCGCGAGCACTCGAGATGTGTTCTGCAGTCGAAGAAGTAAGTCGTCCTGTGGCAGTTCGGGCAGTAGAGGTTCGAGTTTTCCATGAGTTGCTCATCCCAGTTGCTTGCGACCGCGCGACATGCCACCGGAGCAAGCATCATGCCGCGAAACGTCGATGTGTCGGGTGCGCGACTAACAACGCGACTTCATTGTACTTCGACGACCCCTTTTCCCGTGCTCAGGAATCGCCGTAGTTTTACTGTTGTTAATCCTCGACATCCGATCTTGGTTTCGACGCAAACGTGTTCCGTGAAATCGACACGTGACCGAGCAACCGACCAGCCCGCTTCGGCACACTGCGTCGTCGGGGGTCGTTTTGCGAGCCGTCAGCCTCGGCCGATCTTCGGAAGTCGAAACCACCGCTTGCCTTCGGTGGATTAGTCGACTAGAATCGCCCAGGGTTTTGTCAAAGCCGGACACTCAGCATGTTAGTGGCGAACATTCAGAAGCTGTATCCGATGCGCGGACGACGCCAGCATTCGCGGCGGCCGTCGATGGGGAGATCCAGCGGACGCTCCGGCACGTCGTCCGAGCCTTCCACACGGTTTCGACCGAAACCCGGGACGCCGACCCAACCGCAATCGCCGTTTGCCGGCTCGAGAGAGATTCGCCACTTCAATTCCGCAGAAAGGAATCCATCGCTGTGTCTGCGCTGAACGATGCCACCCTCGTCTTGAATCGCTCGTGGGTCGCCATTCACGTGACGTCTGTTCGAACGGCGCTCTCACTCGTCTATCAAGGCTGCGCTCGAATCATCTCGCCCGAGACGTACGAAACCCACGACTTCGCGTCTTGGACGGACCTCTCCGTTGCAAACGGTGACCGCTGCATCCGCACCGTCAGCCTGACGATTCGAGTCCCCGAGATCATCGTTCTCTTGGCCTATGACGGGATTCCCAAGAAGGAAGTGCCATTCTCCCGGAAGAACATCTACAAGCGCGACACCTACACTTGCCAATACTGTGGTCGTCGTGCGTCGAGCGAAGATCTGTCGATCGACCACATCATTCCACGCTCACACGGCGGCCGAAGCTCGTGGACCAATTGTGTGCTCGCTTGCATCCGATGCAACGTGCGCAAAGGGAATCGCACCCTGCGCGAGGCGGGCATGACGCTCCTCCACAAGCCACAAAAACCCGACTGGTCGCCCGCGCTCACACTTACGTTCGGCGCGAAGAAGGAAAGTTGGGAGAAGTTCATCTCTGATCGCTACTGGAACATCGAGCTCTCCGAGTAGTCCGCGCGACCGACAACTTTCTCGTTTCCACTCGTATAATCCCGATTCTTCGAGCGAGAGCCCAGAACATCGCTGAGATATTGGCCGCAGTCGCTCTGCAAGCGAATGCCGAAAAGAGGAGGGGCGCAAGATGACGGCGAACGTTGGATTCCAGTCGCTTCGACCGACGTCGATGGCCGCTTACTCGCTCGTCGCCACGATGCTGCTGCCGCTCGCGATCGGCGGAACGGCGCTCTGCGCTGGCTCGCCGCCGTCGAGCGACCTCACGGAGGTCGCATCCGTTCTGCCGGCGGGGACACTCGCGTTCGTCGCATTTCCAAATCTGTCGGGCTTCGAGTCGCAGTTTAGGAGCACGGCGCTCTACAAGATCTTTCAGGAAACGCAGGTTCAGAAGTTTCTCGAGAAACCCCTTGCCGCTCTGCGAGCAACGATCAAGAGCGCTGCGCCATCCGGATTCGACGACAATCTCATCGCGAGCACCTTCGACGGTGCTGCAGCGTTTGCTCTCACCAGTGTGAAGTTGCCCAAGCCCGGATCCGGTGAACGCCCTGACATCGGACTCGTCGCCATTGCCAGGGCATCCAAATCCGACAAGCTCACGGCGTTTCGATCGGTACTGAAACAGCTCGCGCAATCCGAGGCAACCTTCAAGTCTCAGCAAACGAAGATGCTCGACGTCGATGTCGATGCGTGGACGTTTGATGAGCAATCCCCGACTGTGTTTTCGGCGCAGCTCGCCGATCGCTTCTACGTTTCGATCAGCCCGAGCGCAATGGCGTCCGTTCTCGCTCTGGCGAAGGGAAAGGGTGCTGCACTGTCGACGGATGCGACCTTTCAGAAGGTGTCGGTCCGAATTTCAACAGGCGACGCACCAATCATGGCGACATACGTCAGCATCGAAGGAATCCTCGCACTGTTCCAACCGCTGATTCCGCCGTCGGTGCGCTCGGCGTTGGAAAAGAGCGGAGTTTCTGGACTCAAAGCGATTGGATTGGGCACCGCAGTGAAGGACGGAGTCTTCGTCGACTCGACCTTCTTCTACTGCCCGACACCGAGAACTGGCATTTTGCGTTGCATACAAAGTGAGCCGCTCGACCTATCGCATCTCGCATTCGTACCGAAAGACCTCACGAGCTTCGGCATGCGTCGTCTGAATTTGGCGTCGGTTTGGGACTCCGTTTGGGAAACGATCGCCGCATACGATCCAACAGTTGCCGACCAAGCGAAGAAGGCCATTGCTTCGCTTGAGGAACAGTTGGGATTTGCGATCAGAGCGGACTTTGTCGAGTCACTCGGCACCGAGTTCATTCACTACTCGAGGTCAGCGCCGACTGGTTTTCCAGAGTTGATATTCCTAGTCGAATTGAAGAACGCACAGAAATTCACGGACTGTCTGCAGAAGCTCACGGCCAAACTGCCCAACGTCAAGATCAAGGAGGTCCCGGTCGGCGAATCGGGAAAGGTCTACTACTTGGATCTCTCGCAGCTGGGACCGATGGCGATGTTCGTTCAACCCTGCTACGGTCTCGCCGGGAATTACCTCGTGGTCTCGCTGAACCTGCAGGCCCTGAAATCGACCCTCGTTGGCTTCGGGGCGAAGGATCGACCGTCCGTTCGGGAGAACGACGGATTCAAGGCCCTGTTTGAAACCGTTCCGAAGGGCGTGTCTAGCCTGAGCTACTCCGATACGCGCAAGTCGTTCGAGTCGCTCTACAACTCGATTCGTGGGATTCTCCCGATGGTCGCGGCGTCCGCAGGGCACGAATTGCCATTCGACATGGCGCTGCTTCCGACCACCGAGTCGATTTCGAAATACCTGACGCCAGGAATGGGCTACGGAATCGTCGACGCGGACGGATTCGCGTCACGATCGCGAACGGCAATCTCGACGAACCTGTTCGTACCGCAGGCATTCGTGGTCGCCGGGATTACCGGCGTGATGTTCAGTCATTTTGATCGAAGGTGATCGCGAGGATGCGGACGTTGATGCCGTCGCTTCTCCGCGCCCGTTCCCGCGGGTATCGTGGAGCCGTGACGAGAATCCGAAGATTCGTGGCGCTGGCCTTGGTGACCGGCGCGTGGAACTGTGCATCGCCAGCGCCCCAAACTCCGCCGAACGACGCGTGGTTTCCGGCAATCGTCGGTCGCACGTGGACCTTCGAGGGCCGGCAGGGTAACGAGACGTCGCGCGGCGTATTCCACCTCGAGAGCGGCGATAGTTCCAGCACGTTCACACTCGTCGTCGAGAATCCGAAAACCGGAAAGTCGGAGCGCGCACGTTTGCGCGTCGAGGGCGAGGACGTCACGATTTTCTGGACGTCGGGACGCTTCGATCTTCTTCGCGCGCCTCTGGTGCCCGGCCGAAAGTGGACTTGGGACGAGCGCGGACGGCGGACTGACGCAACGGTCGTCGGCATCGAACCGCTGCAAGTCGGGGGAAGCCCGACGCCATGCCTTCACATTCGCTACGAGCTGCTCGGCGCGCCGACGCAAGATTACTGGTTCGCGCGGGGCCTCGGCTGGGTTCGAATCCAGTTGACCTCATCCGGTTCGCCGCCTGACGTCCGAGAGCTGATCCTTCCGTGACGTCACTACTCGTGCTGTCCCTGTCGCTGATCGTTTCGAGTCCTCCGGGCGGCGAAGGGGGCGTGATTGCGCTGCGCCAAGCACTCCAGGACGTGACGACCGACTATCGATTGCTTGCGGTCGCAGCGCATCCCGACGACGAGGATCTGGCCACACTCGTCGTTCTGCGTCGGCGTGACGGCGTTCGAACCGACGTTGCACTCGGCACGCGAGGGGAGGGGGGACAGGACGAGATCGGTCCCGAACTTTATCGTTCGCTCGGTGTCGTTCGCACGCGGGAGATGGAGGAAGCGGCGGCGATCCACGGCGCCCAAGTTCACTATCTGGATCTGGCCGACTTCGGATTTTCGAAAACGGCCGACGAAACGTTCGGGATATGGGGGAAAGACGAAGCACTGCGACGCTTGGTGCGGATCATCAGACGCGTTCGCCCGCAAGTGATGATTTCGAACCACGACACGAAAAGTGGTCACGGCAACCATCAGGTCATGGGACGGGCGATGATCGATGCGTTCGAGCGCGCGGCTGACCCGGCGTTCGCGCCAGAGCTCGGGGCGCCGTGGGCAGTCGCCAAGTGCTACGTCCGCTCGCCGCGCTCGCGCGCCAACGTCGTGATCGAGTCACAAGAACGCGATCCGACGCGCGGCGTGACCTACTTCGACCTCGCGGCCGAAGCGCTGCGGCACCACCGCTCGCAGGGCACCTGGGATTCCCTCATCGGCGGAGAGGACGGCGCGCGCGGCTATGAGCGCGTCCTGACTCGAGTGGGCACAGGGAACGAAACGAGCCTCTTTGACCACGTGCCAACGCTCGTGGATCGACTTCGAACCTCCGGTGCGTCGGCGGAGGCCCGGGCTTTGGACGACATCACGGCGCAGTTTCGAAGTGTCGCGATTCCAAGCCATCCTGAAGCTCTGGCCCCGTGGATCGCCGGCAATCTGACGCGCGTGCGATCCCTGGCCGGCGGTGCAAGGGATCGCGATGTCGCAAGCGCGCTTCAGGACTTTGCGGGTCGAATCGAGCAAGCACTGATCTGTTCGCTCGGGGCCAGAATCGATGTCGCCGTCAAGCCGGCGATCGTCGTGCCGGGGGAGCCCGTTCGCGTTACCGCGAGGTTCACGTCGATCGGGACTCCGCTCGACTCCGTTCGTCTTGGACTCTCGGGCCCACTCTTGGGCGCGTCGATCGCTGCGCCGTCGCCTGCCGATTCGCACGACCTCCTGTTCGCCGGTCGGCTAGACGCGGGTGTGACGGCGACGCGACCGGTCGAAGACCACCTCTACGATTACGACGAGGATCGTCCTGCGCTGGAGATCCGCGCGAACTGCCGCGTGAGCGGCGCGGACGTGTCGCTCTCGAAGCGGCTCCCGTTGGATGTGACGTCGGCGATCGAGGTCGAAGTGTCGCCACGAATCCTGCTCATGCGCGGCGGCGTCCCAGCGATGACTGCGGTGCGTTTGCACAATCGGCTCGAGCGGCCCTGGACGGGGCGACTCGTCGTCTCCGGGCGAGAGCCGCTGGCGATATCGTTGCCGGCGCGCGGCGAGGCCTCGCAAACGATCGAGCTTGCTTCCTCGAACGCGCCCGTCGAGACGCGCACGATTCAGCTCGTTGCGGATGGCGTGAACACGCCCGTCTCGTCGACCGTCGTCACCACGCGAATGGCCAATGTCTCGGTTGCGCCGGGTTTGCGAGTTGGCGTCGTGGAGACGTACGATCGCACCGCGTCGGACGCGCTCCGCGCGCTGCGCGTCGACTCTCGAACGCTCGCCGCAGCCGACCTCGCGACAGGCGACTTGCAATCGTTCGACACGATCGTGGTCGACCTGCGTGGGTACGGCGTTCGTCCGGATCTTCGGGAGAACGCGCGCCGTCTCGTCGAGTACGTGAAGAACGGCGGGCACCTCGTGGTCTTCTATCAAAAGCCGGGTGACTGGAAGTCGGAGTATGCGCCGCTTCCGCTCCTGCTCTCGAGCGATCGCGTCACCGTCGAGACAGCGCCGGTGAAGATCTTGCTTCCCGATCATGCGCTCATGTCGATTCCGAACCGAATCTACGCGGAGGATTTCGAAGGTTGGGTGCAAGAGCGCGGCCTCTACTTTTCGAAGGAACACGATTCGGCCTACGAGGAGCTTCTGGCGATGGCGGACCCGGGCGAGAAAGAATTGCGAGGCGGCGTTCTTTTCTGCCGCGCGGGCCGAGGAAGTTTCATCTACACGAGCCTCGTGTGGTACCGGCAGCTTCGCGAATTGCATGAAGGCGCGCTGAAGGCGTTCGCGAACTTCATCTCATACCCCAAGATCAAAGAACCGTGATCGAGGCGCTGTGACGCTCAACGCCGCACGTCTCGCGCTCGTTCTCGTCGTCGGGCTCGGGCGTGGCGACGCTCGCGAGCACGTCGACACCCCAAATGTGTCCGTCGATTTTCCCGCCGGCAAACGCAGCTTCGCCGACGCGACCGCCCGTTTCTTCGTCGAAGCGCGCGACGATCTCGCAGCCAAGCTCGGTGTGCCTTACTCGCGCACGGCGACCGTGCAGCTCTTCGACGACGACGCGGGATTCGACGCGGCGGTTTCGGGGCACCGCATCGAGCCGTGGGTTGCCGCGGTGGCCATTCCGTCCGAGGCGAGGATCGTAGTGCGCGGCACGACTCCCGAGGCACACCTCACCGAGGAATTCGTCCCGCTGCTTCGCCACGAAGTCTGTCATCTGCTCGTCGGCGCGACTGCGATCGAAGGGAGAACTCACGTTCCGGTTTGGTTCGACGAGGGCCTTGCGCAGTGGGCTGCGGACCGTCTGGTCGTCGCGGAAGCAGACGTCGCCATTCTCGATCGGTATGGCTTCCTCGCTCCGTTCGTTCAGCTCGACGAGCGATTCCCGACGAACGCGAGCGACGCGCGCATCGCATACCTTCAGTCGGAGTCATTCGTGCGATTCGTCGTTTACCGGCGCGGACTCGACGCCGTACGGGAAACGCTCCGACGCGTACGAAGGGGTGAAGTCTTCGCCGATGCGTTCGACGCAGGCGCGGGCGTGCGATTCTTCGAGCTCGAGCGTGAGTGGAAACAGTGGCTTCACGACGAATTCTCCTTGCCGTACCTCATCGCACGAAGCCTTCCGTTTTTTGCGCTCGTCGCGCTCGTCGTCGTGTTGACGTTCGTCGTTCGGCGCTTTCGCGATCGACGCTTGCTGCGGCGCATGGCCTTGGAAGAATCAACGACGCCGATCGATGAGCCGGGCGACGAATTCGATGCGATCGACGAGGTCCGGGATCCTTGAAGTCGCTGATGTCGAGTTGCGGATTTCAACATGTCGCGCTGGCGGCACACTTCACCCGACCACCACGCGGTTGATAGGCTTCGCGCCGTGCAGCGCGTGAAGTGGTTCTTGGTGAGCCGCCTCGGCCCGCTCCTCGTTCGCGTGCTCGGTTCCACGCTTCGCTTCGAAATCCGCGGAATGGACCGCGTCCGAGAACTCCATGGCCGCGGCAAGCGCGTGATCTACGCGTTTTGGCACGGCCGCATGATCCTCCCCGCATACACGCACCGCCGCGAGGGAGTCGCCATCCTCATCAGCCGGCATGGAGACGGCGAGATCATCGCGCGGATCGTCGAACGTCTCGGCTTCCTTCCCATTAGAGGCTCGACGACTCGAGGCGGCGGCCCCGGCCTTCTCGAGATGTTGCGTGCCGCCGAGCGAGGGCACGACCTCGCATTCACTCCCGACGGGCCGCGTGGTCCCAAATTCGTCGTGCAGCCGGGAGTCGTCTACGCCGCTCAGAAAACGGGCCTGCCGATCATCCCGTCCGGCATCGCGGCGGGTCGTCCATGGGTGCTGAAGTCGTGGGACGGATTCCAGATTCCGAAGCCGTTTTCGAGAGCGTGCATCGTGTGCGCCGAGCCGATCGATGTGCCACGCGACCTCTCGGAGAGCGAGCTGGAAACGATGCGCCAACGGGTGGAAGACGCGGTGCGTCGAGCAACCGACGAGGCGGACGCGCGCGCGCGCGGCGAGTGGCCGGTCGCGGTAGCGACGTGAGCGCGGGTCGGTTGTGTTCGTCGTCGGCCACGACTACACTGCGCGTTTCCATGGGCAGAGGGCGGTCGTACGTCACCACGGAGAGGCTTGCCGAGAGGCGTGTCCGACACGCGGGTCATCCAATTCGACGTCGCGCGCGCGCCGCAACTCCGCGCCGCGCTCGAGGCCGCAGGCTTCGCATTTCGCGCCGTGCCCCACGCCGTCTTCGGTGCGCGCGGTGAGGGAATCACGCTGACTCTCTACCGAACCGGCCGCCTCGTCGTGCAGGGGAAGGATGTCGATTTGCGCCTCAGCGACTTGATGCCCGCCGAATCGGTTGCGTCCGCGCCCGAGTCGCGCGCGGCGGACGCCCTCATCGGCACGGACGAATCGGGTAAGGGCGACTACTTCGGGCCGCTCGTCGTGGCCGCGGTGCGAGCTTCCCCGGACGAAAGTGCGATGCTCGGGCGCATCGGCGCGGCGGACAGCAAGACGCTCTCGGACTCCGCGATTCGAAATCTGGACGAAGAAATCCGTAGCTCGCTACCGCACGCCATCGTGGTCCTCGATCCGCCCGAGTACAACGCGCTGCACGCAAAGCTGAAGAATCTGAACCTCATGCTCGGTTGGGCGCACGCGCAAGCGATTGCCGAACTGCAGTCGAAGGCGCCGTGCGATCGCGCGCTGACGGATCAGTTCGGCAATCCGAAGTACGTCCAGGATCAGCTCGACTCGCGCGGGATCCAGATCGCGCTCGAGCAGCGACCTCGCGCCGAGGAAGTGCCCGCCGTCGCCGCGGCTTCGATCGTCGCGCGCGCCGAGTTCGTGCGGCGGCTCGAGTCGCTATCGACCGACGCCGGCATGACGTTGCCGAAGGGAGCTTCGGACATGGTCGAGGACGCCGCGCGCCGACTCGTCCGCTCGAGGGGCAAGGACTATCTCGGACGCGTGGCGAAGTTGCACTTCAAGACCACGCTGCGAGTCACTGGACTGTTCGGCTGAAGCGAGAAGGAGGCGCTCGAACTCGACGATGGATCTCCTCACGTTTCTCGCGATCACCGTCATCGTTGCGTCGCTCATCGTGATCTTTCGCGGCGGCGACGACAAAGGCGCGCAGTACCTCGCGATCGGGACACTCGTGGTCGGCGTCATCGAGTTGATCTACGCCGGCGGAAGATTGACGCGGTTCGTGTCGAGGCTCTCCGATGCGGGCCTCATCGTGTTCTGTGTCGGCGCTCTCCTCGCTCTGATCCTCTACGTGAAGCTCAAAGAGAAGTCGTTCGCCATGGTGCTCGTCGTCGCCGCAGCGCTGCAAATCCTCGTCGAGCTGCGCGTGATCGAGAGCGTGAGGAAGTGAAGGGGGCCGCATGCGATTCGTGAAGATGCACGGATGCGGCAACGACTACGTGTACGTCGACGGCTTCGAAGAGACCCCGCCGACGGACCCTTCGTCGCTCTCGAAACGGATCAGCGATCGACACACGGGCGTCGGCTCCGATGGACTCATTCTCGTGCTTCCGAGTGAAGAGGCCGACGCCGAGATGGTCATGTTCAACGCCGACGGGACGCCGGGCGAGATGTGCGGCAACGGCCTTCGTTGCATCGGCAAGCTCCTCTTCGATCGTGGTCACGTACGGAACGAGCGCATTCGAGTGAAGACGGCCGCCGGAGTTCGTGAACTACAGCTCTTCGTCGACGCGGGCCGAGTCGCGCGCGTGCGCGTGAACATGGGCAAGCCGATTCTCGCGCCCGCGCAAATACCGACGCTGCTCGAGGGGGATCGCATCGTCGACCAGCCGCTCGTCGTAAATGGGCGGGAGCTTCGCGTCACGTGCGTGTCGATGGGGAATCCGCACTGCGTCGTCGCCGTGGACGACGTCGCACGATTCCCGGTGGCCGAGGTCGGCGCGGCGATCGAGCGCCATGACGTCTTCCCGCGGCGCACGAACGTCGAATTCATCGCGGAGCTCGGTCCGCACGTCGTTCGACAGCGAACCTGGGAGCGCGGAAGCGGCGAGACGCTCGCATGCGGAAGCGGCGCGTGCGCCGTTGGTGTGGCTCAACGACTGCGAGGCCGTTCGACCGGCACGTTGCGCGTCGAGCTGCGCGGCGGCGTTCTCGAGGTCGACGTCGACGATGGAGGCGCTGTTTTTCTCACTGGACCCGCCGAGCACGTGTTCGAGGGCGTTTGGTCGAGCGAGTAGCATGACTCCTCCGATTCTGCAGATCATCGTCGCTGCACTGCTCCTCGGCGCGTATGGCGAGCTCGCGCCGGACGCGTCACTCTTCCATCCGTGGTTGTCGCCGGTATTGGCGATCGGTCTCGCCGTGGCGCCGCTGTTCATCGGTCGGCTGTTGGTGGATGCGCTCCGGCGCCGGCTCGCGAATCGCGGGGGCGACGTGCGCGGTTTCGTCGCGAGCTACGTGCGATCGGGGCAAGTCCTGCGCGCGTCGTCTTTGGCAAGCTACGCGGCAGCGCTCTTCGTCGCGCATTGGCCGCGCACCGTTTCGTCGGTGCTGACGTCTCTCGGAGCAAACGACTGGCCGCTCGTTCCTGAGGCACTCGCGTTCGCGCCGTTCCTCACCGCGTTCGTCGCGACGCTCGAGCCGTCGTTCCAGATGCAGGCGCTCTTGCGGCCGCGTGCGTGGACGTTCGGCGAGTTCGTCGCGTTCCAGCTTCGCGGCGCGACGTTCGTGCTGCTTCCGCTCGCCATCATGATCGCGCTGTTCGACGGAGTGCGCGCGAGCGTGACGCTCCGGCATTGGCTGGCGATCTTCGGTTACCTCGAAGCCGCCGTGTTGATCGTACCGATCGCGATCCTCTTCGTGAGTGCTCCGATGCTGTTGCGGCGCGTGTTCGGTGCGCGGCCGCTTCCGGATGGACCGCTCCGCACGAGCCTCGAAGCCTTCGCACGAGACGTCGGTTTCGGCTTCCGCGATTTTCTCGTTCTGCGAACGTCCGGAAACGTCGTGAACGCGCTCATCGTCGGGATCGTCCCGCGCCTTCGGTACGTGATGTTCACCGATGCGCTGCTCGTGAATTTGTCCATCGCCGAGATTCGCGCGGTGCTCGCACACGAGATTGGACACGCGAAGCGATTCCACCTCGCGATCTACGTCGTCTTTGCGCTGACCGGCATCTTCCTCTTGTTGATCCTCGTGCGGTTCGTCTTCCCGCTCGCTCCCGCTCTCTTCGGTGAGGATCGCCCACTCGGATGGGCCAGCATGGCGCTCTTTTTCGCGATGTTCTGGGGCGTCGGGTTCGGTTTCCTGTCGCGACGCTTGGAGCGCGATGCGGACATCTTCGGGGCGCGAGCGGTCGGCGACGTGCCGCTTTTCGTCGGAACGCTGGAGCGAATCGCGAGGCTCGCGGGGAACGTCCGGCGCATCGCATCGTGGCGCTACTTCAGCATCGAGCGTCGCGTGACCTTCCTCGAGGCGGCTGAACGCGATCCCGCGGAGCTGCGTCGTGCCCACCGGTCGGTCCTCTCGTGCCTCGCGGTGCTCGGCGTTCTGTTCGTCGCGAGTCTCTTTTTCATCGCTGCCGACGTGCGAGGTCAGCACGAAGCCGGGCTCGGGCGACTCGCGTACGAGCGCAAGGATCTCACGAGCGCCGAATCTCACCTGCGTCGAGCGGTCGAGCGCTCGCCGCGCGACCCGATCTACCACCACGACCTCGCGTTCGTCCTGTGGAAGGCTGGACGCCACTTCGAAGCGACCAGAGAATGGGAAATCGCGCTTGCGCTCGTGCCGCCGGACGATGTCGCCGAGGCGATCCGTAGCGATCTCGAGAAGATCGCGAAGGGCGCCGATCCGGACGCTCCGTCGTCCGACGACGCGGGCTCGCACTGAACCTGTCGACGTGCGCGGAAGATCGCGCCGCGCAAAAAGTTAGGCACCGGCGCGCCGCTTGAAGCAAGGGGCTCGACATGGTACGTTTGCGCCCCGGTTTTCGACAATCCACGTCGCGTCGCCTCCCGTCGGGTGAGGGGGGTGTCGAGCGCGCGATCGGCACGGGCGACCGAGTTTCCGAAAGAGGCACGACATGGCTGACGGTGCGGAGAACATCCGAGACCTGCTCATCGAGGACGAGGTCAAAGACTCGTACCTGACGTACGCGATGAGCGTGATCGTTTCTCGCGCGCTTCCAGACGTGCGCGACGGGTTCAAGCCATCCCAGCGACGCATTCTCGCCGCAATGAACGACCTCGGCCTCAACCCGCGCTCGAAGTTCGTGAAGTGCGCGAAGATCGTCGGCGAGTGCATGGGCAAGTACCACCCACACGGCGACAGTGCGATCTACCCGACTCTCGTTCGCTTGGCGCAGGATTTCTCGACGCGCTATCTCCTGATCAAGCCGCAGGGGAACTTCGGCTCGATCGACGGCGATCCGCCGGCGGCGATGCGGTACACCGAGGCGAAGCTCGCCGAGCCGGCCATGATGCTCCTCGAAGATCTCGACAAGGACACCGTCGACTTCGCGCCGAACTACGACGAGAGCACGACGGAGCCGACGGTCCTTCCGGCGAAGTTCCCGAACCTTCTCTGCAACGGCTCGCAAGGCATCGCGGTTGGAATGGCGACCTCGATCCCGCCGCACAATCTCACGGAAGTTTGCGATGCACTCATCGCGCTGCTCGACAACCCCGAGATTCCCATCCTCGGTCTCATGCAGCACGTGAAAGGGCCGGACTTCCCCACGGGCGGCCTGATCTGCGGTCGACGCGGCATCGCCGAGGCATACGCCGGCGGCAAGGGGCGCGTGACCGTTCGCGCTCGCATGATCGTGGAGGAGACGAAGACCGGCCGGAAAATGATCATCGTCACCGAGATCCCGTACCAGCTCCAGAAAACGGCCATCATCGAGCGCATCGCCGAAGTCGTGAACGACGGCCGGGTCGAGGGAATCCACAACGTCCAGGACGAGAGCGACAAGGACGGCATGCGCCTCGTCATCGAGCTGAAAAAAGGTGTCGACGACCGCGTCGTGATGAACCAGCTCTACGCGTTCACGCCGCTCGAGGACACGTTCTCGATCATCATGATCGCGCTCGTGAACAGCCGACCGAAGACTCTGAACCTGAAAGAGATTCTCGAGTACTACCGCGACCACCGCATCGTCGTGATTCGCCGGCGCACGCGATTCCTGCTCGACAAGGCGGAGAAGCGCGCACACATCCTCGAAGGTCTATTGAAGGCGCTCGACATCATCGACGAAGTGATCGCCACGATACGGGCGTCCGAGTCCGTTGCCGCCGCGCACGACAATCTCATGTCGCGCTTCGGCTTCACGGATCCGCAGGCCGAGGCGATCCTCGAGATGAAGTTGCAGAAGCTCGCCGCACTCGAGCGCGAGAAGCTCCTCGAGGAATACAAGAAGCTGATGGAGGAGATCGAGTACTACCGGCGAGTGCTTGCGGACGAGAACCTCGTGCTCGACATCATTCGCGAAGATCTCTTCGAGCTGAAGGAAAAGTTTGGCGACGCGCGCCGTACGGAGATCGTCGGCGATGCCGAAGACATCAACATCGAAGACCTCATCGAGGAAGAAACGGTTGCGGTCACGGTGAGCCACGACGGCTACGCGAAGCGTCAGCCGCTCACCACGTATCGCAAACAACATCGAGGCGGACGCGGCGTGACCGGCGCCGAGACCAAGGAAGGCGACTGGATCGAGCGGCTGTTCACGGCCTCGACCCACGACTACATCCTCTTCTTCACCGACCGCGGTCAGGTGCACTGGGTGAAGGTCTACGACATCCCGGAGCTGGCTCGCACCGCGAAGGGCCGCGCGCTCGTCAACATGATCCAGCTCCAAGAGGGGGAGAAGATCACGTCGATGTTCCCCGTCCGCAACTTCGACGAGGGAGACCTCTTCATGGCGACGGACCGCGGAACCGTGAAGAAGACCGCGCTCGCGGCGTTCGGCAATCCGAAGAAGACCGGCATTCGCGCCATCAATCTCGAGGAGGGAGAGAAGCTCATCGGCGTCGCTCTTACGCTCGAGGGACAGGAAGTGATGCTGGCGACGGATCTCGGCTACGCGATCCGATTTCCCGGGAGCGCGGTCCGCGAGATGGGGCGCACGGCGCACGGCGTCCGTGGCATCACGCTCCGCGAAGGCGATAGCGTTCGATCCCTCGTCGTCGTCGACACAAATGCGACGATCCTCACGGTCTGCGAGAACGGCTTCGGCAAACGCACGCCGTTCGAGGAGTACCGCATCACACACCGCGGCGGCAAGGGCATCATCAACATCCAGGCGACCGAGCGAAATGGCAAGGTCGTGGCTGTGATGACGGTGAGCGACGACGACGACATCATGGTGATCACGCAACAAGGCATGATCGTCCGCACGCCCGTGCGCGGCATGCGCGCGATCGGTCGCAATACGCAAGGCGTCACGATCATGAAACTCGACGAGGGCGACCTCGTCGTGTCCGTCGCGCGTGTCGTTCGCGAGGACGAGGCCGAAGGCGATGCAACGACTGACGGCGCGCCGGACGTCGGCCCTTCGTCGAACGGCGGGGGGAACGACGGGTCTTCTTAGCCGCGGAGAGAGTGACGGATCGCGTTGGAACGAGGAGCAGGCCCGGCTTCCAACGTCATCAACGATCGCTTCGAGATCGTTCACACGCTCGGGAGCGGAGGCTCCGGTGAAGTCTTCACCGCTCGTGACCGGTTCGCGGCCGGGGCCCTCGTTGCGCTGAAGCGCCTTCATGCCGTTGCCGTCGGCGAATCTCCGGACGGCGAAGCGGCATTTCGCCGAGAGTTTTCGATCCTGCGTCGCCTTGCCCATCCAAACCTCGCCCGCGTCTACGAACTCGGTCGCGATCGGGCCACGGGAACCCTTTTCATCACGGGTGAGTTGGTCGACGGTCCGGGAATCGCGAGCTTCGCACGAGAACGCTCCACCGAGGAACTCCTCTCCCTTTTCCTGCAAGTGCTGCGAGGCGTCGACTTCATCCATGCTCGCGGTTTTCTGCACTGCGATTTGAAGCCCGAGAACGTGCTCGTTGCGAGCGGAGGGACTGTGAAGATCCTCGACTTCGGGTTGGCGGTGCGCCGCGACGCGGTCGGAGCCCGTGAACGATGGAGGCCTCGCGGCACGCTGCCGTACGTTGCGCCGGAGACTCTGTCCGGCTCTCGTCCCGACGCACGCTCCGATCTCTTCTCGATCGGAATGCTCTTCTTTCGCACACTCACGGGACGTTTCCCGATGTCGATCGAACCGGAAGGGCTTCCGGACCGGGTGGCGGACCTGCCGAGGCTCCTCGCGACCGCGGAGAATCGCCTGCCCGAACCGTTCCACGAGGTGGTCGCACGCCTGCTCGAGCCGCGCCCGACGGCGCGATTCTCACGAGCGAAGGAAGCCGCCGATTGGTTGGCTCGACACTCGGGTGGCGGCGCCGCCGACCGCGAGCGTCCAGACATCGTCACGGGCGCATTGGTCGGTCGCGACGTCGAGCGTAAGCGCCTGGAAGCCATCGCCGAGTCGCTTGCCGCCGGTTCAGCGCCGCCGTGCGTGCTCGTCGAAGGACCGCCAGGCGTCGGCCGCCACCGACTCGTCGAGGAACTACGCACGGCGTGCAATCTTCACGCGATCCCGTTCCACGGGGTCGACGCGACGGTGCCGCCCGAGCGACCTCTCGATCCGATTGCGAATGCCATCGAACAAGTCGCGGCCTCGCTCGGACCCGAGCATCCGGTCGTGCGCGAGCATCGACCGACGCTGGATCGCCTCGCGAGGGGCGACGCGGCGCGGTCCGCAGGCGAGGTTCTCGGCCTACGGGAAAGTCTCGCGAGTTTCCTCTTGGCATCGGCCGCGAGCACGCCACGTGTCGTCTACGTTCGACATTTGTCGCGGCTCGAGCCGGAAGCGGCACGCCTCTTCGCGCATGTCGCGGTTTCGCTGAGACAGGCGTCTCGCCGAGGGCAACGACCGCCGCGTCTGCTCCTCGTTGCGACGACCGAAGGGGCGCAACGAAGCTCCGCGCTCGAGACCCAAGTGCTCGAATCGCTTCGAGACGCCGCGCAGGCCGAAACCCTTTCCGTCGAGCCACTCGACGCGGCATCCACGGAAGCGTTGTTCGTGGGACTCTTCGGGGGCTCCGACAATGTGCGCCCGCTCGATCGCTTTCGAATGCTGGCAGCGCGAGTGCACGCCGAGACCGGCGGCTTGCCGCTCTTCGTCGAGGAGAGCGCGCGGTTGCTCGTCACGAGTGGCGATTGCAAGGTCCGTGACGGACGCTTCGAGGTTCGGGACGGGATCGAGCAGACGTGGCGTCCGCCGCAGGGTCTCGATGAGGCCTTCCTCGCAAACGTCGAAACGCTCGATCCGGTCGAACGCGCCGTGCTGAATGCGCTCGCCATCCTCAATCAGCCGGCTGCCGAGTCACTGTTGGAATCGGTGTCCGACGTCGGTGCGACGAACGTTGCGCTTGCGTCGCTGATGGGAAAATCAATCGCCGAGGCGTCGACGGAGAACCCTCCCCGCTACCGAATTGCACGCCGACGATTCAGCGAGCTCGCGCGTGCGGCGATTCCAGGCGACGAAGCGCGACGATTGCACGAACGAGCTGCAACTGCGCTCGAGCCGGGTGGACGCGGCGTTTCGCTCGACCGTGCGCGTCACTTGCTCGGCGCGGGAAATCCGGTCGCGGCAGCCGCGATCGGCATCGAAGCCATTCGTTTGTTTCGATTTACGGGAGCCCCGGTCGTCTTCCGCGAGTTCCTCGACGAGTTGATCCGAGCGTTGCCGGATTCCGAATCGTCGACGCGGCGCGAGGCGCTGGAGTTGCTCGCCGAGGGCGTCGAGCGGGCGGGTGAATCCGAGCAAGCCATCACGCTCTACGACGAGCTTCGCCGCGGGGAGACGGACCCCGATCGTGCGACGTGGTGGCTTCGTCGCTTGGCGAGCATTCGTCACCGCTCGGGTCGCAAGGATGAAGCGTATCGATTGATGGAGGAGGCGCGACAGCGCGTCGCCGATCGCCCTCAGTCGCTGTCGGCGATTCGGGTCGACTCCTCGCTAGGTCTCTTCCTCAATGCCGACGGCAAATACGCGGACGCGGCGCAACTCGTCGAGTCGCGACTTCGCGCGCTCGGAGCGTCACCGCCTCCCGAGGCTGCGTTCCTGCACAACGTGGCGGGCCTTTCGAAACTCCGCCGTGGCGACATCGAAGGCGCCGAGGCGGCCTTTCGGCGAGCGCTCGCGCTGCACGAGCAGCTCGGCGATTCTGCACAGATCGCCGTCGCACACGGACACCTCGGCATGGCGCTCCAGCGGCTCGGACGCACGGTCGAGGCCGCGGATCACATCCGACGAGCGTTCACGCTCTACTCGGACGCCGGATTCTTGTCCGACGCGGCAGCTGCGCTGAACAACCTCGGCACGCTCTACATCCGGCGCGGCGAACTCACTGCAGCCGAGGAGGTGTTTCGCCAGAGCCTCGAGATTCGCGAGCGAATCGGCGAGCCGTACGGCGTCGCGTCGTCGCTTGGAAACCTCGGCTTCGTCGACCGCGATCGCGGCCTCGCGTCCCGTGCGCTCGAACGACTCCAGGATGGATTGAGGAGATTTCGTTCTCTTAACGCCGTGCGTGAAGTGGCGATCATCGAGGCGGGGATCGGAGACTGCCTTCAACGACTCGGGCGGTTTGCCGAAGCTCGCGCGTGGGTCGAACGAAGCCTAACCGACGCACCCGCGGGCGGCGTACCGGAGGAAGAGGGTCGCACGCTCCTCGTTCGCGCGAAACTGCGTCGTGCTCAAGGCGACCTCGATGGCGCACGCGCCGATGTCGAGGACGCACTTCGCCGATTCCGCGGCGTCAACGATCCTCATCTTTCGTTTCAGGCGTTGATCGAGGCTGCGTACGTCGCCCTCGAGCGCAACGATGGGAACGCGGCGTTGTCGCTCGAAAGGGAAGCCGAGTCGATTGCGACGGCACTCGCGCACGACGAGTTCCGCGCAGAAGTCGCGCTCCTCGAAGCCGAGCGACTCGTCGCCGCCGGAAACGAGCACGATGCGATCGGGTCGCTTGCCGCGTCACTTCGACGGGTCGCGCGCTGCGAGCGCACGGACCTGTTCGTGCGTGTTCACGCCCTGATCGCCGAGGCGTCGGCTCGCGTCGGGCGTGCAGATCGCGCGCGCCGTCACGCCGACCTCGCGTCTGGACGCGCGCGCGAGATGTGGCTTGGCCTTTCGGCGGAGGAACGCGAGACGTTCGAACGCCATCCCGCTTGGGCTCGAATTCGGAAGTCGCTCGAGATCGCATCGAGCGCGATCGCGAAGCCGGACTCCGCGGATCCCGAAGTCGCCGAGATTCGAGCGCTGCTCGAAGTCAACAAGCGACTCAACTCGGAAATGGAGATGCCGAAGCTCCTCGAGAACATCATCGATCACGCGGTTGCCGTGACTCGTGCGGCGCGCGGCTTCCTGATCGTCGTGACTAACGGACGACTCGAATTCACGGTCGCACGGAACATCGCCAAGGAAGAAGTGCAAAAACCCGAGTTCGCCGTGAGCCACTCGATCGTGGAGCGCGTTTGTCGCGACGGCCAGCCGATCGTTGCGCGAAACGCGATGGTCGACGAGCGCTTTCGGCAATTCACCAGCGTGAGTCACTTGCGACTTTCATCGGTCGTGTGCGTTCCGTTTCGCGTGAAGGATCAGATCCTCGGCGCGATCTACCTGGACAATCCGGATGTCGAGGGCGTCTTTTCGGCACGGGCGGTCAGCACGCTCGAGGCGTTCAGCGACCAGGCTGCAATCGCGATTTGGAATCTCCGCCAGAAGACGGAAATCGAAGCGCTCAACGCGCAGCTTCGATCGACCCTACACCTTCGAAGCCAAGAGCTAGTGCAGGTTCGGCGCGAGCTCGCACGCACCGGTTCACCAGCCGGCACGTTCGAGGGGATCGTCGGCAAATGCGCTGCGATGCGACGCGTCTTCGATCTCATCGAGCGCGCGGCGCCGACCGACTTGCCGGTGCTCGTCACCGGCGAGAACGGGACCGGCAAGGAGCTGGTCGCCAGAGCGATCTTCCGCCGCAGCCACCGCGCGGCGCGCAAGTGGATTTCGCAGAGTTGCACGGCAATCCCGGACAGCCTCTTGGAGTCCGAGCTGTTCGGGCACGTCCGCGGCGCCTTCACCGGCGCGACCGAGGATCGAGTGGGACTCTTCGAGCTTGCGGACGGCGGAACTCTCTTTCTCGATGAAATCGGCGACATGGGCGTCGACATGCAGAAGAAGCTCTTGCGCGTCCTGCAGGAGGGAGAGATCCGAAGAGTCGGCGGAAAGACGATCCAGCAAATCGACGTGAGACTGGTGACGGCTACGAATCGCGACCTCGTCGCAGCGATGCACGAGGGGACGTTTCGAGAGGATCTCTACTACCGCATCAACGGAATCGAGATTCGCCTCCCTCCGCTTCGAGAGAGAACCGAGGATCTTCCGACGCTCATCGATTTCTTTCTTCGCGAGTTCGAGAGGGAGAAGGGTGAGCGACGAAAACTGTCGACGGAAGCACGCAAGCTGCTCCTCGACCACAGTTGGCCGGGAAACGTTCGTGAGCTACGACGCGAGATCGAGCGCGCGTGGACGCTCGCGGAGGAAGCGATCGGACCGGAGCATCTGTCGGACTCGCTCCGCGCGCAATCGGCTGCCGGCGCCGCGTCACCGAGCCCCAAGGCTCTTCACGAATTGGAGCGAGAGGCCATCGTTCGGGCACTCAGTGCGTGTGGCGGGAACAAGGTCGCGGCAGCCCGCCGGCTGGGCATCTCCCGGCCGACGCTTTACGCCAAGCTTCGCCATTACGGTCTTCTTGCAGCACGGCCGAATGGTGAGGGTGAAAAGGACTGAGACCGCGGCGCGCTGTTCCAGGATCGCTGGCGACGAAGGCCGTTGTTCCAGACGAGAACAATCGATTCGTCGGTTCACGAATCATCCGTCGTGTCGGGAAGAACGGTGGATAACCGGCGCAAGAGCCGTGGAAAGAAGATCCTTCTTTACTGAAACTGTCCCCCTCTGATACCTTCTGCGCTCGTTGATGCCGGTTCGAATCTCCGTGCCAGGTCCGATAGGTGGGCTGGTAAGGGGTCGGGACGTCATCGGGAGAGCAATGACCTTGAAGTCGGCTGTTCCGGGAATTCGTGATTTGCCCGTCCGTTTGTCGAGCTGTGTTTTCGTCGGAGTTCTCGCGGCGTCGTGCTCGACGGCGTTCGGGCAGCCTCAAACGAACTACTTTGGCGATGTCGACGGAAATGGCACCATCGACGCGCGTGATGCGCTAGCGGCGGATCTCTACCGTCGCAGTCTGGTGACCCTCCCACCCGATTGGGTGGCGCGCATCGACATCGACCACAACTCGACCATCGACACTCGGGACACCACGCAGATCGCGATTGCCGCCTCGATGCAGTCGGGTACCCCGCAATTCAACCTTCCGGACGGCACCAATACCGTCGTCACGCAGATGAACCCGCGATTTGGACCCGTCGGCACCTGGGTCACGATCATAGGGGACGGTTTTCGAGCGGGCCTCACGAGCGTTCGCCTGAACGGCCTTCCGCTTCCCATCGTCGACCTTCAACCGAGCCGCATCATTGCGACGATTCCACAGGGTGCGAGCACGGGCTTCGTCCAGGTTCAAGTGCAGTCGACGACGCCGTCGCTACTCCTCGACTTCGTCGTTGGCGAGCTTCCTCGTCCATCGGTTCCACCGCCGCCCGTGCGGGTCGGCGACGTGATCTTCCTCGACGGATACTGGAGCTCGATGATCATCAGCGGGCGAAACGTGAGCGTGTTCAACGTTCCCGTCGCCGTGCGCGCGGATCCGGGTTCCCTCGGCGCCGTCCAGATTCAGGCGATCGTCGACCCGAACTTGGTCCAAGGCGTCACGGTGACGCCGAACCCGACCTCGCCGCTGGGCACGACCGATTTCAACTACTGCATCGATAATCAGCACGGCGACATCGGGCTGATCAGCTTCACCGACCAGGTTCCCGGACCCCCGACCGGTCAGGTGAGCACGTTCGTGATTGCCACGATCGTCCTTCGGCCGACTCGAATCGGCGCTCCCACGACCTTCGTGATGGGCGGAATCAGTCTCGTCGTTTCCGAGGTCGCTTTCCCGTTCAGCTCGACCGGCAGCCTGCCGCATCCCGCGTTCATGGCGTCGAAACGGCAGCGGATGTAGGTCGCCTCGCTGTAAACTTCCCAGACACCAATCTGTTCAGTATCTTTACACTTCTCCCAAATGCCCCCGCCCGCCAATTATCACACAAGTAGCTAGTATTAGATGAGTTGAGAAAACGACACGATCGCGGCACGGCACTTGATACTAGGCGAACAACGGGAGTAAAGTCAGGTAGTGGATTCGGTGGTGCCTGACGGTGCCTTTCTGTAGGACGGTAGGGCACCTCAGCCAGGGTGAGCGCTCCGGGCGGGCCCGCGATTGGACGGGGATCTCGCCAGAGGGGCACCGGCAGGCACCGGCACAGGACAATCGACGAACCGGAAATCAGCAAACCCCCTTTTTCTTAGAGGGTGGGACGGTTCGGCCGGCCTCACGGCCGCGAGCGAGCCGTACCCGATTCCAAGGGACTAGGAGAAAAGGCGGAGGATCAACCCCACGTCCTCCCCTTTTCTCCTAAATTTTTTCCCTCCAACCTTCCACGCGCGCTACGGAGTCGGGATGACGATTTCGCGCGCAAACACCGGCGCGACGCCGAACGGACCATCGGCGAATGGCGCATTGAGGATTCCGTCCGTATCGCCATCGCGAGCGTCGGGTGACTTCTCGCCGGTCGCGGCGAGCTCACTTGTCAGCAGCCCGCAATGAAGAACGCCTGCCGGTCGTCCGTTGCCGGTGACGAATTCGACGTAACGTTTCGCGTAGCTCGATTCGTGCGTTGCGAGCGACAACTCCCGAAGGCCGGACGCAACGGCTCCGACAATCGTCGGCGTGTAGCGACTGAATTTCATTCCCGACGCGATCAACTCTTCGCTTCGATACAAGCGTCGGTCGAGCAACCATTCTTCACCGTCGAGTTGACGCTGTGTTCGAATCGCGGCCCGGCGGAAGTTGAAGTCACCAGTCGTTTCGAACGCCACCAGCAGGCCGCGAATCGCCAATCCTTGCACTCCCGCTGCGAACCAACGCGGCTCGGCGGCATCGAGCGTTTCGATGTCGTAGGCGGCGCTGTAGCTTCCGTCGTCGTACTGCGCGTCCAAGAGAAATGCCTGGAGCTTGTGCTCGAGCGTCATTGCGTTTCCCGTGACGGCGCCAACGTGCGCGCGAAAGCTCTGGAGCGCGATCAAGAGCAGCGCTGCATCGGTCGTTAAAATCGTTTTTCCGCGCTCGTCTCGAGAAACGAACGAAATCGGAGCACGCAGCTCGGGATCGTCGTGAAGTTGCACGATGCTTTGCAGTGCGACGTTCGCGACGAGCACCGCGACGTCGTGCGTCGACTCGTCGATCGATCCGCCGGCGGCGAAGAACGGCGCCAGCGTGTTTTGAGGCGACGGAGCGCTCGCGTCGGCGAGTTCACTCGCTGCAAGCAAGACCGTCGCGAGGTCTCCAAGATAGCTGACCGGCTCGATCACCTGAAGACCGAGACTGCCGCTCGTTGCCGCTTGCGTCACGGCGAGTCGATGGGGGAGGTAGGAAACGTCGATGCGCCCAGCGAGGGTCTTGCCGAGGATCGGCCAACCGGCGGATTCCGGCGGCGAGAAGCTTTCGGCGCGCAAGAGTTGGTCCTTCAACGCACGCGCTTTTTCCGAGGCGAGCGTGAGAAGCAGCAATCCTTCGAACAGGTCGTCGCCCGTCAGTCCGAGCTGCACGACTTTCCCACTCGCGTCGAGCGAATGCGTGCCCGAGAGGAGGACTCGAGCGAGTTCGACCTCCGCCCAAAGCGTCATTGCAACGGCGTCGGGCCGCAGCGTGCGATCGGTTCGCGACGGTTCGAACCGCATCGTCGCGGCGTTCGGCGGCGTCGGGGCGTTGGGGTCTCCGAGATCGACCTTCATCGTGTAGTGAGGGTCGCCGGCAGCGAACGGAAGGTAGACGGGCAACGGGTTCCGAACCGGTGGGTTCTTGATGCCAGCAGCGGCGAGCAGGCGCGCGATGCGCGCATCGGCGTCAGCGAGTGGAACGCCCATGCCCGATACCCAGTCGAGCGTTTCGATGTTGTAGCGAGCCATCCACAGCGCGTCGAACTTGATCGAGTCCTCGACCGACTTCTCGGATCGCAAATCGTCGAACGCGAGGTCGGTGAATCGGTCGAAGTACCTGCCCGTACCCCGAAGCAGCTCGGCCGACGCGTACATCGCGGACGACGTGTCGAACTGGGTATCGCGGATCCCTTCGATGGGTTTGCGCCTCGGGTACTCACGAGGCTTCGGCAACAATTGCGAATCGATCGAAGGCGTTCCCGAGCAGGACGCCATCACGAGGAGCGCGAAGAGCGAACCGGGGACGACGGTCAAGCTACGGCGGGTGACGAAAAACATGATCCCTCCCGAGCCTACGAGCCTATCTCACTAGGCGACGTGGTCGCGTTGCTGGCGCCGGCGGGTCAGATGCAAGGCGCGCCGACGATGCGATACAGAAGGGAGTATCGCTGAGGAGAAGCAACGCAGCGGACCCAGCCTTCGGCCGGGTACCCCGCCCGCCGCCGCCAGCAATCCCCAGCCCGCGGCCTGAAAGGCCGCGGGTACTGGGGAACGGGCCGATAATGGCTGCATTGCGTCGTTGCTCGTCGTCATCGTGTTTCTTTCAACAC
>JACOTG010000225.1 GCA_016178505.1 Planctomycetota bacterium
AGTCGAGCACGTCGCCCGGAATGGGAAGCACTTCGCCGGCGGAGGCGCCTGAGATTTGATCCGCGAAGAACTCGAACGTATCGGCGGCGCTCGGGACGTCGATCATCGACGACTCCGTAAGCGGCTTGCCGCTGTCGAGCGACTCGAGCAGGGCCAGTTCGTCACGCTTCTCGCGGATGCGGGCGGCCACGGCGCGCAGAAGCTCCGCGCGGGCCGGACCGTTGCGATGGTGGCCCCACTCCTCCCGGTCGAAGACTCTTCGGGCCGCCCCGACGGCGCGATCGACGTCGGCGGCGTTGCCCCGGGCGATGCGCGCGATCGGAAGGCCGTCGCCCGGGCAGACGCTGTCGATCTGTTCGCCGCCTGCCGGCGCCTGCCACTGCCCGTCGATGAAATGCTGGTACTCGCGGATCTCGTAGCTCACCGATCCCACCTCCGCCGAAACTGGCGGGCCCATGCTACCATCCCAACGCCATGCGCTCCCCGCTTCACGATCTGGAACACCAGCTAGCCGCCCGCTTCGCCGAGGAGGGCGGCATGCGCACGATTGGAATCGACACTGGCGGAACGTTCACCGACTTCGTCTTCGTCGACGGAGGCGGACTTCGCGTTCTCAAGGTTCCATCGACGCCGGACGACCCTTCGCGTGCGTTGAAGGACGGATTGACGCGTCTTCGCGCGATGGCCGGCGTCGAGGTCTTGCACGGCTCCACCGTCGCGACGAATGCGCTTCTCGAGCGGCGCGGCGCGCGGACAGCGCTCGTCACGACCGAGGGGTTCCGCGACGTGCTCGAGATCGGACGTCAAGACCGGCCGCGTCTCTACGACCTCGAAGTCACACGACCCGAGCCGCTCGTCCCGCGCGCGCTCCGTCTAGAGGCTCGAGAACGGACACTCGGTGACGGCTCCATTCATCGGCCGCTTTCCGAAGTCGAAGCCCGGCGAATCGCACGTCGCATCCGCCGGCTCGGTTGCGAATCGGCGGCGGTTTGCCTGATCTCCTCTTTCGCGAATCCGCGCCACGAGCGTGCGCTCGGGCGTGCGCTCCGACGAGAAGGAGTGCCGACGTCGCTCTCTCACGAAGTGCTGCCCGAGTACCGAGAATTCGAACGCACGTCGACGACCGTCGCGGACGCGTACCTGACGCCCGTCGTCGGCCGCTATCTCGCGCGGCTCGAAGGCTCGCTTGGCCCGCGAGCGTTCGTCATGCAATCGAATGGCGGACTCGTGTCGTTTCGAGAAGCTGCATCGCGCGCCGTCGCCACGGTCTTCTCCGGTCCCGCCGCAGGCGTCGTCGGGGCGATTGCCATTGCCCGAGCATCGGGGTTCAGGGACGTTCTCACGCTCGACGTCGGCGGCACTTCTGCCGACGTGTCCCTGGCTCGAGGCGATCCACGCACGACGAACGAGTTCACGATCGCCGGAGTGCCGATCCGAATCCCCGTACTCGACATTCACACCGTCGGCGCCGGCGGTGGTTCCATCGCTTGGATCGACGAGGGGGGCGCGCTCCGCGTTGGACCGCGCTCCGCCGGTGCATCTCCGGGCCCGGCGTGCTACGGCCGCGGAACCGAGCCGACGGTCACGGATGCAAACGTGGCGCTCGGTCGCATTCCGCCCAATCGGTTTCTCGGAGGCACGATGCCCTTGCGAGCCGAGCGAGCCGTCCACGCCATCTCCACGCTGGCACGGCGCGCACGCCTCACACGCGAGAGGGCCGCGCTCGGCGTCCTCACGGTCGTGGAGACGACGATGGAGCGAGCGTTGAAGGTGATCTCGCTCGAGCGCGGCTTCGATCCCCGTGACTTCACCCTCGTCGCTTTCGGTGGTGCCGGACCATTGCACGCGGCGGCACTTGCCGCGTCGCTCGGCTGTGAACGCGTCCTCGTTCCACCAGACCCGGGCGCACTCGCTGCGCGCGGACTGCTCGGTGCAGCCGTCGTTCGCGACGCCTCGCAAACCGTTCTGATGCCTGAGCGCCGCGCGACGACCGCCGCTTTGCGTGCAGGTTACGCCGTGCTCGAGCGCTCCGCGGCCTCGGCGGTCCGGCGTCAAGGATTCACCGCGTCGGCGATCGTGATCGAACGCTGGCTGGACGTGCGTTACGAGGGACAGTCGTTCGAGATCAGCGTTCCTTTCGAATCGGAGTTCCGCGCGCGTTTCGATGCGCTCCATGCGCAACGCTACGGGCACGCCGACCGAGCGCGACCGATCGAAGTCGTGACGCTGCGCGTTCGGGCGTCGGCTCGACGAGCGCGGCCGATCCCGCCGCTGCGACTGCCGATTTCGACGCGCCGCCCCAGCGCGATCGCGCGCACTCGCGCACTCGTCGGCAACCGGCGAGTAGCGATGCCCGTGTATGATAGGGCGACGCTCGGGGCGCGAACCCGGCTTCGAGGACCGCTGGTCGTGACCGAATACAGCGCGACGACGTTCGTACCGCCGGAACACCGACTCCGTGTCGACCGCACCGGCAGCCTCCTCATCGAAATCCAAGGCGCGTGACGCCGCGAAGGAGACGCACATGAGTGCTCGCAATCCGAAAGGGTTCAACACGAAGGCTGTGCACGTGGGTTCGCCGACCGGCGACGCGGGCTCGATCACTTCGCCGATCGCTCAGACGAGCACGTTTCGATTTCCCAACGTCGAGGCGATGGCCGACGTCGGTCTCGGCCGCCGCGCCGGCGATTTCTACACGCGGTACGGCACGACGAACCACCACGTCGTCGAAGAGAAGGTCGCCGCACTCGAAGGCGCGGAGGCGGGGCTGCTCTTCGGCTCCGGGATGGCCGCGATATCGACGGCACTCTTTCCGTTCGTGCGACCCGGCGACGAGATCGTGTCGATGCCCGACCTGTACGGCGGCACCCTCGCACTCTTTCACACGGTCCTCGCGCCGCTCCAGATCACGACGCGGTTCGTCGACGGTTCACGTGCCGATGCCGTCGCCGCCGCGATCGGACCGAAGACCAAGCTCATCTATCTCGAATCGCCGACGAATCCACTCCTTCGACTCGCCGACGTCGAAGCGATTTGCAAGGTTGCCCGCTCGAGGAAGATCATCACCGTGCTCGATTCGACGTTTGCTTCGCCGCTCAACCAAAGCGGTCCCGCTCTTGGCGTCGACATCACGGTGCATTCGGCGACGAAGTACCTCGGCGGACATCACGACGTGACGGCCGGCGTTGCCCTCGGTTCGCGCGAGCGAATGGCCGCACTCCTCCCCTATCGCAAGTTCCTCGGCGGCGTGCACGAGCCCATCGCATCGTGGCTCCTGGAGAGGAGCGTGAAGACGCTCGGCCTGAGGGTTCGACAGCAGAACGAGACGACCCTCGCGCTCGCGCGAGCGCTCGAGGGCCATCCGAAAGTGCAGAAGGTCTTTTATCCCGGCCTCGAGAGTCATCCGCAGCACGCGCTCGCGCGGCGGCAGATGCCGCGCGGGTTTGGCGGCGTACTTTCGCTCCAGATCGAGGGGGGCGTGGCCGGCGCGTCGCGCGTCGCGAATCGCCTCCAGCTCGCGGCCATTGCGCCCTCGCTCGGTGGCGTGCAGACGACGGTATCGTTGCCGATCTACACGTCGCATGCGGGGCTTTCGCCCGAAGAGCGGCGCCAGGCCGGCATCGACGACGGGCTCCTCCGCGTGGCGGTCGGGATCGAAGATGCCGAGGACCTGATCGCCGACTTCGAACAGGCGCTCGCCGGCTGATGACGACGCCCGCAACCAACGCCGTTCGACTCGAGGTGATCCGAAACCTGTTCGCGTCGGTCGCGGAGGAGATGGGCGTCGCGCTCGTACGCACGGCGTTTTCCCCGAACATCAAAGAGCGGCGTGACGCCTCGTGCGCTGTGTTCACTTCGGACGGCGAGCTGTTGGCGCAGGCGGCGCACATCCCCGTTCACTTGGGCTCGATGGCGCTCGCCGCCCGCGCGGCGATGGAGGTTCCCGATCTCGCCCCCGGCGACGCCGTTCTCCTGAACGATCCCTTCCGTGGAGGCACGCACCTCCCGGATCTCACGCTCGTCACTCCCGTGTTCGTGCGTGCGAAACGCCCGGCGCTGTTTTGGGTCGCAAACCGCGCGCACCATTCGGACGTCGGCGGACTCGCGCCCGGTTCCATGGCGCCGGCAACGGAGATCGTGCAAGAAGGATTGCGGATTCCACCCGTGCGACTGGTGCGTCGCGGAGAGATCGCACGCGACGTGCTCGCGATCATCCTCGCCAACGTACGCACGCCCGGCGAACGCGAAGGAGACTTGCGGGCGCAGTGGGCGGCGAACCGGCTCGGCGAGCGAAGGCTCCTCGAGTTGATCGCTCGCCTCGGAGAACGCGACGTCGTCGCGGGTTCTCGTGCGCTGCTCGACTACGCCGAGCGGCTGGTGCGAGCCCTCCTCACGCGACTTCCGCGCGGCCGCTTCCCCTTCGAGGACGAACTCGACGACGACGGCCAAGGCAACGGCCCACTCCCGATCAAGGTCGTGCTCGCGGTCTCCCGGCGCGAGCTCGTCGTCGATTTCACCGGGAGCGCGCCGCAAGCGGCTGGTTCGGTGAACGCAAATCCCGCCATCGCGCTCTCCGCGATCCTCTACGCCATTCGATGTCTGTTGCCCGAGGACGCGCCCACCAACGGCGGCTGCCTGCGACCCGTGCGATTGATCGCGCCCGAGGGGTCGATCGTGAACGCGCGCTGGCCTGCGGCCATGTCCGCGGGAAACGTCGAAACATCGCAGCGATTGGTCGACGTGATCCTCGGCGCGTTGGCTCGAGCACTCCCCGATCGCATTCCGGCGGCGAGCGCCGGAACGATGCACAACACGACGATCGGCGGATGGGACTCTCGACCGGGACGTTCACGCGCGTTCAGCTACTACGAGACCGTCGCCGGCGGGTCGGGCGCGACGCCGCGACGCGACGGCACATCGGGAATCCAGACTCACATGACGAATACTCGAAACACTCCGGTCGAAGCGCTGGAGTCCGCATACCCGCTTCGCGTGCGACGGCTCGCGCTGCGCGACGGATCGGGAGGATCGGGCAAACATCGCGGCGGGGACGGGGTCGTTCGAATGATCGAGACTCTCGTCCCCGCGACGGTTGCCGTCGTGGCGGACCGTCAGCGATCCCGACCGTACGGCCTCGAGGGTGGTAAGCCCGGCAAGCCCGGCGAGACGCTCATCGTGCGGCGCGGGCGTGCACGACGCCTCGCCGCGAAAACCAACGAGCGCGTAGAGCCGGGCGACGTGATCGTCGTGCGAACGCCGGGAGGAGGTGGGCATGGTCGGTAGGACGATGTCGTGTGTGCTTCTCGCCGTCGTCGTGGGCTGCGCATCGCCGCCGCCACCGCCGCCGTGGGCGGTGTCCGAGTACCACGTTGCGGCCGCGGACTTCGACAAAGCGTGGGACGCCGCCATCGCCGTCGCGGCAAAGTACTTCGACGGGGCCCCGAACGCGAACAAGGCAGAGCGGCGGATCGTGTCGAGGTACTACTACCCCAACGAGCGCTTGGACCGTCAAATGGTCGAGATCCGAATCGATCCCGAGGAGGAGGGCTTCGTCGTACGCGTGCGCACGATTCTCGAAGAGCTGACGCGCGACGTCCCACCACGCTGGGTCATCACCGGCTATGACGAAAAGGCAAACGACCAGCTCCTCGAAGAAATCCGAAAGCGGACGTACGGACGTCCCATCGACAATCCACCACCGAAAACCTGATCAGTCGCTTTCGATGCCCCGCTTCGTCTCCTCGGAATCATCCGACTCGTTCGTGAAGGGCGGCGCCGGGTGTCCCTCATGCTCGTGAACCGGAATCGGCGGCTCGTCGGGACGCAGCACGAACGAAGCGACCACCGAGCCGACGATCAACGCGCCGACGATCGCCAACGAGATCCCGATCGACACGCGTACGAAGTCGACGACGAGCATCTTGCCGCCCACGAACGCGAGCACCAACCCGAGCCCGATCTTCAAGTGCTGAAACCGGTTCATCATCCCGGACACGACGAAGTACAGCGCACGAAGTCCGAGAATCGCGAAGATGTTCGAAGTGAATACGATGAAAGAGTCGGTCGTGATCGCGAAGATCGCCGGGATGGAGTCGACGGCGAAGAGCACGTCGGACGCCTCGACGACGACCAGCACGAGCAGGAGCGGCGTCGCGAGGCGCCGCCCCGCCTGCACCGTGACGAAGCGTTGACCATCGTAATCCGAGTGCAGCGGAACGAATCGCCGGAAGAGTCGCAGCGCCGGGTTTCGCTCGGGATGAACCTCCTCGTGCTTCGCGAGCAGGAGCTTCACGCCGGTGAACACGAGGAACGCGCCAAAAACGTAGAACACCCAAACGAACTGATGCAGGATCGCCGTGCCGGCGAGGATGAACGTCGCGCGAAGGACGATCGCGCCCAAGATCCCCCAGAAGAGAACGCGGTGATGCAATTGATGCGGCACCGAGAAATAGGAAAAGATGATGATGAAGACGAAGATGTTGTCGATGCTCAGCGCGTACTCGATCACGTAACCGGTGAGGAATTCGAGCGCCTTGTCCTTGCCGAACTCCCGTGCGACCCAGAGGTCGAACGCGAGGGCCAAGCTCACCCACACGGCACAGCCGAGCGCCGCTTCGCGAATTCGCACCACGTGGGCGCGACGGTGGAAGATCCCGAGGTCGACCACGAGCAGCGCGACCACGATGGTGATGAACGCGGCCCAGAAGATCGGCGAGCCGGACGATGGATGACCCACGGAACAAGACCGCCCTTTCTCCGGGCGCCACGCGCAAGCAGGGGCCGGCAGAACGGGGCGAGGGTAATCGACGAGATCCGGGGGGTAAAGGACACGAGGGAACGGCCGTGACGATCGTCTCCACGGCGTGGCATGCACGCTCGGCGGACGACGTCGTTCGCGAGCTGGGCACCGACGCGGAGCGCGGGCTCTCCGCCGGCGAGGCCGCTCGACGCCTCGCCGAGTTCGGACCGAACGAGCTTCCCGTGCGCAGTGGCACAGCACCCTGGAAGCTCTTCCTCGAACAGTTCCGGAGCCTCGTCGTTTGCGTGCTGGTCGTGGCGGCCCTCGCGTCGGGATTCCTCAGCGAGTGGGGTGACGCGATCGCGATCCTCGCCATCGTCATGCTGAACGGAATCCTGGGGTTCACGCAGGAGTTTCGGGCCGAGCGCGCGCTCCTCGCGCTCCGCAAGCTCGCGGCGCCGACGTCTCGCGTCGTCCGCG
>JACOTG010000226.1 GCA_016178505.1 Planctomycetota bacterium
GCTGGGTTCTCCAAACTGGTCTCCCAAGCGGGCGACTGCTTTCCCAGATGCCAAGCAGCGTTCGCAAGGTCGTTCCAGCATGCCCCTTCCCCCACACCCAGCCGGCGTGCCATCGATTTAGATTCGCGTTCGTAAGACCTCGCCCCATTTCAGCAGCACCCCGAGCCCCAAGGCAAGGAATCTCTCGGTTTGGGGGTGCCGGTGTGCGAGCTATCGACGCTCGGAGGGAGTGGATTTCGTTTCGGCGAAATCGACGGCAAGCAGAAACGTGTCGACCCAGAACACGTCGGGCGTCTCCGATAGGTCGCCGGCGTGGCTCCGAACGAGCGCCCGCGTCTCCTCGGGAACCCGCAACCAAGACAGGTCGAGCAGCGCTCCCCCGAACGGATCGTTTCGCGACGTCGACATCTGCAGGCCGAACGCCGGCCGCTCGGACCGGCGCCCGTGCTGCTCGAACGCCTCGCGAAGCTTGACGATGCTCGGATCACCGTCGGGTCGGTTGATTTCCTCTGCGATCACCGTGTAGATCTGGCGCGAAACCCAGCGGTATTGATCGAGCGACAAGGACGCGCGCCGCAGCGCCTCCTCGTGAACGCGACTCACTTGATCCGGTAGACTCGACAGGAATCTCAGGCCCTCGAGAAAGCCGCGGTTCTCCTGCCCCGGCTCGCCTGCCAAAGTCGCTTGAATCGCGCGTCGGGCATCCAGATAGCGGGCGAACTCGTCCTCGGTGATGCGACCATCCGTCGGGACCACGAACGGAAACTCGCGGTTCAGCGCTTGATAGCGATCCCCCGCCTGCTCCAGTCCGTGCGCAACGTCACGGGCTCGGCTCACGACGAATCCGACTCCGATTCCGACGACAACGAGCGCGATGACGACGAGGACGCCGCATCCGATCCACCACCCCTTGGCTGCCATTCGTTCCTCCGCTCCGTCCCCCCATAGAGGGCGCCGCAGTATACCGTCAGGCTCGTCGCTGCCCGGCCAGAAACACTCCGATGACGATCAACGCTGCTGCAAGCGCCGTGTGCGGCCCGAACTCGTCGCCCAAGAAGATGCGGCCGAGCGTGCCGGCGATGATGGGTTGCAGGAAGATGTAGACGGCGACGACGGACGAGTTCACACGCGCGAGCGCCCAGAGGTTGAGGAGGTAGGGCAACGCCGTTCCACCAACCACGACGTAGCCGATTTCACCCCATCCCGCGGCACTCGATCCCGACGACGCAAGGGCGCGGGCACCGGTGAAGCCGAACGGGAGCAGCGTCAGCGATGCGAATAGAAAGACCCAACTCACCGCGGTCAGCGGGTCGACCCGTGCGAGGATCGGGCGCGTGACCACCAGATACAGCGCATAGGAGGAGCCGTTCAACAGCAGCAATAGGTTGCCGAGCGTCGCGCGGCTCGAGAAATCGACGCGTCCGCGAGGGACGACGAGGATGAGCGCGCCGGCGAGCCCGAGGGCAATGCCGGCCATTCCGAGCAGCGTCGCTCGCTCACGACGAAGCGCGAGCGCGAATCCGAGCGTGAGGACGGGAATCGTGACGAGGATCACCGCGGCGTTCGTTGCCGTCGAGCGCGCGAGGCCTTCGAGGAAGCAGATCTGGTTGATGGTGACGCCGAGCAGGCTGTAGACGAACAACCGCGCGAGATCGGAGGTCGACGTACGTGGCACGGGCGTACTTGCTCGTCTGCGACGGATCGCCCCAGCGCTACCGAGGAGAACGGCCGTGGCGGCGGTACGCACGAACGCGAGGCCGAGCGGCGAGACCTCCCGTAAGGCAGCCTTCGCCACGACGTAGTTCGCCCCGAACAAGATCGCGACGAGGAGGAGAGCGCCGTGAACGAGAGGCGATGCCTTCAATGACGACGGCTACCGCAAGCCGACGTGATGCACGTAGACGAGCTCACCGCCGAAGTGTGCCCCGATCCCGAGCAGCAACGCGGCGACGACGAGCGCGGCGACGTACAAGGCGCGAGCCGCGGGAAGAACGGGACGCGACGGGAAGCGCACGATGAACAGCAGAGTGAACAGAACGATCGAGCCGGCGAGGAGAAGCCCATGGAGGTTGACGGCGTCCTCGACGTCAGGCGCCAGGTAGCCTGCCCGGAGTGCGGACCAGAGACCCGTGACACCCGTGACGACGGCCGCCGGCGCACCGACCATCATCGCGTACCACCCGGCGCGAAACAGCTCCTCGCGCCGGAAAAGAAGCCCCGCGATGTCCGCGGCGGATCCAAGCAAGAGCAAAGCAATCGGGAAATGGATGATCAACGGATGCGGGTTCTCGATCATCGCATTCACGACCGCGAGTCCTCCGCCGGCGGCTCCGCATCGGGTTCGACGACGGGGCCCACTGCCGCACCGAGTTGGAGTTGGCGCTCCGCATCTATGACGTCCCGGTTGATTCGCTCCATGCAACGCCCGAGTCGCTCCCGCAAATCGGTGCCCCTCATCGCCTTTCGCGCCTGCCTCATGAGTTGAATGGCGAGCCGGAACGTGCGGACGAGATCGCCGTCCGACAGGTCGGTGTAGTTTCGCAACTCCTCGAACCGACATCCGTTCGCCCACGCGAACGCAGGTCCGGACATGTCGAAGTTCACGTCGCGGATCGTGTCGTCTAGACCTCGCTGTTTCTCTTTTCGCTGGAACCCGACGATGACCTTCGTCGCTTCGTCCTTCAGCTCACGAATCAGCTCGCGCCGGACCTTCGTGTGGTACTCGTATCGGCGCGGCTCGAAGACGATGGCCGTGAAGAGCAGGATCAGCCGGTCTTCGTCGAGATTGCGGAAGTAGTCCCACGAGAACAGCTCGGCGATGTGGATCTCGTAACCGTTCACGCTCGCCGCGACGAGCCCCTTCTCGGTCAGCTCGGTTCCGTCGACGTAGTAGCAGTCCTTGAGAAGGCCGAGCTTCCGCGTCAATGCCTGGATGTCCCTCTTCCACGCGGTCGGCGTCTTCTGCACGCTCCCGAATGACTTCTCAACGGCCTTGAAGATGCGGTTTCCCATGCGCTGATAGAGGGTCAGGATCGTCGAGTACGAGAGGTTGAAGCGCGACAGGATCGGCTCGATGCGTCCATAGACGGTGTTTCGAATCGATTTGTGCGAGTCCCACTTCAAGTCCACGAGCGCGTAGACGTATCCGACCGTGTCGATTCCTTGCCGTCCCGCGCGTCCCGCCATCTGGTAGTAGTCGAGCGTCGACATCGGCTCGAACGTCACGCCGTTGAACTTGCGCAGCGTGTTGAACGCCACCGTGCGTGCCGGCATGTTCACGCCGAGAGCGAACGTCTCGGTCGTGAAGAGAAGCCTCAACAAGCCCGAGGTGAACAGCCGCTCGACGATCTCCTTGAACGTCGGAAGCATCCCCGCGTGGTGGAACGCCACTCCCCGGCTCACGAGCCGGCGCAGCCTCTGGATCCCGTGCATCGAGGCGACTTTGTACTGCTCCGCGAGGTCGTCGAAGAGCCGAAGGATGCGTTCGCGCTCCGCCGAGTCGAGGAGATCGCGGTGCATGTTTTCGCGCGCTTTCAGCTCACAATCGCGACGACTGAACGAGAAGTAGAGGCACGGAAGGAGCTTTTCCTTCTGCACGTGATCGAGAAGGTTGAACTTCTTGCGCCGCTTGTGTTGTCCGCCGCGGCCAAACACGCTTTTCAGCTCGTTCAGCTTCACGACGCCCAACTCCTCGACGAACAGGTAGTGTTTCAGCGGCACCGGACGCTCGAGCGTCTTCACGACCTGCACCGACGACGCACGCACGTCTTCGATCCATCGCGCGAACTCGTCGAGGTTCGCGATCGTCGCCGAAAGGCAGACGAACCGAATCGACGGAGGCGCGAAGATGATCGACTCTTCCCAAACCGTGCCGCGCTCCTCGTCGTCCATGTAGTGAATCTCGTCGAAGATGCAGAACGCGACGTCGTGGAAGCGGCTCTCGTCTTCGAAGATCGTGTTGCGGAAGATCTCGGTCGTCATGATGAGAACGGGAGCGCCGGGATTCAGCGTCACGTCGCCGGTCATGATGCCGATGCGATCGGGATACGCGGCGTTGAAGTCGCGGTACTTCTGATTCGACAGTGCCTTCACCGGCGACGTGTAGACGACGCGCGTCCCTTCGCGGAGGGCTTTTTCGATCGCATATTCCGCGATGATCGTCTTCCCGGCGCCTGTCGGCGCGGCGACGATGACGGATCGTCCCTCCTCGATCGCCCGAATCGCCTCGACCTGGAACGCGTAGAGGCGGAATCCCTTGAACCGGATTTCGGGTGTTGGCGCAGTGCTCTCGGTCGACAGCGGATCGTCGGATGGTCCGGGCTGCGGCTCGGTCATCCGATGCACCTCGTGTGGCGGAAGGGAGGCATGTTCGAACGGCACGATACTTCTCGCGCTAGTCGCGGATCAAGCGATTTGATGGGTGGCGTCAGGCTGGAGGCTTTTCCCCGCCGCCGGACCCGGCCGCGAGCGCAGCTTTCTTCGCCTCCGCCGCGGCCTTCAACGCCGCAAGCTTCGCGGGATCGAGCGGAGGCTTCGCAGCCGGAGCTGGTGCGGACTTGGCAGCCGCCGGTGCGCCGGGAGCCGCAGGCGTTGCAGCGGTCGCACCCGGTTTGGCAGTTGCCGTTGCAGCTGGTGCGGCCTTGAGCGGCGGAGGTGCCGCGGCCTTCTTCGCGGCCGCGAGCGCTGCTTGCAATGCCTCTTCGTTCTTCGCGCGCCGCGCCGCGATGGTTTTCAAGAGTTCGGCCGCGCGCGGCTCGTCCGCTACCGTGCTCGCGAGGCGGTCGAACGCAAGGTGCTGCTCGCGCAGGCGCTTCGCGACCAGCTCGAGCAGGTAGCTCGCGGTGAGGTAGTTGTAGTGCGCATCGTCGAGATCGAAGGTGTCTGTGGCCGGCGTTCCGCCGAGATCGCAGATCAGAACAGCAATCGCTTCGCGGTCTTGGCGATCCTCCTCGGCGATGCGATGCAGGATCTCGGCGATCGCCCGATCCTTCACGTCCGACAGCGGATTCGAGATCTCGAGAAGATACGTGAGCAGCGAATAAGCGCTGAGGTCGAGCGCCTCCTGAAGCGTGTCAACGATCGCGTCCGTCTCAGTCATGGCGTTTCAGTGCCCTAGAACAGTCGAAGCGAGTGCGTGAGATCCACGATCCGGTCGAAGAACGTCCCGAGGACGATGACCGGGACGACGAGCAAGCCGACGAGGGCGACGCCGAGCGCCGGCACGTTCATCGGCAGCTCGTCAGGCGCGTCCTCGAGCGTCATTGCCTTGATCACGCGGAAGTAGTAGTAGGCTGACACCGCCGTGTTCACCGCCATCACCACCGCAAGCCAGATCAAGTTCTGATCGATCGCCGACATGAAGAGCTGCAGCTTGCCCGTGAAACCCGCGGTCGGAGGGATTCCGATCAGCGAGATGAGGAAGATCGTGAGCGCGATCACGAGGACCGGGGTCTTGTGGATGAGGCCTCGATAGCCGTCGATGTCCTCCGTTTGGAGTTGGTTCGCCACGAGGATCACGACAGCGAAGGCGCCGAGGTTCATGAACGCATACGCGAGCAGATAGAACGCCACCGCCTTCCAGCCCTCCGGGCCGCTCGTGTTCACGCACGCGATGCCCATGAGGATGTAGCCGGCATGCGCGATCGACGAGTAGGCGAGCATCCTCTTGATGTTCTTCTGGAAGAGCGCGGCGAGGTTTCCGAGCGTCATCGTGAACGCGGCCAGAAGCGCGAGCAGCGTGACCCAGTCGACGGTGACGCGATCGCCGGCCGCGGTCATGACGTCGTGGCCCGGCTTGAACGCCGCAACGAATCGGATGAACGCCGCAAAGCCCGCGGCCTCGCTCGCCACCGACAGGAACGCGGTGATCGGCGTCGGCGCGCCTTCGTAGACGTCGGGCGCCCAGAAGTGCATCGGGAAGCTCGCCATCTTGTAGGCGAACCCGGCGAGCACGAGCATCGCCGCGATCGCCATGCTGGCCGAGTCGGTCGACTGCGCGAGCACGCGCGTCACGTCGACGATCTTGGTCGATCCCGTGAGCCCGTAGAAGAGCGAGATGCCGTAGAGCATCAAGCCCGACGCCACCGCGCTATAGACGGCGTACTTGAGCGAGGCTTCGGACCCCGCGCGGCTCTGCCGCACGTAGACGACGAGCACGAAGGACGCGATCGATACGAGTTCGATCGCGAGGTAGATCATCAGGAGGTCGGTGGCTGACGTCATGAGGAACATCCCGAGCACGGACGCGAGAAGGATGCAGTAGTACTCCCCCATCCGCACGGCTTTGAACGGCCCATGGAGGTAAGACATCAGGATCACGACGGCCGTGCCGAGCAGGATGAACGCCTTGAAGAAGCTCGAGAACGGATCGACGCAGATCATGCCTTCGAAGAGCGAGCGCGAATCCCGGAAGATCGGAACGAGCGCGACCATCGCCGCGAACACGACGCCGAGCGCCGGCAAGAAGAGCGAGCGCGAGCGAGCCTTCGGAAGCACGAGGTCGACGAGCAGGATCGTGATGAGGCCGACGATGAGGATCGTCTCGGGCACGAAGTAGCCCATGCTCTCCATCGCTCGCGAGACGGAGTCGCGGAACGTGCTCGTCACGACCGCATTCGCGTCGACCACTTAGAACCCTCCGATCCCGGCGACCTTCGCGCCTTCGTTGACGACCTGCACGAGCGTGTTCATTGCGCCGTTCAAGTAGTCGAGGATCACGCTCGGGAAGACGCCGACGACGATCGCGAGGATTCCGAGCGGCGCCAGCGCCAACACTTCGCGAAGGTTCACGTCCGGGAAGCTCTTGTAGTGCTCGTCCTTGATCTCACCGAGATAGACCCGCTGAATCGTCCATAACAGGTAAGCCGCGGTGAGGACGACCGTCGTGATGCTGACGTAGATCGCCCATCTGGGGATGAAGTGGCTGTTCCAGGCGCCGAGGAACACGAATGCCTCGCCCCAGAACCCGGAAAGCCCCGGCAGGCCGAGCGACGCAAAGAACCCGATCATCGCGATGCCCGTGTAGTACGGCATCTGCAATCCGATCCCGCCGAATCGCGCGAGATCGCGATGGTGCGCACGCTCGTAGATGACGCCGACGAGGAGGAAGAGCATCGCCGAAGAGATGCCGTGAGTGAACATCTGCAACGCGGCGCCCTGGACGCCGGCATTGGTCATCGCCGCGAGCCCGAGGAGCACGTAGCCCATGTGGCTGATCGACGAGTACGCGACGAGGCTCTTGAAGTCCTTCTGCGCCATCGCGCACAGCGCGCCATACACCATGTTCGTGAGCCCGAGCACGATCATCGCGGTCACCACCGTGTCGCTCACCGCCGCTGCAGGCGCAAGCGTGTAGCTGAATCGGAAGAGCCCGTAGCCTCCCATCTTCAGCAGCACGCCGGCGAGCACCACGGACACGGCAGTGGGTGCCTCGACGTGGGCGTCGGGAAGCCACGTATGGAACGGGAAGACGGGCACCTTGATCGCGAACGCAATGAAGAGCGCCACGAAAATCCACCACTGGAATGCGGCCGAATACGTTGGCGCGACCTTCATCAGCGCGAGCACATTGAACGTGTGCGGATCGGTCTGGAAATACATGGCGAGCAATGCCAGAAGCATGAGGACGCTGCCGACGAGCGTGTAGATGAAGAACTTGATCGCCGCGTAGATGCGCCTCGGACCGCCCCACACGCCGATGAGGAAGTACATCGGCAAGAGCACGATCTCCCAGAAGACGTAGAAGAGGAAGAAGTCGAGCGCACAGAACACGCCGATGATCCCCGTCTCCAGGAGCAGGAAGAGGGCCATGTACCCCTTCGTCATCTTCTCGATGTTCCACGAGTAGATGATGCACAGCACTCCGAGGAGCGCGGCCAAGAACACCAGCGGCAGCGACAGGCCGTCGACCGCCATGATGTAGTTGATCCGGAAGCTCGGAATCCACGTCGCGAACTCGGTGTACTTGAGATCCTGTGCGGGACGGGCCGCCATCGCGAGCTTCAACTCGGCGAGGTCTTCGTAGACGCGCAAGAGCCCCTTGGCCTCGAGGACCTTTCGGTTCGATTCGTCGAGCCGGTCCCCCTCGAGCGCCTTCTGAACGATCGTCCGGTCGTCGGCGGCGAGGCCGGCGAGGCGCTCCTGCGTCACACCCTGGAAAGCGACGACGAGAGTGGGCGAATCCTTCTTGAGGTAGCCCGTGACGAGTCCGAGCGTTACGATGAACGCCGCGACCGTCCCGAGAAGCGCCAC